>JAIXTH010000074.1 GCA_027484265.1 Alphaproteobacteria bacterium
AGGCCGACAGGTCGGGCAGGATCGCCAGCCCCTCCAGCAGCGCAATCGCCCGGTGCACGCCCGGCGGAGCACCCTCGACCGGTCGGTCCAGCACCAGCGTGACCGGCAGCCCGGTGTCCGGCTCGTTCAGGATCACGCGGTCGGGGATCACAAACCGGTAGCCACGCATCTCGCGAAGAACCGCAATGCGCACTTCCTGGATCGACCGGGCAAGGTCACTGCCCAGCCCCGGCTCGGGCAGCGGCAGGCGGAACCGCTGCGACCGGCCGACCCCGCCGGAAGCATCGCGCACTTCCACCCACAGCTCTGTCGCCAGTCCTGCATAGGGGTGCGCGGCGACATCGGCCGCGATCTGCAGGCCCTGGCCGTCGGTGTCCGGCGGCAAGGGCAGGGGCCAGGCCAGCGGCGCTGCGCCCTTCAGCCCGTCGGGCGGGGCCAGGGGCCTTGCCACCAGGAACGCCTGCTTGATGGCATGGTCGTCGCTGGCATCGAAGTTCAGCAGGATGCGCCCGCGCGGATCCAGCACGGGCTGCTCGATGCGGGTGATGACCGGCGGGGCATCGGGCACGGCTGTCACCTGCCAGACCGCCCGGGTCCCGAGCCGCTCGAGTGCGATCCGTCCGGACCGTGACAGGATGCCCCGGCCGGTCCACGCGCCTGTGCTGCCGCGCTGCATCCTGATCTGGCTTCCCGGCAGCCGCAGCACCGGCGCCCCACGCGGACCATCCAGCGTCGCCCGGATGGTGGAACCCTCCGGCAGCCGCAGGTCGCGCACCGCAGGGTCCAGGCGGATGGGCGGCATCTCCAGCACCGCCGGAGGATCGGCCCACACCTCGACCGCCATCGGCCCGTCCCCGGCCAGCGGCGACAGGTCCGGTCTGAGGCCGGCCAGGGCTGCTCGCGGGTCGAGCGCGGCCAGGCCGGCCAGTGCCACGGCTGCCACCAGGCCCGCAGCGTCGAGGGGGCGCCAGTGCGGGAGGGCTGGCCGGGTGAGGGCGCTGGCGCCTGCGATCACACGGGCCTGATGCAGCTGCCACAGGCCGGCGTCCTGGCCGGCTGCGGGCCGGTCATCCAGCGCCGACAGCGGCGCCAGTTCGGCTACACCGGCGCGCAGCTCGAGCCGGGCGCGGGCGGCGCGCGCGTCCATCGGATGGAACCGCTGCACGCCGCGCCACACCAGCACGGCAGCCAGTGCCAGGGTCGCGAATGCCGACAGGCTCTGCACAACCGGGCCCAGCGGGGTCACGAAACGCGCTGCTGCACCGCCGGCCAAGAGGACCAGCAGCCCCGGCCACCAGGCCCGGGCTGCATCGAGCAGGGTCTGCGACCGCGCAGTCGCGGCCACGGCCCGGCGGGCGGCTTCAAGCGGATCGGGACGGCGCGGCATCGGTGGCAAGACTAGCCGTCCCGGTGCCCAACGGAAAGGGAGCGGCCGCCAGCAAATGCTGGACCCAGCGAAACAGATCCGCCCCGGACGGGCGCAAGACCCGGCGTTCATCCCGTGTCAACGCAGGCCGGTGCACCCTGGAGGCATGTCAATGTCGCTGCCGCCTGTTCCGCCCGATGTCCGCCCGCTCCGCCCGCTCCGGCTGCGCGGTCCGCACGCGCCGCTCGGTGCCGCAGGACCGATGTCTGCCGTGGCCCTGCTGGTCTGCCTGGCGCTGGGCCCGGCGCAGGATGCAGGGGCGCAGACGCGGCCGGCCGGGCAGGCCGGCACAAGCGCGCCAGCGGGCACACAGCCGCCGGCCCTGGGAAGCCTGCGCGGCACGGACAGTCCGGTTCTGGCCGCTGCAACGACCGATGCGCCACCGCGTCCCTCCTATGGCCCGATGACCGGGCCCGCACGCACCGACACCGCCGCCAGCCAGTATCTGGCCCGCGGTGTGTGGCGCACCGGTCCGTGCGAGCGCGCCGGCAATTTCCAGACCTTCGTGTTTGCGCCGCGGGGCGAGGTCGAGGTGGGCTCCGGCAGCCCGGGCGCCGGCGAGCGGCTGGAACTGGTCTCGGCCACCCGTCAGGGCGCCGACATCCAGGTCGAGACCCGGGTGTGCGCGCCGGTCGGCTGCAACCAGACCTTCGAGGTCTACCGGGTTCTGGATGACGGCCGGATGCAGGAGTGGCGCTTCGAAGGCAGGCTGCCGGGCCAGGCCCCCTATGTGCTGGTCGCCGATGGCCGTGCCACCGACGGCACCCCCGGCCGCGTCTTCCAGCGCTGCGAGCGCTAGCACGGGCGGTCGCTGACCGGGGCAGCCGTCTGCGCTGGCCGCCACCTGGCCGGACCGTGCCCTTCAGAACGTCGGCCCGATCCAGTGCATCCGCGGCGGTCCCGTCGATGCCACAACACCGCACCGTCTTGACAGCGCGGACGCGGCGGGCGACCGCACGGGCATGCAGGACACACTGACCCCGGCCCCGGATCCGGCTCCAGACCCGGCCGCTTCCGCCGCAACCCCGCCCCGCAGGCACCAACGCCGCGGTCCGGTGTGGCCTTGGCTGCTGGCTGTCGGGTTCGGACTTGTGGCCGGGGCCGCGTCGGCGGTGGCTGTCTCGGGCGGTGCCATTGCCGCAGGCGGGGCCGGCCGGCTGGATGCCGGTCGTTGGTCCACCGACCTGACGGTCGGTGCAGCGGCGGCCGGGCCCTGGGTACGGGCGCGGGTGGCACGGGTGGGGCTTCTGGCGCTGCCGCGTTCCGAAACCGTCTATTTCGACCGGACTGCCGACGAGGCAGGCCAGCCGCTCGATCCGGCCTGCACCTATGCGGTTTCGGGTGGTCCCTTGCAGACCCGCTGGTGGTCGGTCACGGTCTATGGTGCCGACCAGATGCTGGTGCGCAATGATGACAAGGCGCACTCCATTGATGTCACCCGGGCCGGGGGAGGCCCATGGCAGGCTACCCTGGGCCCCACCCGCCCTGCGGGAGGCGGCCTGTGGCTGTCCACGGCAGGCGCCACGGCTCCCATCCTGATGGTGCGGCTGTACAATCCCAAGCCGTCGGACGATGCGGCGCTGGCCCGCCTTGCCCTGCCCCGGGTGGAGCGTGTGGCCTGCGCGACCGAAACTGCCCCGGCAGCACCGGGGGGCACGCCATGAGGCACTGGATTCTTCTGGCTTGCGCGGCGCTGGCCGCCGCAGGGGTCGGCCATCTGGTGGCCATCGGCCTGGTGCCGCGGGTGATCATGGGTGTGGCCATGGAGCGGGTCGCCGAGCAGGCGGGAGGCTGGAACAAGCTGTTTCACGCCCCGCTGGTCACGGCCAGCAGCCAGCAGATTGTCCGCTCCTCGCCAGACCTCGCCTATTCCACCTGTGCCCTCGACCTGACCGACGGGCCGGTGCGCTTTGCCTTCAATCGCGACGCGGCCGGCTCCTATGCCAGTGTGGCCATCTATGGCGCCAACACCGATGCGGTCTTCGTCCGCAATGACCGCGAGATGGGCGCCGACGGGCTGCGACTGCTGATCGTGGGGCCGCGTTCGCCCGTGGCGGCACGGCCCGGCGAGATCACCGTCTCGGTACCCTCCAGCAAGGCACTGGTGCTGGTCCGGCGTCTGGCGCCGGACCCGGATGCCTTCGGGCGCGCTGACGCCGTGCGCCGCGACGACAGCTGCATGCAGGTGAAATGAGCAAGATGTCTCCGCCAGTCGGTCAGGCCGGGTAGGCGGCAGGCTTCGGGGCAGCACAGTTGCTCCAGGCACTACTGGCCGGTGTTGCGGGCATTTTTTGCCGTGCCCGGTGAAAACTGCCGGGCGTGTTAAGAGGCGCTTAAGGACTTCGGTTCACGAATGGGCAACCAAACCCGCCGCCCGGACCGGAGTTCTCCTTATGGCCATTCGCCTCAACGCGCTCGATTTCAACGACATTGTTCCCCGGATCATCGTGTTCGGCGTCGGCGGTGCCGGCGGCAATGCCGTCAACAACATGATCGAAACCGGCCTGCAGGGGGTCGAGTTCGTGGTGGCCAACACCGATGCCCAGGCTCTGGCCCGCTCCAAGGCCGAGCGCCGGATCCAGATCGGCAACAACACCACCCAAGGGCTCGGCGCCGGTGCCCAGCCGCAGGTGGGCATGGCCGCTGCCGAGGAGAGCCAGGCCGAGCTGCTGGAGCAGCTGGGCGATGCCAACATGGTGTTCATCACTGCCGGCATGGGTGGCGGTACCGGCACGGGGGCTGCGCCGGTGATCGCACGGGCTGCCAAGGAGAAGGGCATCCTGACAGTGGCGGTGGTGACCAAGCCGTTCCACTTCGAGGGCTCGCGCCGGATGCGGATGGCAGACGCAGGCCTCGCCGAGCTGCAGAAGCACGTCGATACCCTGATCGTGATCCCGAACCAGAACCTGTTCCGGGTCGCCAACGAACGCACGACATTCCAGGCCGCCTTCACCATGGCCGACCAGGTGCTGCATTCGGGTGTGCGCTCGATCACTGACCTGATGGTCAACCCCGGCCTGATCAATCTCGACTTCGCCGACGTGCGTTCGGTGATGAGCGAGATGGGCAAGGCGATGATGGGCACTGGCGAGGCCACCGGTGACCGCCGCGCCATGACCGCCGCCACCGCCGCGATCAACAACCCGCTGCTGGAAGACATCTCGCTGAAGGGCGCCCGCGGCGTGCTGATCAACATCACCGGCGGCGCCGACCTCACCCTGTTCGAGATCGACGAGGCCGCCAATCACATCCGCGAGCAGGTGGATCCGGACGCCAACATCATCATCGGCTCGGCTCTTGATGCCTCGCTGGAAGGCACCGTGCGGGTGTCGGTGGTGGCCACCGGCATCGACGCCGAAGTCATGGCTCAGGAGCAGCCGCAAGCGGCGCGTGCCGGCGTCTTCACGCCCCGCCAGATGCCGGCTGCCCCGCACCAGCCCATGCAGACCGCTGCCCAGCAGGCCCCTGCGGGCCAGCCGCAGGTCGTGCGCGTCGGTGCCACCCAGCGCGAGCCGGTGATCCACAATCCCCAGCCCGCTACCGTCCCGGCCGCCTCCAACCCGGCCTATGTGGTGCGCCAGCCGGCGCCCGTGATGCAGCAGCCGGCTGCCCCCGCCGAGCCGGACTATGCCGAACCAGCCCCGGCCCGCGCCGTCCACGAAGCGGCGATGGAGCGGCGCAGCGAGTTCATGCGCACCACCCAGCCGGTGCAGCAGCCTGCCGAGCGCAGCATGGAACGCTCCATGGAACGTCCGGTGGAGCGTCCCCGCCCGGCTGAACCGGCCCGCCCGGCCGCCCGCGCCCCCGGATCGCCCTTCACTGCCATCTTCTCCCGCTCCAAGGCGCCCGCCCGTCCGCTGGACGACGAGGATGAAGGCGATGTGCGCACCGGCAACAGCGCCAAGGGCGGCCTGTTCGACGGCCTGGATGACGACGTGCAGATCCCGGCCTTCCTGCGCCGCCAATCGAACTGACTGTTCAGGTCAGCTGGCGCAGCTGCTGGCAGCTGCGCCAGCGGCGCGAAGCGACGCTGCGGGCTACACGATACTCTGGCGTGATCGGGCTTCGCCCGGCGCAGCTGCAAGCAGCTGCGCTCCAGCCTTTTCGTCACAAAGCCAGCCCGCAACCAGTGTGTGGGTGGCGGGATTCAACGTCTGGAAACGGGATTGTGCGATGGTGGGGCCATGACCGCCACCATTCCATACCGCCCCACAGCCATCCGCAGCCTGGCTGCACTGGCCGCCCTGGCGCTGCTGGGTGCCTGCGCGACCGCTGCGCCGCCGCCCAACCAGGCCAACGCCTGCGCCATTCTCGACCATCGCGGCAGCTGGGAAGACCATGTCTTCGACGCCGCCCGCGAGTGGGGCGTGAGCCCCGGCACCATCCTGGCCTTCATGCGTCAGGAAAGCGGCTTCCGCCGCGATGCCCGCCCCCGCGACTCCAATGGCCGGCTGCGGTCGAGCGCGCTGGGCTTCTCGCAGGCACTGGACGGGACCTGGCGGGAGTATGTCGAGGCGCGCGGCCGGGCCAGCCGCAAGGACTTCGAGGATTCGGCCGATTTCATCGGCTGGTATCTCGACCGGATCTCGCGCCAGACCGGCATCGCCAAGAGTGACGTGCGCAACCTTTATCTGGCCTATCATGAAGGCCCCTCCGGCTGGCAGCGCCGCACCCACCAGTCCAAGGGCTGGCTGCTGGAGGTCGCGAACCGGGTGCAGAGCCAGGCGGCCCAGTATGACACCCAGCTGCGCGGCTGCGAGGGGCGCCAGATGCGCCGCTGGCAGCGGGCTGCGACCTGACCGGTGCCAGCCAAACTGCAACCGGGCTGAGTGTTCCGGCTTGACCGGACCGGCGCGGGCTAGCATACGGCGCGCCTTGCCGTCGGCATCCGTCCAGGACCTGCCGCGCAGGCAGGGCGCGTAGCTCAGCGGGAGAGCACCTCGTTCACACCGAGGGGGTCACAGGTTCAATCCCTGTCGCGCCCACCATTTTCCAGCCCCATGGACCAGACCTGCGGCTGGCGCGGCTCACAGCGCCGTGACCCCGAACCACACCGCCACCGCCAGCACCGCCAGCGCCATCCCGCGCCGCGCCAGTGCCAGCCGGGCCCGGTCGGCCATCAGGCCGTGGATCGTGCCTGCCAGCAGCGCGATGGCCAGATGCACACCTGTTGCAATGGCCACCGCCAGCGCGGTCAGCAGCAGCACGGGTCCGAGCGACCTGGCGTCGGCGCTGGCCTGCGGTCCGATCGCGGCGGGCAGGACCGTGAGATAGAACACAGCCGCCTTGGGATTGAGCAGATTGACGATCAGGCCACGCCCGAACCAGGCGCCGGCGGGCCGTTGTGCGCCGGCCCCGTCCTCCTCGGCCGCATCGGCATCGCGCCATGCCTCCCAGGCCAGCCACACCAGATAGGCCACTCCGGCCAGGGTCAGGCCCTGCATCACCAGCGGCTCCGCGGCGGCAATCGCTGCCAGGCCAAAGGCCGCCGCGAGGCCAACCAGGGCGAGGCCCAGTGCAATGCCGGCCACCATCGCCAGCCCGGCCGCCCGGCCCTGCACGGCCGCCAGCGTGATCAGGAACGCCATGTTGGGGCCGGGTGTCAGCTCCAGCAGGAAGGCGGTGATGGCGAACCGGATCAGGGTGGCGGCGTCAGGCACGGGCGGCAGTCGCCTCCAGCGCAATCTCCAGCCCCAGCCATTCGGCGGTGACCGCTGGCCTCGGCTCGCCCTCGATCTCGATCGTGCACACCATCCGGCTGCGGACCCGGCCCGGGCCCGCCGGTTCGCTGCCGCCATCGTGGAACACACCGCGCACCCGCGACCCCACTGGCACCGGCGCGATGAACCGCACCCGGTCAAAGCCATAATTCACGCCCACTTTCCCGGTCTGGCCCGGCACCGGGTCCTGCGAG
>JAIXTH010000206.1 GCA_027484265.1 Alphaproteobacteria bacterium
CCGATCGTCTCTTCGGATTGCGTGATGGACCCGGGACTGCCGTTGACTGCCTCCCAAACATTCGCCCGGCTGGTCCGATACACCCGCCTGACCGGTCCGGGCGGGTTCTGGACCGTCATGCTCGGGCTGTTGGTGGCCGCCTGTGCCACGCCCCTCGACCCGCAGCGGGACGATACCCATTTCCGCCACCCCGAGCGGTTTGTGGGGCAGGACGTGACAGTCTGCGGCTATGTCACTTTCAGGCGCGAGGACCAGAATATATGGTTTTCGCGGCCAGACCTCAGCAGCGTTTGGTCCCGGCTGCCTGACGTGCCTGCCCCGCTGGGTCTTGGCCTGTTGATCGATGAAGAGGTCAGGCTGGGTGGATGGCCGCATCGCCAGAGCGGCTGCTTTCGCGGCAGGATGGTCTATACCGGGTGCTGGGTCGAGAACCGGGACGGGTCCGTCACCATGTGCTTCTGGACCGGGTTCAACCACGCCCTGCTGATCTCCCGGCATGCCTGGAGGCCAGGTTCGGTGTCTCAATCGCCGTCCAGCGGCACGCCATAAAGCTCTAGCCGGTGGTCCACCAGCCGGTAGCCCATGCGGCGGGCGATCTCTTCCTGCAGGCGCTCGATCTCGGGATCGATGAACTCCAGCACCTTGCCGGTCTTCATGTCGATCAGGTGATCGTGGTGCCCGTCGGGGGTTTCCTCATAGCGCGAGCGACCATCGCGGAAGTCGTGCCGTTCGAGGATCCCGGCCTCCTCCAGCAGGCGCACGGTGCGGTAGACCGTGGCGATGGAGATGCCCTTGTCGATGGCGGCGGCGCGGCGATGCAGTTCCTCGACATCGGGGTGGTCGTTCGACATCGACAGCACCCGCGCAATCACGCGGCGCTGGTCGGTCATCCGCAACCCCCGCTCGATGCAGGCGTTCTCGATCCGATTCGGCATGCTGGCGGCTCCACTCATGGGATGAGACATACCGCCGCCGCCCCCTGCCGGGCAAGTGTGGAACTGACGAGCTGCGGTCAATCGCCGGTCCAGATCACGCCGACCCGCAGCTGGCGCGGGCCGGCGAGCGACACCACGCCATCGGCTGACAGGGCGGTCTCCACCCGGGCGTCCCCGGCATTCTCGATGGCGACGAACCACTGCGCCGCGCCGGTCCGCCGCGACAGCCGCAGATCGACTGCCACGAAGCCGTCGAGCCTGCGGGTATTGAGGTCATCCTCGAACCGGCGGCCTTCGGCCCGTACCACGGCATCGGCCTGCCACAGGCGGTCCCGGCCGAAGGGGACGGTGAGTGCAAGGCTCGCCGCCACCTGCGGGCTCTGGGCCGGCTCCAGTCCGGTGAGGGCCGGCAGCAGCGCACCGCCGTCCACCCGCGCCCGGCCGGCCGCCACGCTGCCCGCTAGCACGAGGCCGCCCGCACTGCTCCAGCGGGCCGCGGCCTCGATCCCTGCCGCCTCGATGGCACCGGCATTCAGGCGCTGGCGGTAGACACTGCCGGCGGGCAGGAAGCCGGCGCGGGGGAAGGTGCCGGGCCCCGCTCCCAGCGTGACATTGGTCACCGGCCCCTCCAGCCGCGCCGCCCACAGCGTGACCGAGCCCGAGAGGCCTTCGCCCTGCGCGGGCCGCCGCCAGCCCAGCTCCACCCCGTCCAGGCGTTCGGGTGCCAGACCGGCATTGGCCTCGGTCAGGTCATTGCCGATCCGGAACGGCCGGTGCAGCTCGTTGAGTGTCGGCAGGCGCACCGACCGGCCAAGGCCCAGCCAGATCCCGCTGGCCGGGTGTGCCGCTATCAGGCGCCCCGAGGTGGCGATGCCGTCGCGGTCGGCGGGAGCCTCGCGCAGCACGTCGAGGCCGGTGGCCAGATCCTGCTCGATCCGCGACCCCTGTGTCAGGCGCCAGGCATCGGCGCGGACAGCGCCCGAAAGCGCCCAGCCGCCGGCCAGGGCCTGAGGGGGCACCGTCACGGACAGGCTCGTCACATCGGCCGCGCCGCCCGCGACCCGCTGGCGGGTGGGGCCGGGGCCGAGGAAGCGGAACCGCTCGCGGGTCTCGCCGCTGGCTCGGCGCCATTCCAGGCTCAGCTGCGGGCTGCCCGCGCCCACCGGCGCCAGGAGGAGCGAGACGCCGATGGCGCTGGCGGGGGTGTCGAACTGGTCGTTGGCGGTGCTGGTGGCGGTGCGGCCCGGACCGGCTGTGACCGTCCGGTTGGCAAAGCGCCGCTGCTGCGCCCAGCCGATCACCCGGCCCTCGACCCGGTCGGTTCCGAACCGCAGCGCCAGCGAGGCATCAGCCCCGCGGGTCGAGCTGCCGCCCCCCACCAGTCCGGCGCCGCGCCGGTCACTGAACACCGCCATCCGCCCCGACAGCACGGCGCCCTGATCCAGCGGCACGGTGGCCACGGCCAGCACCGACGACAGCTCGTGGCCAGCGGGGATGTCGGCTGCGCCGGCCTGGGCCGGGTCCACCGGCACGGTGCCGTCCGAGCGGTCATGCACCCCGGCCAGCACCAGCGTGCCGCCGCCTGCCGCGACCGGGAACCGTACCGGCAGGCGGCCCGATACCGTCACCGTGCTGCCCTCCGCCACTGAAAGCCGGGCGCGGGCCGGGCCGCTGCCGCGAGTTTCCTGCAGGTCGAGCGACCCGGTCAGCGCGAAGGGGCCGTCGCCTGCACCCGCGATCCCGGCCCGCACCTCAACCCCGTCGAAGAACAGCGGATCGAGCCGCCCCCACACCACCCAGCCCCCGAACGGGTCGTTCTGGGGAACCCCGTCCAGCCGCACTTCGGCCCGGCCTGCACCGGTTGGCGCCAGCGGTCGCAGGGACAGGCCCTGGATGGTGGCATTGGCCGCCTGCGAGCCGGTGCGGCGGAACAGGCCCGCTCCTGGCGCCTCGATCCGCAGCACCCCGTCCAGCCGCACCGGTATCGCCTCCACCAGCTCCGCACCGGTCAGGACCCGCGTACCGGGGGCCGGGGGGAGCGGTGTGATCCGGTCTGCCCGGACGATGATCGTCTCGGGGCTGGCAACGGGCTCGGTTGCGGGGACGACAGGGGCGGTGGCCCGGGGCTGCGCCAGGGCCGGGGCGGCCAAGAGGAGGGCGGTCGTGCTGGCAAGGCTGGCAAGGCGCCAGGTTCCACGCGCTGGGCGCCGCTGCCACACAGCAACGGACGGACCGCTGCCGCGCAGCAGTCCGTCCGTCCCAGTCCAACCCGCTCTGGCGTGGTGCCTGACCTGACGGTCGCGCATCGCGGGCCTAGAGGCCCAGCACCATCTTGGCGATGATGTTGCGCTGGATCTCGTTGGAGCCGCCATAGATCGAGGTCTTGCGCATGTTGAAGTAGTTGGGGGCGGTCCAGTGGGCGTGGTCGGGACCGACGCTGAAATTGTCGCCCATGTCGCGGAAGCCGCGCACCGAGGGGGCGCCATAGGAGCCGACGGCCTCCAGGGCGAGTTCGGTGAGGCGCTGCTGGATCTCGGTGCCCTTGATCTTCAGCAGCGAGCTTTCCGGCCCGGGGCCGCGCCCGGCCTGCTCGCGCGCGAGAGTGCGCAGCTCGGTGACTTCCAGGGCGGTGAGATCGATCTCGAGCTCGGCCACCTTGCGCTTGAAGTCGGCATCCTCGATCAGCGGGGCGCCTTCCACGGTCTCGGCGCGGGCCAGGGCCTTGAGCCGCTCCACGCCTTTCTTCGAGCGGGCAACGCCTGCGATACCCGAGCGCTCGTGCGCCAACAGGAACTTGGCGCAGGTCCAACCCTGATTCTCCTGGCCAACCAGGTTCTCGACCGGCACCTTCACGTTCTCGAGCCACACCTCGTTGACTTCATGGCCGCCGTCGATGGTGATGATCGGACGCACCGTGATGCCGGGGGTGTTCATGTCGATCAGCAGGAACGAGATGCCCTGCTGCGGCTTGGCGTCCGGATCGGTGCGCACCAGGAAGAAGCCCCAGTCGGCATGCTGCGCCAGCGTGGTCCAGGTCTTCTGGCCGTTGACGATATAGTGGTCGCCCTCGCGCACCGCGCGGGTCTTGAGGCTGGCAAGGTCGGAACCCGCGCCCGGCTCGGAATAGCCCTGGCACCACCATTCCTCGCCCTTGAGGATCGGGGGGAGGTAGCGGGCCTTCTGTTCGGCGGTGCCGCACGTATAGATCACCGGACCCACCATATTGATGCCGAAGGCAGGACCGGCACGGTTTCGGCCCGGGCCAGCTCCTCGCCGAAGATATAGCGCTGGGTGGGCGACCAGCCGGGGCCGCCATACTCCACCGGCCAGGCCGGGGCCGACCAGCCCTTGGCACCCAGGATGCGGTGCCACTCCAGGAAGTCTTCCTTGCCCAGGTCATCGCGCGAGCCGAACGCGCGCAGTCGGGCAGGGTAGTTGGCCTCGATGAAGGCGCGGACTTCGTCGCGGAACGCGAGGTCCTCGGCAGTGAAGGAGAGATTCATGGCAGGGCTCCCGGGGCTTGATGCCGCGCTTGGACGGCGGCTGTGTGTTGATCTGGTTCTATGGGGGCGGCTCGCCAAGGGCAAGCGGGCAGGGCCGCATCAGGGTCATGTTTTGGCCGCACTCGAAGGTGACCACCGCTGCCGATGACTCGCCGCCGACCCAGCAAGCAAGCCCTGCCCAAGCCACCTGACCGGCCACGACGGCCGCTGGCACTGGGGCTGCCCCTGATGCTGGTGGTCCTGGCGGCGCTGGCCGTGACCGGCCTGCCCGACCGCCTCAAGCCCTGGACGCCCCTGCACCCGGACGATCCGCCGTCTGTGCTGACGCGGTGGAAGCTGTCGTCCCTGTCGGCCGACCCGCAGGCCTGCCGGGCCTTCCTGCGTGAGGCCGGGCTCTCCTGGCAGGAAGTGCCGGACCGGCGCGAGGGTGAATTCTGTGCGATCGAGGATACAGTGCGGCTGGCCCCCGGCTCGCTGGGCCTTGTACCCAATGTGCCGATCATGCGCTGTCCCGTGGCCGCCGGCATGGTGATCTGGCGCCGCCATGGTCTGGAGCCGCTGGCCCGCTCGGTGATGGGCGCCGAGCTGGACACCATCACCCATATCGGCACCTACAATTGCCGCCGCCAGCGCGGCAATCGCTCGGGCATGCCGAGCCAGCATGCCACCGCCAATGCGATCGACATTACCGGCTTCGGCTTCAAGGACGCCCCGCCCGCGCAGCTGCCCGAAGGCTGGGGCGGGAGCGACCGTCAGGCGACGTTCCTGCGGCTGGCTCAGGAGGAGGCCTGCCAGGTGTTCAAGGTCGTGCTCGGACCTGACTCGAATGCGGCCCATGCCGGACATTTCCACATGGACCTGGGGCCGTTCTGGAGCTGCAGCTAGGGCTCGGCCGTACCCGCCAAGCAGAAAGGCGGACCCGTGGGGCCCGCCTTGCGCGTCATGACAGTCTGGTTATGCCGCCGCAGGGCGGCCCACCGGCCCTGGGCTGATCAGCTGAACAGCGCGGCGATGCCGCCCGCGATCAGCGAGATCACCGTCAGGATCCCCAGCGTGACGTACCAGGCAGCGCCCATCCGGAACATCATGCCTGCCACAATCCCGAGGAAGGCCACGCCGAACAGCGAGCCCATGAACGGCTGGCCAGCCGCGAACACCAGGGTCAGCAGCAGCACCGTCAGCACCACCAGCGTCCCGCCCCACACAGAGGCCGCAATGAAGCCGGTGTAGGTCGCCTGTTGGTCGTCGATGTTCATTTCGCCGGGCACGTAATCACCAGCCATGGATTTCCCCCTCGAAGATCTGTTGGGCGCTTCGAACCGCGCGGTTCTAACCGCGTGGTGGCGCCGCTGCAAGGCACGGGGGCAGGCAGTTGATCTTGGCACTGCCAGACGTATCACTAGTCAGGTGCGGACGTCAGGCTCACCAAAGGCCCATGCGGTGTCGCACCAGTGCCAGGACACGCGCAACATGACTGCCATCCACCCTTCTCTCCCATCGCCCGCTGCCGTGCGGAAGCGTGCTCCAGCCCGTCTTTTGGTGCGGGCTGCCGCCCTGTGCGGGCTGGCGCTGTCGGTCGTGCCGCAGGGTGCGGTTCTGGCGCAGGTTGCAGGTCGCGCAACGGTATCAGCTCCGGCACCGGTGGCAGCGCAGGCCGGAGCGGCTACTGTGGCCGCCGCGGGCACGCCGACGGCCGCGGCGCCGGATTCGGCCATTTCCCTGCGCCCACGGCGCGACAGGGTGACGGTTTCCGAGGAGCGCGACCGCGCTGCCCTGGAGGCGGGGCGGGCTGCCATGGCCGCGGCACCCGGGCCGGCGGATGTCTGGGGCCTGACCGACCGCGACTGGGACTGGATGAGTGCGGACCTCCTGGTCCGCAAGGCAGACGTCGGCGCGCGGGTCGCCGAAGTCGAGCGGGCCGCGGACGCCGGGGACCCCAAGGCACAGCTGCTCCTGGCCTATTGGCTGGCGACGCCCGACCGCCTCGACATGCCCCGGATCAAGGCGCTGTATGAGGCGGCGGGTGCCACCGACTTTCCCAGGGCCCGCGTTGGTCTCTCCTGGACCTATTTTTCCGGTTTCGGCCAGGCGGTCGACATGCAGGCAGCGTACGAACTGTGCGCCGGGCTGCTTGAAACCCGCTACACCCGCGCCATGACCTGCGCGGCTGGCAGCCATGAAGCCGGTCTTGGCGCGCCCCGCGATGCAGCTCGCATGATGGACCTGTTGCTGCGTGCGGCCAGCCTTGGCTCACCATCAGCCATGATCGACCTCGCCTGGGCCTATGCCGAGGGCAAGGTGGTGGAGCGCAACATGGACCGGGCTGGCGCATGGCTCGATCTGGCCATTGCATCGGGTGATCTGGATACCCATGCCGAAGCCGGAAGCCTGTTGCTGTTCCGACCGGGCCCCCTTCAGGATGTAGAGCAGGGCCTGGCGCTGGTGCGCCAGGCCGCTGAAGCCGGCAGCAGCACCGGCCTGATCCAGCTTGCGATATCCTACCAGAACGGTCTGATCGGTGATCCGGACGAGGCCCGGGCGCTCGAACTGCTTGAGCAGGCTGCCGCTGAAGGGGATGGCGTTGCCATGTTGCTCATCGGCGCTGGCTACCTGTTTGGCGAGGACGGTCTGGAGGAGGACCCGGAGGCAGCCCGGACATGGCTCGAGCAGGCCGTGCTGTTCGGCAGCAACCGGGCGCGTGGCGTTCTCGGGGCCGTGCTGCTCGGGGGCTTCGATGGCATCGAGGCCGATCCGCGCCGGGCCATTCCATTGCTGCGCGCCGCCGTCGAGGCGGGTGACGAGCAGGCGATGATCTCGCTGGGCGTGGCCTATGAGCAGGGGATTGCCGGGATCCGGCCCGACCCGGAACAGGCCGTTGCCCTCTACCGCCGCGCCCATGAGGCGGAATGGACAACCGGCACTTTCTTTCTGGCCAATATGGCTGCCGATGGGTCGGGCATGAACGAGGATCCGGGTCTGGCCCGGGCGCTGTGGCGCGAGGCGGCAGAGAAGGACCATGTCGACGCGATGCTGTCGCTGGCATCGGCCCTGGCTGCCGGCTATGGCGGGCCTGTGGACACCCAGGAAGCGATGGACTGGGCCCAGCGTGCGCGCGACAATGGTGATGCGCGCCAGCGCGTGGCAGCCCGCCGCCTGATCCGTGCCATCGAAGAGCTGGGCGTGCGCGACGGCTCGACCTGATATCCGCCCTGATATTCGCGCAGGCGTTCAGGGCGTCAGGCGAGGGCAGCCAGCAGCAGGGTGGCCACCGCCAGCGGCTGGTCCAGCATCACATGGTGGCGGGCGCCCGGGATGGTCGAAAACTGGGTGCTGGCGGTGAATAGCCCGCGCATATAGTCCCAAGTCGGCGCCTGCATCAGCACCGACTCGCCGCCGCGCACCACATGCATCGGCCCGCTGGCCGTGCGCGCCGCCTCGCGCTCGTCGATCCGGTCGAAGCGGTACCACATGTCCGGATCGAACCGCCAGGTGAAGCCGCCCTCCACGCTCTTGAGCGAGTGCCGCGCGATCCAGTCGAGCGCCCAGTGATTGGCGCAGGGCTGCGGCGGCGCCAGCCGGAACCGCGCGAGCGCTTCGTCGAACCGCTCATAGACCCGGTTGCCGCTCTTGGGACGGGGCGGCCCCTCCCACGCCATCTCCGGCGGCTCGATGCAGCTGTCGAGCGTGATCAGGCTGTGCCAATAGCCCGGATTGGCGGCATAGCCGACCAGGGCCGGGAAGCCACCGAAACTATGTCCCGCCAGAACGGGCCGGCGGCTGGCCCCGGTCAGGCCGGCCCATTCGGCGCAGGCTTCCATCTCGGCCTGGAACAGCGCCATGGAATAGCGCTCCCGCCAGTCCGATCCCCCCATGCCGGACCAGCTGGGCGCTGCCACCCGCCAGCCCTCCGCCGCCAGCAGCGGGGCGATGAAGCTCCACCAGCGGGCATGGGCGCCATTGCCGTGCAGCAGCACAATGCCGGGCGCGCCGCGCGGTCCCCAGGCCAGCATCTCGACCCTGGCCCCCGCCACATCCACCAGCGCGGTCTCCGGCTCCACCGCCAGCGCAGCCTCGGCCCAGGCGGGCGCCGCGGGGCGCACGCCCTGATAGGGCGCCAGAATGCCGTGGTCCGGCCCTTCCGGCACTGCACCGGTGGCGGCCCGGATGGCCGCCAGGTCGAGATCGTCAGCCATGGTTCAGATAGCTCCGCAGCCGGGCGAGACCCTCGTCCAGGACCTCCCGCCGCTTGATGAAACAAAAGCGCACCAGCCGCTGGTGCGGCGGCACGTTTTCCTGGAAGGCGCTGACCGGAATGGTGGCCACCCCTGCCTCTTCCACCAGCTGGCGGGCAAACACGGTGTCCGGCGCATCGGACAGCGCGGCATAGTCCGCGCACAGGAAATAGGTGCCCGCGCAGGGCAGGATCTGGAAGCCCAGTTCGCTGAGCCCCC
>JAIXTH010000083.1 GCA_027484265.1 Alphaproteobacteria bacterium
AGGCAGCCACCGCTGCATGCAGACACAGACGAGGCGGGCGCACCTGGGTGCGCCCGTTTCGCATTTCAGAGGCCTTTTCAGGGGCTTGCCGCCGCGAAGGCGCGGGAGCGTGTGCGGGCGTCTTCGGCGAGGGCCTGGTAGAACAGGTTGAAGCGCGGGGTGATGTAGCGGGCGCCGAAATCGGTGCGGCGCGGGCGCAGGGCCGGCTGGCGGTCCGGGTCCACCAGCAGCAGGCCGGCCTCGCAGCTGGCGCCGCTCTCGCCGGGCAGCAGCGGCGGCTCGAGCCCGCGCTCCAGTCCGCTGGCGGTCACCGCGCCGGAATTGGCCGATGCCGGCGCATCAGGTCCCGCCCCGCCATTGAGCGGATTGACACAGCCGAACGGGCGCTCGCCCAGCCGCCCGTAGCCCTGCGCCGCGCTCCACCCCAGGCCCCGGTCGCGCCACAGCCGGGCGCCCAGCCCGTCGCCCCGGTCCACTTCGGTGAAGGTCACCAGGCACCGCACGGCCTGCGGTCCGTCGCACAAGGGCAGCCAGGCCAATGGCCCGCCGGGGGCCAGCTGGTCCAGCGGGACCGGCTGGTCGATCACATAGGCTGCCACCAGCGCCGCCGCCTGCGGCGTGCCCGCCAGTTTCTCCTGCAGCAGCCGCACCACATGCAGGCCGCCCTGTCCGGTGCCGGCCAGAATGAACGGCGCACCGGGTGGCCGGGCCGCCGTGAAGGCGTCGAAAGCGGCTGCCACATCGCCATAGGCAAGGCCCAGTGCGTCGCGGGTGTCCTCGCGCGAGGCGATCATCGCGAACAGCACGGCCTGGCGGTAATGCGGGATCCATAGGGGCCCGGCGGCTGCAAACGGGGCGGCATGGTTGGGCAGCGCCAGCGTGTCGAGGCGTTCGCGGCTGCGCGGATCGGCCGGGTCGGCGTTCCAGCCGAGGCGCGGTCCGTCATAGGCAGTGGTCGGGTGCACGTAGAACACCGCCACCGCCCCGTCCGCCCGGCCCTGCGGACGCGCCGCCCAGGCCGAGGCATCGCTCCAGTCCGGTCGCGGTGGCGGCTCGGCCACCTGGAACGGCAGGGTCGGCTCCACCAGTTCGCGGTAGATATTGTCGCGGAAGCCGATCAGGGCAGCGAGCAGCAGGACCACCAGCCCTGCGACGCCTCCCAGCAGCCAGCACAGCCAGCGGGGCAGGGGCGCGGTGGCGCCGCGCCGGGCCGGGCTCCCGCTCATCAGGCCGCTCCCGGCCGGCCGGAGCCCGCTGCTGCTGCGGCTGGCATCTTCAGCCCGCTGTAGCCGGGCTGGTCCACGGCCAGCTGCAGGCGCGCCAGCCGGTCGAGGCCGTCCAGCAGACCCGGCATGTCCTCGCGGATCTGTCCGGCGGCGATGGCGCCGCACAGGGCGGCGTTGAGCTGGTCGAGGTCGCCGCCGGGCACGGCCCCAGGCCCCGGCGGCGCCAGCAGCGCGGTCAGGACCGCGCGGGTCTCCTGCCGCCCGGCCTCTCCCAGCGCCAGCTCGCGCCGCACCAGAGCCAGCGCATTGGCGGCGACGCGGGCATGGAAGCCGGCCTGGCCGGTAAGCTGGGGCGCCGCCACATCGGTGAGGAACCGGCCCACGGCTTCCAGAAGTTCATCGGCTGACGGTGACTGATGCATGGAGCCCTCGATGGCGACACAGGCCAGCGTAACGGCCCCGCTGCGTGGCGGCAATCGACTGATGCGCTGCCGTCTCAGGTGCGCGGGGGTGTGGCGCGCAGCACCGCTAGGATCGCCGCCGTGAAGGCATCGGCATGGTCGCTCAGCGGGCCGGGCAGGCGGCCATAGGCCTTGTTCTGCGCCACCTGCGACAGCACCCCCAGCACCATGCCCGCCCGCAGTTCCCCGGCACCGCCTGGAATCTCGCCGCGTTCCGCTGCCGCCTCGATGATTCCGCGCACCGCAGTCACCGGATCGCCCTCGCTGTCGTCCCACAGATGCAGGAACCGGTGCAGCTGCAAAAGGTGGAATGCAAACAGGGTCCAGTCGGCGTCGGCGAGGGCGCAATAGTCGCGCACCACCTGGCGCACGGTCGCCTCGATCCCGGCGTCGTCCAGCCCCGCACGGGCGGTTTCCACCAGCCGGGTGATGGCGCGGTGGATCGACAGGAACAGCTCGCTGGCAATCTCGTCCTTGGAGCGGAAATGGCGGTAGATCGCGCCCTCCGACAGGCCCGCTCCCGCCGCGATCTCGCGGGTGGTGGCTGCATCGAAACCACGCCCGACGAACACATCCAGTGCCGCCCGGGCGATCTTCTGCCTGGAATCCCGCGCCATACCCGCCTGCTCCTGCACCGCTGCGTGCCGGAGGTCCCGGCATGCAAGCGTGCGCTCACTTAGCGCGGTTCGTGTCCGGGTGCCAAGTCCGTACCGGTGGTGCGGCCGGTCCGATCCGATTGCGCACCGATGGCGGCTGCGCTAGCGCTGGCGCCCGACAAAGCGCGCGTCCGGCCTGCGTAGCGGGCGCCACCACATGGGAGCCAGCATCATGACCGACACCACCACCGCTGCCGCATCCAGCTCCAGCCGCCCGCTGGAGGGGCGTGTGATCCTGATCACCGGGGGCGGAAACGGGATCGGACGCGAATGCGCGCTGGCAGCGGCCAGGGCCGGGGCGAAGGTGCTGGTCAATGACCTCGGCGGCTCGGTGGCCGGCGGCGACGAGGGCTCGGCCGGCCCTGCCCAGCAGGTGGCCGACGAGATTGTGGCGGCAGGCGGGGAGGCGGTCGCCAACTCGCAGAGCGTCGCCGACATGGGTGCGGTCAAGGGCATGGTCGAACAGGCGAAGGACACGTTCGGCGCCCTGCATGCCATCATCAACCCGGCCGGCATCCTGCGCGACGGCATGTTCCACAAGATGGCCGATGCCGACTGGGACGCCGTGATCGATGTGCACCTGCGCGGCGCCTACAATGTGGCCCGGGCCTCGGTCGAGCTGTTCCGCGAACAGCAGGACGGCGCCTATGTGCTGTTCACCTCCACCAGCGGCATCATCGGCAATATCGGCCAGGCCAATTATGCGGCGGCCAAGATGGGGGTGGCGGGCCTGTCGCGGATCATCGCCATGGAGGGCGCGGCCAAGAATGTCCGCTCCAATGTGATCGCACCCTTCGCCTGGACCCGGATGATCGCCACCATCCCGGTGAAGGACGAGGCCAGCCAGCAGCGGGTCGAGCGGATCCGTCAGCGCATGCGCGCCGACCAGGTCGCTGCCTTCGCCGTCAGCCTGTGTGCGCCGGCCGCGGCCCATGTCACGGGCCAGATCTTCGGGGTGCGCGGCAACGAGATCGTGCTGTTCTCCCAGCCCCGCCCGGCGCGCAGTGTCTCGCGCAGTGACGGCTGGAGCGTGGATGGTATCCTCGAGCACGGCCTGCCGGCCCTGGCGGGGGGCTTCCATGGTCTCGAGGCCACCGCCGGTGTCTTCACCTGGGAGCCTGTCTAGGGGCCACCCGCTGGACCGCGCGGCTCCTGCCGCGCCCATGGTGGGGGCTATGCGCGGCAGGAGCCGCGCGGTCCAGCGTGGCGCGCTCCCCGGCCCGAGACGCCTAACCGCCGAACACCGCAATCGACACCGTGTGGATCACGAGGCCGATCAGGCCTCCGATCAGGGTGCCGTTGATGCGGATATATTGCAGATCGCGGCCCACGGCGGTCTCGATCTGGTCCACCACCGTGCGCGCATCCCAAGAGCGGATGGTCTCGGCCACGAGGTCGCCCACGGCGGCACCGCGGGCGGCGGCTAGTTCCACGCTCCAGCCCTTCAGGCGCTGGTTCAGATTGTCGCGCAGCTCGCTGTCGCGCTGCAGCGCGGCGGCGAGGTCCTTGAGGCCACCCGCCAGCGCCTCCACCATCCGGGTCTGGCCCTCGCCCCCCGGCTCGGTGAGCCCGGACTTCAGTTCGGCCCAGATCGAGCTGACATAGCGGCGCATCGCCTCGTGCGAGCCCATGTTGCGCACCCAGCCATTGATGGCATCCCGCAGCTCGTCGCGGTCCTTGAGGTCGCGGGCCAGCGCCAGCAGTGCATCGTCCACCCGCGACCGCAGGGGGTGGTTCACATCGCTGGCAGCGGCTGCCAGCGTGTCGCGGATCGCATCGATCAGCGCCTTGGAAGCGGCGGCATCCACCGCGAACAGCTTGGGCAGCCAGTCGGTGCGCTGCGAGACCCGGGCCTTGAACTCGTCCTGGTTTGTGGCGACGGCGATGTCGGCGTGGGAGATGATCAAGTCCACCACGGCGCGGTGGCGCCCTTCGCGGGTCAGGACATCGAGGCCATCCGACAGCAGTGCTGCCACATCGGTGCGCGACAGCTTCTCGGCCACGGCGGTTTCCAGCCAGGCGCTGATCTTGCCGTCATTCAGGAGGCCGAGGATGCGGGGCAGGGCGGTGGCGAGGCCCTGGGCCAGACGCCTGGAACGCTCGCCCTCGCTCACCCAGCGGGCAAAGCCCCCCGCCAGGTCCACTTCCTTCAGGCGGCGGTCCACCTGGTCGGGCTGCAGGAAGTTGCGGGCGATGAAGCGGCCGAGCCCCTGGCCGATCCGGTCCTTGCTGCGCGGGACAATGGCAGTGTGCGGGATCGGGATGCCGAGCGGGTGACGGAACAGCGCGGTCACGGCAAACCAGTCGGCCAGCGCCCCCACCATCGCCGCCTCGGCAAAGGCGCGGATGAACGGGATGGCCGGGTGGAAGTCCTGGTAGATCTTGGCCAGCACGAAGGTGATTGCCATCAGCACGAACAGGCCAGTGGCAATCGCCCGCATCCGGTTCAGGGCGGCGCGGGCTTCATCGGGCGGCGGCGGCGGCAGGGGCCGCTGCACGGCTGGCGGTGTGCCGGCTGCCGGCCCGGCGGTGGCAGGACCAGGACCAGCAGTCGCTGTCACGGGCGGCGGAGCGGTATCCAGAGCCATGGCCTGCACATGGGGTTCAGGGCCCCTTGCTGGCAACCCCGGCCCACGGACCTGTGACAGGTGGCAGCGCGCCGCCGTCAGCCCGGGTATTCACGGCCGGCGCCAGCGCCTTGGCCAGCACCAGCACCCCGGCCAGCAGCAGCAGCGGCACCAGCGCCAGTGCCTCGACGATCAGCCAGGGCGGCAGCCCGAGATCCTCGCGCCGGGCCGCCCAGCCCACCACGACAGCCAGATAGGCCAGGCCGCACAGGGTGCTGACCAGGAAGCCGAGCAGGATCGAGACCGCTGACCGGTCCGGCTTTTCGGTGAGCTTGGGTCGTCTGGCGGGGCGCCGGCGCCAGTATTCGATCGTCGTGATGCTGAGGCAGCTGATCAGTCCGAACAGGAGGCACCACAGGGCCGGAACCGGCGCCAGCGTCGCCACGCCTGCCGCCAGCAGCAGCAGCACAACCAGGGTCGGCACCGCCACGGCGATCAGCTTGATCACCAGCTGATGCCCTGGATCCACCGGCGCCGCGGATACAAGGTCGCGTGCCTCTTCGACCGACATGCAGACCCAGGCGAGGCTGCCGGTGATCTGGGTGATGATGAACACGCCCAGGCCCCCCATGGTGATGGCGCCGATCCAGACCGCGTCACCGCGGTTGTCCGGCTGGAAGATCGCAAAGCCCGCGGGCACCAGCGCCACCACCGGAATGATGGTCTGGGTCAGCAGGTTGGGATCGCGCAGCATGGTGCGCCATTCCTTGCGCACGCCGGTGCGGATCGCGCCGCGGGCAAACTGCACCTTGCCCGACGTTCTGAGCCGGGGTGCATCCTGCTGGCCCGACAGGGTGGCGGCATCATCGGCAAAGCGGCGGCCGACAAACACCATCGCGCCTGCCAGCACCACGGAGCCCAGGGCCAGCAGCGTCAGCGCCTCGCCAAATCCGCCCAGAACGCCGCGCCCGAGGAACTGCACCACTTCGGCGAGCGGGGCTGGCAGCCCGGCACTGGCAAGGCCGGAGGAGCCCAGAACGCCCTGCATGGATGGCGGGTTGCCAGCAGCGCTGGCTGCGGCAGTGGCAGCGGCGGCTTCCGCCGCCCGATCCTCTGCCCGCGAGAGTTGGGCGCCGATGTGATAGCCGAACACACCGCCCA
>JAIXTH010000205.1 GCA_027484265.1 Alphaproteobacteria bacterium
AGAAGGGCGGGCGGAGGACCTCTTCCCGCTTACCGCCAACAATGGGGCAAACCACTGGAGCGCAGGTGCTTGCACCTGCGCAGGCGCCGCTCCGCCTCGCCTGCCCCGCTGTCAACAACGGCCCGCCGATGCGTAGGGATAGACGTATCCGCTATCCCCGGGGGCCTCCTTCCAGGTTCTCATGCCGGCATGGATCACAAGCCTCCATCCCCCGCCCGCAGCCGCGCCAGCCTCGCCGCTGCGCTGGATCGCGTGGAGGCGGCTTTGGCGGAACCGGACGGCGCTTGGCTGGACAGACTGGCCAATCTGGGGGTCTGGGGGGCGTGGCTGCGCTGGATGCTCCGGCTGCTGGCGTTCGAGTTTGCGCTGGCAGGGGGTGGGCCCTGCCAGCTTCCGGGCGCGGCAGGCCACACCGGTGCGGCGCGCCAGCTGTCGGCCAGAGCGCTGGACCGGAGTGCCGACCGGTTGATCAAGGCTGCCGCGCGCCTGTGGAACCCGGACGGCCAGGCTTCGGCCAGGCCGCGCCGGCGCCGCCAGCGCCGTCTGTTGCAGCTGGTCCTGCGGTGGCGGGGGTCCCGGCACCGGTGTGTCTGGCCCGCCTTCGTCGCTATGTGCAGGTTCAAGGGTGGGCCGGTTCTGGCCCTGTGCAAACCATAGCGCCGGTCAGGCTGTGGCAGTCTGCAGCAACCCCCTCCCAATTCGTGCGCCCGCAAAGGCGCCCGAGCGGTCCGATGCCTGGCACCGGGCCCGCGCGACGCGTGCCATCCCGACCCATGCCGTGCCCCTGTCCCGGGACGGTCCAGCCGATGACAGCATCGGATCACCGCTGCTCGCAGCGGTGCGGGCGCGTCGGCGACACGACTTTCCAAGCCGCGCGCTCAACGAGCCGGCAGCACGCCTGAGTGCTGCGGCCAAATTGCGCTGTCTTCCGTAGGAGCCCCGCAACCTTCTTTGTGCTAGAGGGCCTCGCATGCAGACACGTCACCCGTTCTTCGACGATATGGCCAAGCTGGCGACCAGCGCGGCCGGCATGGCTCAGGGGCTCAGCGAGGAGGCCCGCACGTTCTGGCGCAGCCAGCTTGAGCGGATGATTGCCGACATGGATCTGGTCAGCCGCGACGAGTTCGAGGCGATGAAGACCGTGGCGCAGGCGGCGCGGTCGGAGGCCGATGCGCTGAAGGCGCGGGTGGAGGCGCTGGAGGCTGGACTGGCAGCTGGCCCTGCCGCACCCAAGACCACGCGCAAGCCGTCGGCGAAAGCCTGACCGGTTCGATTTTCTGGCGGCCCGGCGCTTGCACGAAGCCGCGAACACCCCTCACTTCTGTCCCAGCCGCCGATTCTCTCACACCGGCGCGCGCGTGGAGGCCCCCATGGACCGCACGTTTGAAATCGAAGAAGACGTCTATGAGGACGCCGACCTGCTCGACACCGTCGAGGCGGTGCTGGCGGGTGACAGCCGTCCCTATGAGCGGATGGAAGAGGAAATCCACTTCGCCGCTCCGGTCAGCTACTGCGACCTGCATGGCGTGTTCGTGGCGCGGGAGGACATCCCCTCCCTCGGCCTGACCCTGCTGTTCGACCAGAAAGTCCCGCGCCAGCGCCGCACCGATGTGCAGGCCCTGGTGTGCCTGCTGAACGAGATGACCTGGATCGGGCATTTCGAACTGTCGGCCGACGAGGGCACCGTGCTGTGGCGCCATGTGTCACCGATGGTGGCGCGCGCCCTGCCGGAGCCCGCCGAAGTGGCGGCGATCCTGGCGGCAGGCGTGGAGGCATGCGAGCGCTTCTATCCGGCGCTGAACTTCCTGCTGTGGGCTGGCAAGAGCCCCCGCGAAGCTGCCGAGGCGGCCTTGTTCGAGACCGCCGGAGAGGCTTGATACCGGCATCCGCAGAATCACGGTTGCGACCGACAGTCTGCGGTAGTGTCGGATCAGGACAGGACGGACGTGGCGGGACATCGGATTGCATTGGTTGGCTGCGGCCGGATGGGCGGCGCCATGCTGCGCGGCTGGGCCGCGCAGGGCCTCGACCTGGATCTCGTGGTCTTCGAGCCCACCCCGACCCCGGAGATCGCGGGGCTTATCGCACGGCAGGGCTGGACCCTGAACCCTGCAGCCGATGCCGTGGTGGCAGCTGATGGCGTGGTGCTGTCGGTCAAGCCGCAAAGCCTGGCGCTGGCGCTGGAGAGCACGGTGCGCGCGGTGACGGGGCCCGAGACGCTGGTGCTGTCGATCATGGCCGGGATCACGGTGGAGAAGCTGCGCGAGGCGTGCGGCGCCGAACGGGTGGTGCGCGCCATGCCCAACACCCCCGGTCAGATCGGCCGGGGCATCACCGCCTGGTATGGCGGTGCCGACGTGACCGCCGCGGACGAGGAGCTGGTGCGCAGCCTGCTGGCGCCGCTCGGCGCGCTGGAGCGGATCCCGGCCGAACGGCAGATGGATGCGGTGACGGCGGTGTCGGGCTCGGGCCCGGCCTATCTGTTCCTGCTGACCGAGGCGCTGGCGGCCGCTGGCGAGGCCGAGGGGCTGGAGCGGGGGCTGGCCGAGCGGCTGGCGCGGGCGACGGTAACGGGGTCGGCGGCGCTGATGGAGCAGTCGGCGGCCACGCCGCTCGAGCTGCGCAAGGAAGTGACCAGCCCGGGCGGCACCACAGCCGCTGCCATCGACGTCCTGACCGCTGGCGGGGGTCTGGTGTCGATGCTGCGCCGCGCGGTGGAAGCCGCTGTCGCCCGCTCGCGGCAATTGGGGCGCCAGTCGTGAGCTGACGGCTGGCGCGCGCGGCCCCTGCCGCGCGTGGCCCGGCCGTTCAGGCGCGGCAGGAGCCGCGCGGTCCAGTGGCCAGGCCACTGCCGCTTGCCAGCCCCGCCCGTGTCCGGCACATCTGATGCCGACGGGGGTCCGGCAAGAGACCCCGGCTCGGGAGACATGCCATGACCGCCACACCTGCGTTCGAGACCCTCAAGCTGGAGGTGGCCGACAAGGTCGCCGTGCTGACGCTGAACCGCCCCGACAAGATGAACAGCTTCACCGGCCAGATGATGCTGGACCTGATCGCGGCGTTCGATTTCACCGATGCCAGCGACGATGTGGGCGCGGTGATCGTCACCGGCGCGGGGCGCGCCTTCTGTGCCGGAGCCGACCTGTCGGCCGGCGCCAAGACCTTCGACTATGATGCCCGCGACGACCGGCCCGAGCGCGGTGACACCGGCTCGCTGGAGCGGCTGCGCGATGGTGGCGGCCGGGTGACGCTGCGGATCTATCAGAGCCTCAAGCCGGTCATCGCGGCGGTGAACGGCGCCGCCGTGGGCGTGGGCGCCACCATGCAGCTGCCGATGGATATCCGCATCGCCTCCACCGACGCCCGCTATGGCTTCGTGTTCGCGCGGCGCGGGATCGTGCCGGAGGCGGCCTCCAGCTGGTTCCTGCCGCGCCTCGTGGGCATCTCGAAGGCGCTGGAGTGGAGCTATTCGGGGCGGGTGTTCGGGGCCGAGGAGGCGCTGGCCGGTGGCCTGGTCCGCTCGCTGCATGCTCCGGACGAGCTGCTGCCCGCCGCCCATGCGATCGCGCGCGAGATCGTGGACAACACCGCACCGGTGTCGGTGGCGCTGACCCGGCAGATGATGTGGCGGATGCTGGGCGCCGACGACCCGATGGAGGCGCACAAGGTGGACAGCCGCGCCGTCTGGTCGCGCGGCCAGACCGCCGATGCACGCGAGGGCGTGATGAGCTTCCTCGAGAAGCGGCCGCCGGTCTATCCTGTGAAGGTGTCGGACGGCATGCCCGACTTCTTCCCCTGGTGGCCCGACCGCCCGTTCAGCTGAGGGAGGGCGCGGGCTGGTTCGGCCTTTCGGCGCGGGCGCACCTGCCAGAAGCGGCGCATCCGGAGGCCGGTCGATTCTTGCGGTCTGGCCTGGCGGTCTGGCCACCCGCCTTCTGGCCTCGTCAAGGTTGGCGAAGCCACCCCGAAGGGGTTGCCTTGACAGGGTCGGAAGGCGGAACACCGTAGTCTTGGTTCTGGCGCCAGCAGGGCTGGTGACAGAACCTCCAAAGCCCGGCGGCGGTCGTGCAGGCACCCCATTCACTGCCGCTCCTGGCTGCAGCGCCGCGAAGGCTTGGGAGGACGTGTCACCGAGCCTGCTCGCGCCACGTCCTTGATCATCGGGTTCCGCCTTCCGGGGCCGTCAAGCATGACCCCCTTCGGGGCGCCCGCAAGCGGGCGTGCTTGACCGCCCCTCCAGGCGGGTGGACTGACCTGACAATCTGGTCGGACTGGGCCGCATCTGAGACAAGACGCCAGACTACCGCGCCCGGCGCACGCGCGCTGCTCAGCCTGCTGAGGCCTCCAGCGCCGCCACGCCCGGCAGCTCCTTGCCTTCCATCCATTCCAGGAACGCCCCGCCTGCGGTGGACACGAAGGTGAAGCGGTCGGCGGCTCCGGCGTGATTGAGCGCGGCAACCGTGTCGCCGCCGCCGGCCACCGCGATCACCCGGCCCGAGGCCGCAAGGCCCGCAGCGGTGCGGGCGGCCTCGACGGTCGCGGTATCGAACGGCTCGAGCTCGAACGCACCCAGCGGGCCGTTCCAGACGATGGTGTGGGCGGCCTCCATCCGGGCGGCCAGTTCGCCCACGGCGCGCGGCCCGGCATCGAGGATCATCTCGTCGGCCTTCACTTCGCCTGCCGGGCACACCCGGTGCGGCGCATGGGCGGCAAAGGCCGTGGCCACCACCACATCCACCGGCAGCAGCAACTCGCAGCCTTTGGCCGAGGCCTCGGCCTCGATCTCGCGGGCGGTGGCCAGCAGGTCGTGCTCGCACAGGGACTTGCCAACGGCGAGGCCCCGCGCCGCCAGGAAGGTGTTGGCCATGCCGCCGCCCACCGCCAGCACGTCAACCTTGCCCACCAGATTGCGCAGCAGGTCGATCTTGGTCGACACCTTGGCGCCGCCCACCACCGCCAGCACCGGGCGCTGCGGCTTGCCCAGCGCCTTCTCGAGCCAGGTCAGCTCGCGCGCCATCGACAGGCCGGCATAGGCCGGCAGCAGGCGGGCAATGCCATGGGTGGAGGCATGGGCGCGGTGCGCCGCGCTGAAGGCGTCATTGACATAGATGTCGCCCAGCGCCGCCATGCCCGCTGCCAGCGCCGGATCATCGGTCTCTTCGCCGGCATGGAAGCGGGTGTTCTCCAGCAGCAGCACGTCACCATCTGCGAGAGCCGCGACCGCGGCCTGCGCCTGCGGGCCCACGCAATCGTCGGCAAACCCCACCGGCTGGCCCAGTACCGCTGCCAGCGCCGGGGCGATCGGCGCCAGCGACATCGACGCCACCCGCTTGCCCTTGGGCCGGTCGAAGTGCGCCAGCAGGATCACGCGGGCACCGCGCCCGGCCAGGAGCTGGATGGTCGGCACCACGGCGCGCAGCCGGGTGTCGTCGCTGACGGCGCCGTCCTGCATCGGCACATTGAGGTCGACCCGCACCAGCACGCGGCGACCGGCGACTTCGGCGGTTTCGATGGAACGAAAGCTCATGGGAAGCAGATCCTGATCAAGGCGGGTGAGGCGCTCATGCCGGGGGCACGAGGGCCAGAAGTTCGTCCGGGCTGGCCAGCCAGAAGTCGGGACCCGCCGCTTCCAGCGCGGGGCGGGCAGCGGCGCCCCAGGTCACGCTGGCGCAGGCGATGCGGGCGGTGCGGGCAGCATCCACATCGCGGGTCTCGTCCCCCACCGCGAGGGTTTCCTGCCGGCGCACACCAGTGGCGGCGATAGCCGCACGGAACCGGCGCGCCTTGCCGAACATCGAGGCCGAACAGGCAAAGAAACTGACCAGATCCGTCAGCTCCGACCCCAGCGCACGGCGGATCACCGTCTCGGAATTGGAGCTGACAATGGCGATGGTGCACCCGCGCGCCACCAGCTCGCGCATCAGCTCGGGCACGCCTGCATACAGGTCGAACGGCGGCGCCTCGGCGGCCAGGCCATGGAGATGGCGCGCCACTGACGGCAGCCGCCAGAGCGGAATGCGCAGCCGCTTGAGCACCACACGGCTCGGCAACCCGCGCAGCTCTTCCAGCAGGCCCGGCTCCAGTGGTCTGAAGCCGAAAGCCTCGGCCACGGCGGGATAGGTCTCGAGGAACCAGTGCTCGGACTGCGCCAGCGTGCCGTCGAAGTCGAAGATCACCAGTCGGTAGGGCGGACGACCCGCCGCCAGCCGCCGCACCTCGCGCCGCCGTGCCAGTACCCGGCCCAATCCTTCGCGCAGTGACGGCATGGCTCAGAACACCCCGTGAATGGAGCGGGCCACCCAGAATGCGGCCGCATGCACGCCGCCGATCATCGCCAGCGACAGCGGCACCAGCAGCGCCAGCCGCCCCGGCCGCTCGCGCAGCAGGGTCAGCAGGGCCGCCTGGTGCCGGTACAGCCACCAGCCCACCGCCGCCGCCACGGTCACGCCCAGCACCGGCCACCCCAGGCCCACCACGCCCAGCACCACCGAGGCCAGCACCAGGCCGGCCTCGACGAGCGCATTGATCAGGCGCGTCGGCTGGATGACACCGGCCATGGGATCGCTCAGCCGAGCTTCGCCAGGGCGATCGCGGTGTCGGACATGCGGCTGGAGAAGCCCCACTCGTTGTCGTACCACGCCAGGACCCGGACCAGCGTGCCGTCCATCACCTTGGTCTGGTCCAGCGCGAAGGTGGACGAGTGGGCATCGTGGTTGAAGTCGATCGACACGTTGGGCTCGGCGGTCACACCCAGGATACCCTTGAGCGGACCGGCGGCGGCGGCCTGGATGGCTGCATTGATCTCGGCCACCGACGTGGCGCGGCTCGCCACGAACTTGAGGTCCACGCAGGAGACGTTGGGGGTCGGAACCCGGATCGCAACCCCGTCCAGCTTGCCCGCCAGTTCCGGCAGAACGAGGCCCACCGCCTTGGCGGCACCGGTTGAGGTCGGGATCATCGACAGGGCCGCCGCGCGGGCGCGGTAGAGGTCCTTGTGCATGGTGGCGAGGGTGGGCTGGTCGCCGGTATAGGCGTGGATCGTGGTCATGAAGCCCTTCTCGATCCCCACCGTGTCGTTCAGCACCTTGGCCACCGGCGCGAGGCAGTTGGTGGTGCAGGAGGCGTTGGACACGATGGTATCACCCGCCTGCAGCGCATCATGGTTCACGCCATAGACGATGGTGCGGTCGGCGTTCTCGCCGGGGGCCGAGATCAGCACCTTGCGGGCGCCGGCTGCGAGGTGAGCGGCGGCCTTGTCGCGGGCGGTGAAGATGCCGGTGCATTCCATCGCCACGTCCACGCCCAGCTCGCCCCAGGGCAGCCCGGCCGGATCCTTGATGGCGGTCACGCGGATGGTGCGGCCGTTGATCACCAGATTGTCGCCATCCACGCCCACATCTGCCGGGAACCGGCCATGGACGCTGTCGTAGCGCAAAAGGTGCGCATTGGTGGCGGTGGGGCCGAGGTCGTTGATGCCGACCACTTCGATATCGGTGCGTCCATGCTCGACAATCGAGCGCAGAACCAGACGGCCGATACGGCCAAACCCATTGATCGCTACGCGCACGGTCATGCTCACATGGCTCCCATTGCGCCGGACAGTCCTGAAAGGAGGCGCCGCCTGCCGGCCGGGCGGCCCCCGAAGCTGGCGCGGCTATAGGCGGACCCTGCCTCAGCGTCCAGCAAGAGCGGCACAAGGGGGCGGAAAACGGGGCTGTGCTGCCACCAGGACCGGCCCGGCACACAAGCCGCACCTGATGGCACGCCCTCCGATAACTGCCGTCACCTACCGGTTTTGCAAACGGTCCGGCCGCTGCGATCCGGAACCGTCAATAGCCGCCCGCTGCTGCCGCAGCGCTTGCCTGCCTGCACGCAAGCCGTCACTGTATCCCCCAAGCAACAGACGCGATGGGAGGCGACGCGATGGCGGGAGCGGAGGAACAGCGGTTCGACTACATCATTGTCGGAGCTGGCAGTGCCGGCTGCGTGCTGGCGAACCGGCTGACCGAAGACCCGTCGGTGAAAGTGCTGCTGCTGGAGGCAGGCAGCCGCGACAACTCGCTGCTGGTGCGGATGCCCGCCGGGGTGGGCACGCTGATCAAGGGCAAGAACCCGCAGAACTGGGCCTTCACCACCGAAGCGCAGGGCCATCTGAATGGCCGCAAGCTCTACTGGCCGCGCGGCAAGGGCTGGGGCGGCAGCTCGTCGATCAACGGGATGGTCTATATCCGCGGCCATGGCCGCGACTATGATCAGTGGCGCCAGATGGGCCTGGACGGCTGGGGCTATGCCGACATCCTGCCCTATTTCAAGCGCTCCGAGACGCTGGAGACCGGGGCCGACGACTATCATGGCGGCGACGGCCCGCTGCATGTCAGCACCGGCAAGTCCACCAATCCGCTCTATGGCGCCCTGATCGAGGCTGCCGTGGCGGCGGGTCACCAGCGCACCCCTGATTTCAACGGCCGCCAGCAGGAAGGCTTTGGCCCCTATCAGCTGACCATCAAGGATGGCGAGCGCTGGAGCGCCTCGTTCGCCTATCTGAAACCGGTGCTGGACCGCCCGAACCTGTTCCCGCGCACCCATGCCCACACCACCCGCCTGCTGATCGAGGATGGCCGCTGCATCGGGGTGGAATATGCCCATGACGCCAAGAGCCCGCCGGTGAAGGTGTTCGCCAGCCGCGAGGTGCTGGTGTGCACCGGCGCGGTGCAGAGCCCGCAGATCCTGATGCTGTCGGGGATCGGCCCTGCCGCAGAACTCCAGCGCCATGGCATCCCGGTCGTGGTCGACAGCCCTGATGTGGGCCGGAACCTGCAAGACCACCTCGATGTGCTGCTGCTGCAGGAGTGCACCCAGCCGATCACCGCCTGGTCGCTGAACAAGGGCTTCAAGCAGATCCTGACCGGCCTGAACTATGCGCTGCGCAAGCAGGGGCTCGGGCGCGAGAATTTCCTGGAAAGCGGCGGGTTCGCCCGCTCGCGCGAGGGGCTGGACCGGCCGGACCTGCAGTTCCACTTCGTGAACGCGCTGGTGCAGGACCACGGCAATGTGTCGGCCGAGCGCGACGGCTTCTCGCTGCATGTCTGCCAGCTGCGGCCCGAGAGCCGGGGCGAAGTCGGGCTCACCAGCCCCGATCCGTTCGCCGCGCCGCGCATCGATCCCAATTACCTTGCCACCGACGAAGACCGCCGCGCCCTGCGCCAGGGTCTGAAGATGGCGCGCGACATCTTTGCTGCCCCGCCGCTCGCGCCCTATCGCGGGCCCGAGTTCAAGCCGGGCGCTGCCGTGGTCTCCGATGACGAGATCGACGCCTATATCCGGGCCACGGCCGAGACCATCTATCACCCGGTCGGCACCTGCCGGATGGGAACCGACCCCGCGTCCGTGGTGGACGGCGAGCTGAAGGTGCGCGGTGTTGCAGGGTTGCGGGTGGTGGATGCCTCGGTGATGCCCACCCTGATCGGCGGCAACACCAATGCCCCCACCATGATGATCGCCGAGAAGGCCGCCGACATGATCCGGGGCCGCGCGGCGCCGGCCCCGGTCGAGGTGGAGCTGGCCTGACAGGATCGCGTCCGGCTCTGGCCGCGCGCCGCGTCCTGCGCTAGCAGGCGCGCCAGAACCCTTTGCCGTTGCACCGGAGACAGCACCCATGCGCGAGATCGGCCACTTCATCGATGGCGCCAGCCAGCCCGGCACCTCCGGCCGCACCGGCGACGTCTATGATCCCTCCACCGGTCAGGTGCAGGCACGCGTGACGCTCGGCACCGCAGCGGAGCTGGACCAGGCCGTGCAGGTCGCGGTGCGGGCCCAGGCCGCCTGGGCACAGGTGAACCCGCAGCGCCGGGCCCGGGTGATGTTTGCCTTCAAGCAGATCCTCGAACGCGAGATGGAACCTCTCGCCCGGCTGCTGTCGTCCGAGCATGGCAAGACCATCGCCGACGCCAAGGGCGATATCCAGCGCGGCCTGGAAGTGATCGAGTTCGCTTGCGGCATCCCGCATCTGCAGAAGGGCGAGTTCACCGAAGGCGCCGGTCCCGGCATCGACATGTACTCGATCCGCCAGCCCCTGGGCGTGGTGGCGGGGATCACCCCGTTCAATTTCCCGGCGATGATCCCGATGTGGATGTGCGGCGTGGCGATCGCCTGCGGCAATGCCTTCATCTGCAAGCCGTCCGAGAAGGACCCGTCGGTGCCGATGCGCCTGGGCGAGCTGTTCCAGGAAGCCGGGCTGCCGGAGGGCATCTATCAGGTGGTGAACGGCGACAAGGTGGTGGTGGATGCCATCCTCGAGCACCCCGACATCAAGGCGGTGTCGTTCGTGGGCTCCTCGGCGGTGGCCGAATACATCTATGCCAAGGGCGCGACCTACGGGAAGCGGGTGCAGGCGATGGGCGGGGCCAAGAACCACGCCATCATCCTGCCCGATGCGGACCTGGACCAGGTGACCAACGACCTGATCGGGGCCGGCTATGGCTCGGCGGGTGAGCGCTGCATGGCGATCTCGGTGGCGGTGCCGGTGACCGACAAGGTGGCCGACGCGCTGGTCGAGCGGCTCAAGCCCCGGGTGGAGGCGCTGCGCGTCGGCCCGCCCACCGATTCGGATGTGGACTATGGTCCGCTGGTCACGCGCGAGCACCGAGCCAATGTGCTGCGCTGGATCGAGCAGGGTGTGGCCGAAGGCGCCGAACTGGTTGTGGACGGCCGCGCGGTGTCGTTCCAGGGCTGGGAGGGCGGCTTCTATCTGGGCGGCTCGCTGTTTGACCGGGTGACGCCCGACATGGACAGCTATCGCACCGAGATCTTCGGCCCGGTGCTCCAGATCGCCCGCGCCCGCGACGCCGAGGAGGCCCTCGCCCTGCCCTCGCGCCACCAGTATGGCAATGGCACTGCGATCTATACCCGTGACGGCGGCGCTGCCCGCGCCTATGCCTCCCGTGTGGAAGTGGGCATGGTGGGCATCAATGTGCCGATCCCGGTGCCGTTGGCCTATCACAGCTTCGGCGGCTGGAAGCGCAGCGCCTTTGGCGACACCAACCAGCACGGCATGGAAGGCGTCCGCTTCTTCACCCGCGTGAAGACCATCACCGCCCGCTGGCCCGAAGGCGCCGGCAACGCCGAATTCGTGATCCCGACGATGAAGTGACGGGCGCCGTTACGGGCGTTCGGAATAGACCTGGTCGAACGTCAGATGCGGCTGCAGCCAGCCATGCGTGGCCGGGCACATCCAGTTGATGAGCTTCAAGACCTCATGGTGCTGAGCCTGCAGGTTGAGGCCGAACACCGGCTCATGGTGCGATATCCGGTTTCGAAGCTTGAGCGCAGTGTTGGCTTGCTTGAGGAGTTGTTCCCTGTTCACTTCGGGCGGCAGGGATGGAAATTGCTTCCGAAGCTGTCTGCTCCAGATCGGCGCGTTGTAAGCGCCGGTCAGCATGTGCACCCAGAAGCCGAAGCTGAGCGAGGCAATGATTTGATCGCCGTCCAGCTGCTGGTTTTGGCCTGTCAAACGACCAACTTCAGCATCGAGTTTCGTAGCCGTCTTGTTATTCAAATGAGATCTGAAGGTTGGATCGTCCCACCAAGCTGGGCCAAAGCACTCTGCGATCCCCGCCGCGACTCGGTTGCGGCAACAGACTTCAGCGCATTGCAGAGGCAGAAAGAACGATGCCGCGATGCGCGCGTTCCAGATGTAGAGGGCCCCTGCACGGACCTGATCGCCGCGTGCCGCCTTTTCATATGTCGCAAACCGCCTTGCCGAGAGGCTCGCTATGACCTTGACGTCCATAACCGAGCATAGTCCTACATCCTTTTGAGAGTCAACTCCGCACCCCTCCCCCTGGTCGATCCGCCTTAGATAGGCTGATTTGAGTTAGTCGCGCTTGAATGACGGGAAAGAGCTTGACAATTCCTCGTGGGAAAGTTATGGGGGTTTCGTGTGCCGGAACTGTCACTGCTTGCATACGGGTCCGGACGAGATAGAGCCCCGCCAGAGCTTCGGCTTTGGCGGGGTTTCGCTTTGTGTGGCCTTCTCGTCCATGGTCGTCATGGCCGGTCGCCGCAGCGGCACTTGGCTCCGCTGGAGCGCTGGACCGCGCGGCCTCTGCCGCGCCTATGGTGGGGGCGATGCGCGGCGAGGCCGCGCGCTCCAGCGGCTCACTTGAGGCCCGTTGGTTCGGTGCGCTGCGCGCGAGTCCGATGCGAGCACCGGATTTCCAGCCCTCAGGCCGCCGCGCTCTTGGGCATCACCAGCTCGTACTTGGCGGGGGCGTTCTTGGCCAGCCAGTCGGCGTGGAGGGGCATGCCGGAGACCGCGCGCATCTGCGCGCTCTTGATGGCGGCGAGGTAGGTGAACAGGTCGTTCGGGTCCATGTTCTCGGCGATCGGATGG
>JAIXTH010000125.1 GCA_027484265.1 Alphaproteobacteria bacterium
CCCGGCCACCCGTCCAGCCCCGCCACCGCCACCGCGCCCGGCGGCTGCCGCGCGCCCGGCCTCACCCCCGCCGGCGCCGCCTGCCGCGCCCCCGGCACGGCGCAGCGGCACGGCGCCCAGGCCCGGCTAGGGGCAAGGCATGAGCGGCTGGTGCGATGCCTTTCTCGAGATGCAGGCCGCCGAGCGCGGCGCCAGCGCCAACACGCTCGACGCCTATCGCCGCGACCTCGCCGACTTTTCCGGCTTCATGGCTCCGCGCGGAGGCGTGGAGGCTGCGGACCACGGGGCGATCGAGGCCTATGCCGCCGACCTGTCGGCGCGGGGGCTCGGCCCGGCCACCGTGCTGCGCCGCCGCTCGGCCCTGCGGCAGTTCTTCCGCTTCTGCCAGGGGGAAGGCTGGCGGGCGGATGATCCCACCAGCCGGTGGGATGCACCGCAGAAGGGCCGCTCACTGCCCAAAGTCGTGGGTGCCGAAGAGGTGAATGCCCTGCTGGAAGCAGCCGCGCGACCGGGCGGGATCGACGCCGCCCGAGACACCGCCCTGCTGGAGCTGTGCTATGGCGCGGGCCTGCGGGTGTCGGAGCTGGCAGGCCTGCCGATGGGTGCCCTGCCCCGCGACGGAACCCCGGCGATGGTGGTGCGCGGCAAGGGTGGCAAGGACCGGCTGGTGCCGCTGGGCGGCGCAGCGCGGGTGGCGCTCGACGCCTGGCTTGCGGTGCGGCCCCAGACCCTGCCCGCAGCGCCCGACCGGCGGGCGAAGGCGCTTGGCTTCGTGTTCCCGTCGGGCGGCGCTGCCGGCCACATCGACCGGCGCCAGATCGCGCGGATCCTCGAGAGGGTGACGCTGGCAGCAGGCCTCGATCCGGCGCGGCTGTCGCCCCACGTGCTGCGCCATGCGTTCGCCACCCATCTGGTGGAAGGTGGCGCGGACCTGCGTGCGGTGCAGCAGATGCTGGGCCATGCCGACATCGCCACCACCCAGATCTACACCCATGTCGCCACCCGGCGGCTGGAACAGCTGGTGGCGCAGGCCCATCCGCTGGCCACAAAACCCCCGCGCTCTGGCTAGGCACGGCCCTGGAAATCCTCCGGACACGCTGGATCGGACCACCTGTCGGACAGATTCGGGCCCGCGGGCGTATGCTCCGTGTCCTGCGTGACACACCTGTCACGGACTTGTCGTCGCAACCACACAAACCCGCAGCGACGCGGTAGATGGCCGCGAATCTTCAGTCTAGCCCGGCACTCCATCGGCAACTCGCGCCACGCCCGGGCCTCCCCTATCCCGTGCCGTTCCGGATGTGGCGCACCGAAGGGACCTCGCTCATGACCGTTCGCACCACCCGTGCCGCTGCCCTGGCCACTGCCAGCGCGCTGGCCCTGACCCTGTTCGCAGCCCCCGCCATCGCGGCGGACGCCACCGAAGCCACCACCGAGCAGCCGGCCGCTGAGGCCACCGAAGGCGGCGTCGAGACCATCATCGTCACCGCCCGCAAGCGTGCCGAGAGCGCGCAGGACGTGCCCGCGGCCGTCACCGCCGTGACCGGCGACGGCATCGTCACCCTGACCAGCGGCGGCGCCGACATCGGCTCGGCCCTGTCGGCCCGGGTGCCCTCGCTGGTGGTGGAAAGCTCGTTCGGCCGGACCTTCCCGCGCTTCTACATCCGCGGCCTCGGCAACACCGATTTCGACCTCAACGCCTCGCAGCCGGTGTCGCTGGTCTATGACGAAGTGGTGCAGGAAAACCCGATCCTGAAGGGTTTCCCGGTGTTCGACGTCGAGCGCGTTGAAGTGCTGCGCGGCCCGCAGGGCACGCTGTTCGGCCGCAACACCCCGGCCGGGATCGTGAAGTTCGATTCGGTCCGCCCCGACACCGACAGCTTTGGCGGTTATGGCCGCGTCGGCGCCCGCAGCTATGGCGGGATCGATGTGGAAGGCGCGGTGAACCTGCCGCTGGGCGAGACCGCTGCCGTGCGCGTATCGGTGCTGCGCCAGACCCAGAATGACTGGGTGAAGAACACCACCCCGTTCCCCGGCGGCGCCGACTTCGGCGGGTTCGAGGACACCGCCTACCGGGTGCAGTTCCTGTTCGAGCCGACCGCGAACTTCTCGGCCCTGCTGAACCTGCATGGCCGCGACTTCGACGGCACCAGCCAGCTGTTCCGCGCCAATGTGATCACCCGCGGCGTGCGCGGCCTCAACAACAACTACCGTGCCGACCGCGTCACCTATGACGGCGGCAACGGCAACAACCAGACGCTGGAAACCTTCGGCGCCGTGCTGCGGCTGGAGTATGACTTCGGCCCGGCCACCCTCACCTCGATCACCGGCTACGAGTCGGTCGAGTTCGTGGGACGCGGTGATATCGACGGCGGCTCGATGGTGGCTGGCCCCGGCTTCATTCCGTTCCCCGCCGATACCGCCGACGGCATCGACGACCACTCGCAGCTGACCCAGGAAATCCGCCTGTCGTCCAACAGCGATGGCCCGCTCAGCTGGCAGGTCGGCGCCTATTTCTTCCAGGAAGAGCTGTCGATCTTCTCGCTGGCCTATGCCACCCCCACCTTCGCGTTCTCCGACGCCCGCCAGGTGCAGGACACCGACAGCTGGGCCGTGTTCGGCTCGGTGAACTACGAGATCAGCGACCGCCTCACCCTGTCGGGCGGCCTGCGCTATACCAGCGACGAGAAGGAACTGGTGGCCCGCGGCGGCATCGCCAACATCGCACCGGTGCGCCGCAGCGTCTCGGACGAGGGCTTCTCGTGGGACCTGTCGGCGGTCTATGCCGCTGACGAGAACGTCAATGTCTATGTGCGGGCTGCGCGCGGCTACCGGGCGCCCTCAATCCAGGGCCGGATCCTGTTCGGCACCGCCGTGACCGTGGCCAATTCCGAAGAGCTGACCTCGCTGGAAGCCGGCCTGAAGATGGTGAGCGACGACCGCAACCTGCGGGCCGACATCTCGGTCTACACCTACACCATCGACGACCAGCAGTTCACCGCCATCGGCGGCGCCGGCAACTTCAACCAGCTGCTGAATGCGGCCGAGGGCAGGGGTTCGGGCATCGAGGCCGAAGTGCAGTGGTTCCCGATCGAGAACCTGCGCCTGGGTGGCTCGGCTGCCTACAACCGCACCGAGATCGTGGACCCGAACCTGCTGGTGGGCCCGTGCGGCGCCCCCTGCACGGTGCTCGACCCCGTGGTGACCGTGGCCGGCACGCCGCTGGCGCGGATCAACGGCAACAGCTTCCCCAACGCCCCGACCTGGACCGTGAGCTTCACCGCCAAGTACACGATCCCGATGGGCGCCAACGAGCTGTATGTGCTGACCGACTGGGCCTATAAGGGCGAGACCAACTTCTTCCTGTACGACTCGGTCGAGTTCTCCGAGCGCGGGTTCTGGGAAGGCGGCCTGCGGGTCGGGATGCTGTTCAATGACGGCGCCTGGGAAGGTGCGGTCTATGCCCGCAACATCATGGACGAGCAGCGCCTGACCGGTGGCATCGACTTCAACAACCTGACCGGCTTCACCAACCAGCCCCGGATCATCGGCGCCGAGGTGAAGGTCAACTTCTGATCCTGTCGCGGTTTCGCCGCCGGCTCCTCGTGCTCCAACGGGCAGCCGGCGGCGAAGCGCACTGCCGGGTCATGCGACGCGCGCCCCCCGCTGGACCGCGCGACTCCTGCCGCGCCCATCGTGGGGGCCATGCGCGGCGGGAGCCGCGCGGTCCAGCGCTCCAGCGGCCCAACCAATGCGCGGCAGCGCCTGCCCGATCGCCGCCGGGCTTTGGAGGTTCTGTCACCAGCCCTGCTGGCGCCAGAACCAAGACTACGCTGTTCCGCCTTCCGGCCCCGTCAAGGCAACCCCTCCGGGGCGGCTTCGCCGGCCTTGACCGGGCCGCAAGGCGGGCGGCCAGCTCCCAGCCCCCCCTTTTCTTTGGCGAGCCCCGAGCGGGAAAAGGCCTTGCTTGAGCTGGTGCGCCCCTGGCGCACAGCTCTGTGGCCTTCCGCCTTTACCCTTTTCCCCGGTGTCGCCCGTCGCTGAC
>JAIXTH010000003.1 GCA_027484265.1 Alphaproteobacteria bacterium
CGGCCTGCCCGGCAATCTGTTCGCGCACGGTCAGCCGCCGGAAGGGGCGCATCTGGCGTGCGAGCTCGATCGGATCGCGGCCCTGCACGGGCCCGAGACCATTGCTGCGGTGATCGTCGAGCCAGTAGCCGGTTCCACCGGCGTGCTGATTCCGCCGGTTGGCTATCTGGAAGAGCTGCGCGCGGCCTGCGACCGGATCGGGTGCCTGCTGATCTTCGACGAAGTCATCACCGGCTATGGCCGCCTCGGCGCGCCGTTCGCGGCCCAGGCCCTGGGGGTCACGCCCGACCTGATGTGCACCGCCAAGGGCATCAACAATGGCGCCCTGCCGATGGGGGCGGTGTTCGCCAGCCGCGCGGTGCATGACGCATTCATGCACGGCCCGCAGGACGTGATCGAGCTGTTCCACGGCTATACCTGTTCGGGCCATCCGGCGGCCTGCGCGGCCGGCCTTGCCACCATGGACATCATGGAGCGCGAAGGCCTGTTCACCCGCGCCAGCGAGATCGCGCCCCTCTGGGAAGCGCGGCTGCACAGCCTGCGCGGCGCACCGCATGTGGTGGATATCCGCAACCTGGGTCTGATCGGCGGCATCGAGCTGGCGCCCCGCCCCGGTGCGCCGGGTGCGCGCGGCTATGAGGTGTTCACCCGCTGCTATGAGGCCGGCGTGCTGGTCCGGGTGACCGGCGACATCATCGCCCTGTCCCCGCCCCTGATCATCGAGGCCGGCCATATCGACCAGCTTGTCGGTACGATTGGCGAGGTGCTGGCGGTGGTCGACTGAGGGGCCGCTTTACCGGTGCCGTTCCGACTCGCTTGCGGGGGGAATAGGCACTTCGGACCCGCAAAGACAAAGCGCCGGCCCAACGGGCCGGCGCTTCGCTTTTCAGGTCTGGAACCAGACAGTTGCCTGTGATCAGTTGAACTTGAAGGTCGCGTTGATCGTGAAGGCGCGGCCGACGATGTCGTACTGGTTCGGCAGGGTGTTGGCGTCCTGCTGGGCGCTGCCCAGGATCGGCGGCTCGGTGTCGAACACGTTGCGGACGGTGAAGCCGATCCGCAGCTGGTCGTTCACGAACCAGGTGCCGCCCACATCGAAGTAGTCATAGGCATCGATGTGCTGCACGAAGTTCTGGTTTGCCGCCACGTTGCGCCACTGCGGCTGCGGCACGTTGGTGATCAGTGCATCCACCTGACCGGTGTGACGCCAGGTGCCGCGCAGCACCACGTCACCGGCAGTCCAGGCCACCGACAGATTGTGCCGGTAGGTCGGGATCGCTCGGATGCCGGTACCGGCATCCGAGCAGGCGCCGCCGCCGAACTTGCCCGCACAGTCGAACAGGTTGTCCGACGGGAACAGGAGACGCACGAAGGTGTCCACCACCCCGGCATTGTAGGTGATGTTGATCCGGTCACCCGGCAGCGCCGCCGGCAGACGGGTGTTGTAGTAGACCGAGAAGTCCCAGCCTGCGGTGCGCAGCAGCGTCAGGTTGGTGTCGCGCTGGTCGAAGCGGATCACACGGCCGGTGGTACGGTCGCGGGTGATCTTCTGGCACAGCGACGAGGTGGGATCCTGCAGCACGAGGTAGCAGGAATCCATCAGCTGGGCCGGGTTGATGGTGCCGATCGCGTCGTCGATCTGGATGTAGTAGTAGTCGACCACCACAGACAGACCCGGCACGAAGGTCGGGGTGAAGACGAAGCCGTAGGTGTAGGTCTCACCCGATTCCGGCTTGATCGCCTCACCACCGCCCTGGACGGCCACGGCGCCATCGATCAGCGGGTTGGCAGGCGGGGTCACCGGAATGAAGCCCGGTGCCGGAGCGCCCACTGCGGTACAGAAGGCCTGCGGCACGTTGAAACGCACCGGATCCGAGCAATAGTCGATCGGACGGGCACCGCCGGTCACCGGCGCTTCCACGGCAGCGCCGAAGAACTCGCCGATGTTCGGGCCGCGCACCACGGTCTGCTTGGAGCCGCGGATCCGGAAGCTGTCATTGACGGCCCAGTTCAGGCCCAGCTTCCAGGTGTCGTACTCGCCCGAGCGGGAATGGTCCGAACGACGCGCCGCTGCTTCGAAGTCCAGGCTCTGCACCAGCGGCAGATCCGCCAGCACCGGAATGCGCAGCTCGCCGTAGAATTCGGACAGGTTGAAGTCGGCTGTCAGCGGGATCACGCCGCGCGCGCCCTGGAAGTGCAGGGTGTCGCGCACCGCAGCGCGCGGACCGAAGGCCGAGTTGCCCCGCTCCTTGCGGTATTCATAGCCGAACGCCCAGCCGATCGGGCCGGCCGGCAGCTCGAACAGGTCGGTGGTGTCGCCGGACAGGGTGAAGCTGATCACGTCCTGGCGGCGGGTGCGCTTGTTGAACAGCTCGTTCGGGTCGCCCTGGATCCAGGCCTGGGCCGCCGCGTTCGAAGCCTGCGGACCGAACAGGTTGAAGGGCACGCAGCCACCCGACGCATCGACGCAGACAGGATTGCCGCCCACAGTGGTGGCGTTCACCGCCTGCAGGAAGCGCGAGCGCAGGCCGGAGCCGGTGCGCCACACGTTCTCGAGGTTGGTGCCGTTCACATAGGCGAAGTCGTAGCGGATGTTCGGCGTGATGTCGCCGCGCACGCCGACAACCCACTGGGTGGTCTCGCGCTCGGTCGAGTCTGTCAGCGGTCCGAATTCCAGCAGGGTCTTCGACACGCGCAGGCGCACGGCGTCGGTGCCGGCAGCGGTGCCGGCGGCGTTCACGTTGAAGCCACCGTTGGCGTTGATCGCGGCGGTGATCGCCGGGGTCAGGAACGGGTTGGTGCGCTGGATCAGCACATCCTGCGCCGCCGGGTTGCCGGTGGTGCGCACCGGCAGCTGCTGCGAGGTGTTGTTGACGATCGAGTGGGTGACGCGGCCGTACACGGTCGCCCAGGAGGCGATCTCGTAGTTCACGAACACCGCCGCATTCCAGCGGTCATTCGGGTTCCAGAAGGCTTCAAAGCGCGAGAAGGAATCCAGCAGCGGTGCGGTCACGCCAGCTGTCTGCAAGGCGCCGGACGGATCGTAGGCGAAGATCGGGGCGGCCACCACGGTGGTCCCGGTCGGAGTTGTGAAGCGCTGGAAGCTGCCGCCTGCCGTGAAGGCCGGCACGTTGCTGGCGGGGATCAGAGCACCTGAGTCCAGCACTTCCGGCACGGCCCAGCTGCGGTCGTCGCGCAGGATGCCGCCACGGTCAGCGTAGGAGACGTGCGCCACGAAGTTCAGGCGGTCGTCCAGCAGGTTCACGCCATAGGTCACGCCCAGCGTGTAGGCCTCGGCGTCGCCGGCGCCCGAGACACCGGCCGAACCGGCGATCTCGAAGCCTTCGTAATTGTCGCGCAGGATGAAGTTGGTCACGCCGGCCACGGCATCGGCGCCATACACGGCAGCAGCGCCACCGGTCAGGGTGTCGACCCGGGCGATCAGCGCCGACGGGATCGCGTTCACGTCAGCCGAGTTGCGGAAACCGTTCGGGGTGGCGCGCTGGCCGTTCACCAGCACCAGGGTGCGGTTCTGGCCCAGGCCCCGCATGTCGAGGGTCGAGGCGCCGTGGGATTCCAGCAGCAGCGGGCTGGTGGTGGCGCCGTTCGACGGCAGGAACTGGTTCTGCTGCTTGAGCACTTCGTCGATGTCGATCTGGCCGGTGGCGCGGATCTCTTCGGCATCCAGCGAACGCACCGGCGAGATCGCCCGGTTGTTCTGGGTGGCGATGCGCGAACCGGTCACCACCACCAGGGCGGGCTCGCCCTCGGTGGTGCCGCTGGCGGCGGGCGCGGGCTGGCTGGTCTGGACCGTCTGGGCGGATGCAAGGCCCGGCGCAAATGCAATCAGGGCAGCCAGGCTTGCCGAAGCAGCGAGGCAGGTCTTCAGCGGCGCGTTCCGCAAGGTCATAGGTTCATCCCCCAAAATGTCCGGTCAGTAATCGCCTGCCGGAGTTCGCGATGGAGGCCGGGTCTTGCCCGGTCCTGGTTAATGCGGAAAGACCGGGACTGCGCCGCGGCCTCGGAAACGCTGTCATTTTGTATCAGCCTGCGGCTGCAGAGCCACAGGGTGACCGGTTACCATCGATACATGGCCGCAAAGGTCGCAATTTGTTTGCAGACAAGTTTTTGCCTCAGGGCGCCGCCAGCGTCAGCCATACCGGCATGGTCAGGGCCGCGAGCACCGTGGTCAGGCTGACCAGCGCCGCCATCAAGGGCGCATCCCCGCCCATCTCGCGCGCCAGCATATAGGAGGCGGCGGCAGTCGGTGTGGCGGCAACGCCCACGGCGACAGCTGCCTGCAGGGGCGACAGACCCAGCAGCATCGTCCAGCCCAGGGCGATCACCGGCAGCACCAGCAGCTTGGCGGCCACACCGGCCACCAGATGCCCTGGCACCCGCCCCAGCCCTTCGAACGACAGCGCGGCTCCCACGCACAGCAGCGCCACCGGCATCGCCGCGCCGCCGAGGATGCGGGCGGCATCACCCACCAGTCCCAGATGCGGCTGCAGGCCCGACAGATTCACCACCAGCCCGGCGGCACAGCCCATGATCAGGGGATTGCGCACCAGCTCGCGCCCCAGCCCCACAAGGCCCGGCTTCACATCCCCTGCCCCCCAGCGCGCCAGCACCAGCACGCAGATCACATTCACGAACGCCACCAGCGGCCCGAACGCCAGCGCCACCAGCGCTGTCCCCTCCGGTCCCCACAGCGCCGGGGCTGCGGCCACGATGATGAAACCGTGCCAGCGTACGCCCGACTGGAACACGCTGGTGAAGGCCGGTCCGTCCGGACCGAGCAACGGGCGGACCAGCAGCATCAGGACTGAAGCCGTGCCGAACGCTCCCAGCAGTGCCAGCAGGAACACCAAAGTGCCCGCGCCGCCAAAATCCGCTCCGGCCACAGTTGCGAACAGGAAAGCCGGATAGAACAGAAGGTAGCCCATCCGGTTGGCGGCCGGCCACGCCTCCGCCGGGATCCAGTTCAGACGCCGCGCCACCCATCCCAGCGCAATCAGCGCAAACACCGGCACCAGCGCCGCCAGAGCCTCGCTCATTTCCCCGCCCCGTCGGCTGCAGGTGGCCCGCTCTCGCGCATCCTGTCGAGGCAGCCCTGCAGCATGAAGGCGGCAGCTGCCGCATCCACTTCCCGCGCCCGGCGGGCCCGGGTCATGTCGGCCTCGATCATCTGGCGCTGCACCGCAGCCGTCGACAGCCGCTCGTCCCACAGCAGCAGCGGCAGGTCGCGCAGCGCGAGGAGATTGCGGGCAAAGGCCCGCGCCGCCTGCGCCGAAGGCCCGGCGCTGCCGTCCATGTTGAGGGGGTGGCCCACCACGAGGGCGCAGGCGCTGCGGTCATCGAGGATCGCAAAGATCTCAGATGCATCCAGCGCAAACTTGCGCCGCTTCACCCCGATCACCGGCGAGGCGATCAGCCGGGTGGCATCCGAGACCGCCACCCCGATGGTGCGGGTGCCCGGATCCAGTCCGATCAGCGCACCAGTTGCCGGCAGGGCGGCCCGGAACGCGACCGCATCGTACAGGGGCATGGTGCCTAGCGCCCTTCCCGCCCGCCGAAGGGCCGGAACGGGTCGGGCTCCTCGCGCTCGTCAAAGCCGAGGGCCTCGAAGGCGGCCTTGATGTGGGGGGGCATTCCGGCTCGCAGCTCGAGGATGCCCCCTGCCGGGTGCGGGATGCGCAGGGCCCGGGCATGCAGGTGCAGCAGCTCTTCCAGCCCGCCGATCGGCGGGCGGTCGCAGACATATTTGGGATCACCCGCGATCGCGGTGCCCGCCTCGGCCATATGGAAGCGCAGCTGGTGGGTGCGGCCCGTGACCGGCTTCAGCGCCACCCAGCTGGCGCGGGTCCCGGCATGAGACAGCACTTCATAATCGGTGATCGCAAACTGCGCCTCCGGCTCGCCATGGGCGGCGCGGCGCACCAGCTCGCGGTCGGGATCGCGGGCGGACCCCTGTTTCTTCATCCAGCCCCGGATCTCGCCCGACAGGGGGTGCGGCACCCCCAGCACCACCGCCCAGTAGACCTTGGTGGTCTGGCGGCTGGCAAAGGACTTGGACAGGGTCGCAGCCGCTGCCGGGGTGCGCCCGAACAGCAGCACGCCGGAGGTATCGCGGTCGAGCCGGTGCACCAGGCGCGGGCGGCCGTGATCTGGATCGGCGAAGGCCTCCATCATCGCATCGAGGTGGCGGGTGGTGCCGCTGCCGCCCTGGACGGCGATGCCAGGGGGCTTGTTGAGGGCAATCAGGTGGGCGTCCTCATGGATCACCAGGTCGCGCACAAAGCGCTCGTCCTCCAGCGAGACCTTGGGGCGCGGGGCACCGGTGCTGGTGGGGATCGCCATTTCGGGCGGCACGAACACATCCATGCCGGGGTGCAGCCGGTCGGAGGCGCGGCGCGCGCGCTCGCCGTCAACGCGGATCTGACCCTTGCGGATCATCTGTTCGATCCGGCCCTGGGCCAGATGCGGGAACTTGCGGCGCAGGAACCGGTCGAGGCGCACCTCGCCGTCGCCATCGCGCACGGGCAGTGTCAGGGGAGACGTCATGCGCGCTCCCTAGCGCAGCGATGCGCCGGGCGCGAGCCTTGTGCGCTGATGCGGCCTTGCGCCTGCTGGACCGGCTCCGGCGTCGTGCTATCTTGCGGCCTGTCAACCTTCTGTCTGCGAAGGACGCCATGAGTCTCGTTGCCCGCACTGCCTATGGCGCCCGCGCCGCTGCGACGGTGGGTCTGCATGCGGCGCACTGGTGGTGGGCACGGCGCCAGTCGGCCCCGTTCGAGGCGCCGGAAGGGCCGGCCTTCCGCTCGCCGCACAAGGTGCCGGACCGGGCTGCGGTCGCCCGGGCGTTCGCGGCGGCGTTCGAGGCCGACCTCGCTGCCATCGAGCAGGGGCTCTACCCCGCGCCGCCCCCGCCGGACCTGGCAGCGCTTGGCCGCCAGGCGAGGGCCTACCGCGCCGATGTCGCCTCCATCGACCGCCGTCGCCAGGCGCGTGCCGGCACTGAAGTGCGGGGCGATCCGGCCACTGCGGGCTATCCGGCCTATTTCCGCCAGAACTTCCACTGGCAGACCGGCGGCTGGTTCACGCAGGAGAGTGCGCAGCTCTATGATTTCCAGGTCGAGACCCTGTTCACCGGTTCGGCGGCGCCGATGCGCCGCGCGACGGCCCTGGCTCTGCTGGCCGAAAGCCTGACGGGCATCGATCAGCGCCAGGTGCGCTGCCTGGATCTCGCCTGCGGCACCGGCAGCTTCACGGCGGACGTGGCCCGCGCCTTCCCCCGGATGAAGCTGCAGGCGCTGGACCTGTCACCGGCCTATGCCGCCCATGCGCGCGGCGCGCTGGCACGGTATGCCGTTCCGGTGATGACCGGACTGGCGGAGGCGCTGCCGTTCGAGGACGCGTCCCTCGACCGCGTGGTGTGCGTCTATCTGTTCCACGAGCTGCCACCGAAGGTGCGGGCGGCGGTGATGAGGGAAGTGGCCAGGGTTCTGGCGCCCGGCGGGATATTCGTGCTGGCCGATGCCCTGCGCACCGGCGACAATCCAGACCTCGACCGGATGCTGGATGCGTTCCCGTTCGGCTTCCACGAGCCGTTCTTCACCAGCTGGCTGACCACAGACCTCGATGCCCTGGCACACGATGCCGGCCTTCTGCCGGGCCCCAGCCGCCAGGCGTTCCTGACCCGTGCCGTGGCCTACACCAAGCCACGCTGAAGCGGGGCCGGCCTGAAGCCGGCAGGTCCGGGACAGCAGCGGGCCGGGGCCGCATCCGGGCGCCACCGGGCCAACAGACCGGCTCCAGCGGACAACCAGCCAAACTGTTCAAATTGCATCGATCCAATGAGGGAAGGCTCAAGGCCTCGCTGGCATGGATGCGTCCATGGACATCAACGCCCTTGTCTCTGCCCGGATCCACGCGACCACGGCGCGTGCGCAGCTGGCGGCTGCGCGGCTGGTTGCGCGCGAGGATGGACCCGATGAAGCCGTGCGCACCTTGACCAATGCCGCCCTCAACGAGCAGGCGAAGTTCGCGCAGGCGGCCCAGAGCATCGTGAGCGCGGGGCTCGACATCCGGGTGTGAACCCTCGCCACCTCGCACGAATCCTGAGCTACAAGGGGGTATGGAGCCCCCCGCCCCCTTCCTCGATGTGGCCCACAGTCTCGGCGGGCGGCGCTGGGCCGTGCGCGGCGCCAGCGACCAGGTGATGGAGGCGCTGCGCCGCGATGGTCATGGCCTGATCGAGGCGCGCCTGATGGC
>JAIXTH010000244.1 GCA_027484265.1 Alphaproteobacteria bacterium
CACGGCAAATCCTATCCCTGCTACCACGATCGCGCGCATGACCGGCCCGCTCCATCCCTCTTGCGTCCGACACAGGTGCCCGATGCGGCACCCGGTGTCAGCCCTCTGCCTCAGCCCCATGAAAGCGCGCTGCGGCAAGAGCAAGGCAAGGATGCGGCAGCGCGCGGGCGTTACATCACCGGCTCACCCAGCGCACTGCCGCCCTGGCGGGCCGCGATGGCGGGGTCTGACCCCAGCATGCCCAGCACCGGACCTGCCTCCTGCAGCGCCCGCACAGTGGCGACATAGCCGGCTTCGACCGCGGTATCGAACGCCTTCCAGTCGCGCAGCTCCACGCCTTCAAGCTCGGGCACGATCAGGAGGTCGGGACGGGCGGGGTTGCGCTGGGCATTCACGGGCGCGGTGGCGGAACGCATCAGCAGCTCGGCAATCGGCGGCGGCGCGCGCAGTCCGTGGCGCAGCACCCAGCCGAGGAAACTGTCGGCCCGGGCAAACTCGCGCGCGTCCAGCGCATGGGCGCGCGTGACGTCCACCCCGATGGTCAGGCCCCTGTGCAGCTCCTGCATGGTGGCGATGGGGAAATTGTCGAGCACCGCTCCGTCCACCAGCACATCATCCCCCTCCACAACCGGCGGCAGGATCCCCGGCAGCGCGATCGAGGCCCGCAGCGCATGGCGCAGGAGCCCGGCCCGGTGCACCCGCGAGGTGCCCGCGGTCAGATTGGTGGACAGGCAGAAGAACGGCCGCTCCAGCGTCTCGATCCGGGCCGTCCCGAAATGCTTTTCCAGCCGCTCGTCGACCCGGCGTCCCGACGTCAGCGACACCACCGGCAGCACATAGTCCGCCAGCGGGTTCGAGCGCACGAAGCCATCCCAGATCCGCCGCTCGATCTCGGCATCGTCCCAGCCCATCGCCACACAGGCAGCAATCACCCCGCCCATGGAGGTCCCGCCCAGAAAATCGAAGCGGATCCCGGCCTCACGCAGCGCCCGCACGGCCCCGATATGCGCATAGGCCCGCGCCCCGCCGCCCCCCAGCACCAGTCCGACCGACCGTCCCGACAGCACCCGCGCCAGCGAGGCCACGTCATCCGCCCGCCCGTCGCGCCAGGTGAACAGCCGCACCGCACCCGATGCCTGCAGCCAGTCCGCCTCGGTCGCACCGGCGGGGCGGTCCGCGCCCGCGCCCGAGCGGATCATCACCAGATCGATCAGCCGCAGGCTGCGGTCATGCCCGGCCGTGGTCAGGAACTGCCGCACGGCCGGCTCCGGATCGGTATCGGCCCTGGCCAGAACACAGACCCGGTCGGCCTGGCGGCGGGCCATCCGCGCCCAGCCGGTCTCGCCATGACCGGCCGCCAGCAGCACCACATCGTTGCAGCGCTCGGCCTCGTCATACCAGCTGCCGCTGCGCGCCTCGCCTTCGGGCCCGACCACCAGGGTGCGCCGCCCGATCTGTTCGAGCTCTGCCTTCAGCTGGCGCGCACGGGCCAGCGCATCCACGCTGGGCGAGGCACCCACCAGGGCAAACACCTTGGGATCGGAGCGGGTGGCGCGCCGCCGGGTCTGGCGCGAGCGGAACAGCATGGTGCGGGCAAGCCCGCTCATCAGGTCGGGGTGACGGCGCACCAGCCGGTTGAAGGTGGCCCGGTTCAGGCCGATCAGCTCGGCATCGCGCAGCGCAAACACCGTGGCCGAATGCGGCTCGCCGGCAATCATCGCCATCTCGCCAACCGGCTCGCCGGCCCGGATGTGACCCACCAGCTCACGCCCGCCATCCGGGGCCCGCCGGAACGCACCCAGCGCGCCGGAACGCACGAAATACAAGGTCTCGGCTGCCTCACCCTCGAAGAACAGCGGCCAGCCGCCAGGCAGCGAGAACCAGCTGGCGCTGCGCGCCACGTCCCTGATCGCCGCTGCAGCGGCATCGCGCAGGAACGGGATCTCTGAAAAGTCCCCTGGAACCATCCCTCCGGCTCCCCTGCCTGGTGGGAGGCGCCGCCATCCAGGCGGCGCGCCCCGGCGGCCCGGTCAGGGCCGCATCATCATCGAGCCACAATCTCGCACTGACCACCCGCCCGCGTGACCCGGCGGCAGGCTTCCTGCGCCGCTTCCAGCGCCATTCCGCCGAAGCGTACCCGGAACCAGGTGCCGCTGTCGGTCCGGGCCGAAACCACTTCGCCGCTGGCAAAGCTCGGGAAGAAGCGCCGTGACTGCGCCAGCAGATCCTCGGCCTGATCCTCGCCGCGCAGGGCGCCGACCTGGACGGTCACATTGCCACGGGCCTGGGCCAGACGCTGCTGGCGCTCGCGTTCCTCGCGGGCCGCCTGGTCGCGGGCAGCGCGGTCGCGCGCCTCTGCCTGGCGGCGGGTCTCTTCCTCGCGGGCACGGCGAGCCTCGTCCTGGCGACGCTGTTCGGCCACACGGCGCTGTTCGGCTTCGCGGGCCCGGCGGGCCTCGGCTTCGGCGGCATCGATTTCGGCCAGGCGCTGCGCCGTCCGGACATCGGCTTCGGCCTGGGCGCGGCGCGCGGCTTCCACGGCCTGCGGATCGGGCGCCAGCAAGGGCTGGCCATCCACCACAGGGCCTGCCGGCAGGCTGCTGCCACCTGCATCCAGCGCCGGTGCGGCTGTCAGCACATCGGCGCTGCCGGTGGCCGGGGCCGCTTCCACCGCCAGAGCCTGCGGGTCGAATGCAGCCGACATCATGACCTGGCCATTCAGCGCACCGGCATCGGCACTGTCCATGGCTGCGGCTGTATCCGTGGCCGGCACAGCCTCGGATGCCGGGTCGGCAGCGGCGGCGGCAAGCCGGATCGTGCCTTCCGGCTCGGTCTGCGTCCCGGCGTCGACAGCATGCGGCGCGCCGGGCGTCGTGAACAGGTCGGCGAGACCGGCGGTGGCGTCGGGATTGAGGATCGTGGCTGGCGGCTCGTCGGTGATCGGGCCGGTATCGGCATCCAGCTGTGCAAAACGGACCGGCGCCGGGTCCGCCAGCGCCGACCCGAAATAGGCGGGAGGGGCGGGTTGCCCGCCATCTGCAAGCTCGGCAATCCCGGCCTGGCTGGCAATCCCGCTGAGCGAGACGGGGGGCAGCAGCGAAGCTGTCTCGCGGGTTCCACGCAGGCCGTCTGCCCGGGACGGTGTGAGGGTCACGGCGACGAGCTGTACCGGCGCCGCAGCGGCCGGCACCTCAACATCGCCCGGCGCTGGCGCCCGGACCGACACGGTCTCAGCAGCAGCCATCTGCACGGGCACGCCATCGGTTGCGGCAGACGCGGTCATGGCAGACGCGGTCATGGCAGCCGCTGGCGGCGCACCGTCCGGTGCCGGCCCATCCGGCGCACGCTCCGCCAGGACCACCGCCGGGACAGGCACCGGATCGTCTTCGGCTTGCTGAACGGCTTGCGGTGCCGAAGGCGGCTGGGCTGGCTGGACCAGCGCCATCTGCACAGGCTGCGGGGCGGGCGCAGCGCTGGCGGTCACGGGCACCACGGCGGGGGCGGCGTCCGCCATCACGGTGTCCTGCGCCGGTACGGCGGGCACCTGTGCCGCTGGCACCGCTGGCGCCGCCTGTGCGGTCTGGACTTCAGAGCCCGCCGTGGAGCGGGGGGCGGCCCAGCGCACCTGGCCCGGGCGGACAGCTGCGTCAACGGTGCGGTTGGATGTCGTCAGACCTGCTGTCCGCACCGGCACCGGCCCCATGGCGGTGCGCGGGATTTCCGGCACCAGATTCAGGGCATCAACGGTGTCGCGCGCATCGACGACCCCCATCACGGGAACAGGCACCGGCGCCTGCACCGCCCGGGAGACGCCCATCTCGGCAAATCCGGCCTCCACCAGCTGAGCCACCTGCGCGTCGCGCTCGGCGCCGGTATTGCCGCCCAGCACCACCACCACCAGCCGCCGGCCACCCCGGGTGGCCGTGGTGGCCAGATTGAAGCCGGAAGCCCGGACAAACCCGGTCTTGAGCCCGTCCACGCCGTCCACAGACGCCAGAGGCCGGTTGTGTCCGGTGATCAGCTGGCCCTCGAACAGGAACTCTGTGCGGGAAAAGATATGATAGTATTGCGGAAAATCACGACGGATCGCGATCGCAAGCCGCGCGAGGTCCTCGGCGCTGGTGATCTGCCGCGAATCCGGCAGGCCGGAGGCATTGCGGAAAGTGGTGCGGCCCATGCCCAGCTCGCGGGCCCGCTGTGTCATCATTTCGGCAAAGCGGCTCTCATTGCCGCCGAGGAACTCGCCCACCGCAACCGCCACGTCATTGGCAGAGCGGATCATCAGGGCATTGATGGCGTCTTCCACCGAAATCGTCGATCCGGCCCGCACACCCAGCTTGGTGGGCGATGCACCTGCGGCACGGCGCGAGATCGGGATCCGGTCATCCAGCTGCACCTGTCCGCTCTCGAGCGCTTCCAGCAGCAGATAGACCGTCATCACCTTGGTGATGGACGCAGGATGGCGGGTGGCCTGGGCATTCTCCTCGAACAGCACCCTGCCCGTATCGGAATCCACGACGATATAGGCGCAGTTGCTGTCGTTGGCGCAGATGCTCGATGGCTGGGAAAGCTGGGTCGCCGCCTCGGGCGCGACGGTCACCGGAATCCGGACCGGAACCTGGGCCGCAGCCCTGCCCGGGAGGGTGACCAGCGCCAGGGAGACACCTGCTGACAGCAGGGCAAAGGCACGAACTGTATCGGCGCGACGCACCATCCGGATACTCCAGCCTGCCGGTTACTCCTGCCCAAGAGGCAAGGATTGGCTCACTCAGGTTGCCCGAACCTTAACGCAATCGGCAGCATGCACTGCAATTGCGACCGTCCGGAGGCGTGCTCGTGTGGTCCGTCAAGACGACAGATACCGCTCACGAAGTGGTACGCTTTGTTGCAGAAGGCAAGCCCGCTGCTGCGGGCCTGCACCCGGGGCCGGGGCCCTGCACCGCAGGGTTACCGGCCAGCGCCCCGACCTGCCCATGGAACAGGCAGGCGCGCCCGGAAAAAGTGCCGCTCCGGCTGGCAGGCCTCTTGCGCAGTGCACAATCGAAGTCCATATCGGCCTCGCGGTTCATGTTGCACCGCACAATGAACTGCGCACAGACGCTGCAGACCACTCTGCTGGAGACACCGCGATGACCGCCTCCACTTCCTCCTCCTCCTCCGCCTTCCCGTTCGCCAGCGCCTTCCAGGGCTATGCCGAAGCCTTTGGCAAGATGATGCCGGCCATGCCGGAAATGCCCGGCATGGACGCCTTCAAGACCGTTGGCACCGACATGGCTGCCCACGGCCGCGCCAATCTGGAAGCCGTCACCGCCAGCGCCCAGGTCACCCTCAAGGGTACCAGCGACGTGCTGGCCCTGATGGCTGGCAGCACCCGCGCCGGGATCGAGCGCAGCCTCGAGCTGACCAAGGCCCTCGCGGGCGCCGGCTCGCTGCAGGCCGCCGTCGAGCTGCAGGCCGAGTTTGCCCGCACCGGCATGGAAGCCTTCATGAAGGACGCCGGTGAACTGGCCACCCTCGCCAGCACCACCGCCAAGGATTCGGTGAAGCCCCTGACCGAGCGCGCCGCCGCCGTGATGGCTGCGATGCAGGGCGCGGGCGAGACCGTTGCCGCCGAAGTCGCGGCCAAGGCCAAGCCGGCCAAGGCTGCCTGATCCGGCACGGATGCCCGGCATCCAGCCTGAAGACCTGTGACGGCGCACTGGCCTGGCCAGTGCGCCGTTTGTCATTGATGCCGGCGCTCATCCCGGCTGGGACGACGCTGCGCCCCGCGCCGGCCCGGCAAACACCAGGGATGCCACCAGCATCGCCGCCCCGGCCCCCACCAGCTGCGCCAGGATGAAGCCGGGCACGCTGGCCGGTGCGATCCCGGCAAAGGTGTCGGTCAGGCTGCGCGCCAGCGTGATCGCCGGATTGGCGAAGCTGGTGGACGAGGTGAACCAGTAGGCTGCGGTGATATACAGCGCCACCGATGCTGGCACTTCCCAGGCCCGGCCCGGGCGCGGTGCGAGCACGGTGAGGATCAGGCCGAACGTGGCGATCGCCTCCCCCGCCCACTGCCCGATCCCGCTGCGGTCCCGGCCCGAGACCTGCAGGATGTCGAGGTCGAACATCAGGTGCGCGGCGAACACGCCAGCGAGCCCCCCGGCCATCTGCGCGGCCACATGCGCCAGGCTCTGCCCCGTGCCGATCGCACCGCGCAGCCGCATCACCAGCGTCACCAGCGGGTTGAAGTGCGCGCCGGAGACCGGCCCGAACAGCGCCACCAGCACATAGAGCATGGCGCCGGTGGCGATCGCATTGCAGGCGAGTGCCAGCCCCACCTGTCCGCCCGACAGCTGCTCGGCCATGATCCCCGAGCCGATCACGGTGGCGAACAGCAGGAACGTGCCGGTGGCTTCGGCCACCACCGCCTGGCGCAGGCTGGCGGTCATGGCACCGCGTCCATCTGGCCGATCAGCGCCAGTTCCCGGGCCAGCCGGTCACGCGGCAGGGTCTCGAACGGCAGCGCCAGCAGCGCCTTCACCCGTGCCTCCAGCGCGGCCCAGGTCACCTCGAACGCGGCATCGACCGCAGCCTCGCCGCCAGGCACATGGGCCGGATCCTCCAGCCCCCAATGCGCCCGCACCGGCGCGCCGGGAAACACCGGACACACTTCGCCGGCTGCCCGCCCGCACACCGTGATCGCCACATCCACCGGCGGAGCCCCTGGCTGTGCAAACTCGTCCCAGCTCTTGGAGCGGAAGCCGCCCGTGGCAATCCCGCGCCGTGCCAGAAGCCGCAACGCCCCTGGATGCGGCCGCCCTGCCGGGGTCGATCCGGCGCTGAAGGCGGTGACCCGCCCGGCGCCAAGCTGGTTGAAAATCGCCTCACCCAGGATCGAGCGGGCTGAATTCGCAGTGCACAGCACGAGCACGTTCATGAAAGACTCCAGGTGGTCAGGGCGCTCAGCCCGCAGCGCATGGGGACGGCCCCTCGCAGGCCACTGGCTGCGGACCGCAGGGCACGCCGCCACAGCAATTGTCGGTCAGGTATCCGACCAGCCCCTGCATGGCGGCAAAGTCGGCCCGGTAGATGATCGACCGGCCCAGCCGGGCCTGCGTGACCAGTCCTGCCCCCGCCAGTGCCGACAGGTGGAAGCTGAGCGCCGGGGCCGACACCCCCAGATGTGCCGCAATGCGGCCAGCCGACAGCCCGGCCGGCCCTGCTGTCACCAGCAGCCGGAACGCCGCCAGTCGATACGGGCTCGCCAGCGCCCCGAGCGCCCGCACGATGTGGGCTGCCTCGACGTCGGAACTCTGCGGGGACATGGGGCCGGCAGCCGGGCCAGACTGGGAGGGGGCGATCATACTTAAACACTACTTGAATTATCGAGCAGCGGCAAGGTCCGGTCAGTGGCACCGGCAGGCCGGTGCGCAAGCAGGGGCAGACCTGGCTGCGCGCAGCTGACATTCCACTGGCGTTGCCGACCGACGCCGGGCACGCGCGGCGATTGCCACGCCACCGCATCCGGGCCTTGCCTCGCTTCGGGTGTGGGCTTAGGGCTGCGGCGGTCGGGACCACAGGAAAACCGCCCCATGCTCCGCAGCGCGCGCCTTCTCATCATCACCGCCAGCCTTCTGAGCCTCGGCGCCTGTGCGGCGGTCGTGGACCGGCGTGGTTTTGTATCCGACGATGGGCAGCCGGTCGCAGCCGTTGTGGGCACCGACACCAAGCAGACCCTGATCGCCCGCTATGGCACTCCCACCGCGCAGGGAACCTTCGACGAGCAGGTGTGGTACTATATCACCGCCGTTCAAAGCCAGACTGCGTTCTTCCGCCCGGAGACTGTCGAGCGGCAGGTCGTTGCCATCAGTTTCGACGACAGCGACCGGGTGGCCAATGTGCGGGTCTATGGCCTCGCCGATGGCCAGGTGATTGCCTATGACGGCCGCCGTACACCAACGCGCGGCCGCGAAGTGACCTTCCTCGAGCAGCTGTTCGGATCGGTGGGACGCTCGCCGGTGCAGCTGCCGGGTCAGGATCCCAACCTGCCGGATTCGGCCGGTGGCCCGCGCCGCCAGTAAGCTGTCGGGCGCCATTGCCGCTCTGCCTGCCGCCGCGGCAGCTGAATTCACCAAGTCTTAGAGCCTCCGGCTGCATGCTGTATGCGAGGAACGCCACTGAAGGCGGTCGCAGGAGTGCGTTCGATGTCGGACGATACCGTCGAGATGATCACCCCGCCCAACCGGCTCAAGGCCAAGCTGGGCAACCGGCTAGCCGCATTCGACGCAAAGGCGATCGAACGGGCCGAAGCGGCACTGGCTGGCATGGCCAGCAATTTCGAGGTCTGGCTGAAGGAAGAGGCGGAGAAGCTGGACCGAACCCACCGCGAGGCCGTGGCGCCGGGGGCAGGGCCGGATGCGATGGAGACCTTCTATCGCAGCGCCCATGATCTCAAGGGCCTGGGCACGACCTATGGCTTTCCGATCGTGTCGCAGTTTGCCGGGTCGCTGTGCCGCCTGATCGACAGCCCCGATGCCCGTGCCCGCGCTTCGCACGTGCTGCTGGGTGCCCATGTGGCGTCCATCCAGGCCGCAGTGCGCCAGAAGATCACCGACAGCAGCCACCCGGTGGGCGCAGCCCTGCTGAAAGAGCTGGCCGCCCAGGTCGGCAAGTTCGAGCAGGCCGACTGACCGGCTGCGGACCGGAGCCGAGATGCAGCCCGCCGCGATCCAGAGCGCCCGGAGCGACCTTCTGCGCGGCCTTGCGCAGGGCGAGGTGCGGCTGGCCTTCCAGCCCCAGATCGAGATCGCCACGGGATCGATCACCGGCTTCGAGGCCGTGGCCCGCTGGGACCACCCCGAATTCGGCCTGCTGACGCCGGGCCTGTTCCTGGGTCTGGCGGCCCGCGAGGGTCTGTCCGGCCTGTTGACCCGCACCCTTCTGGCGCAGGCAGCAGCCCAGGTGCTGCGCTGGCGCGAAGCGGGCTGGCCAGTGATGGTCGCCCTGAATCTCGGGCCGTCAGACCTGGTCGACCCCACGTTCCCGGCCGATGCCGTCGCAGCCGTGCGCGAAGCAGCCGCCCGGGCCGACTGGCTGGTGCTGGAAGCGGGCGAGGAGGCGCTGGCGGCGGCAGGGGATGCCGGCTTCAACACGCTGGAGCTTTTGCGGCTCGCCGGGTTTCAAGTGGCGCTCGATGCCAAGGGGCCACCCGCGATCGCCCTCGACGGCCGCGGGCGGGCGCTCTTCTGCCAGCTCAAGTGCGGCGGGACCACCATGCTGCGGGTTGCGCGTCGGCTGCAGGCGCTGGATGCAAGTCCGTTCGCGCGCCGGATCGGGGCCGCCCGCGCCGCTGGCCTGTCGGTGGTGGCCGTCGGTGCCGAAACTGAGGGCGCCATGGTGCTGTTCCGCAGCTTTGGCTTCGATCTGGTCCAGGGCAATGCCTTCTCTCCGCCCGTGGCGGCCACGGACGCGCAGCTGCTGCTGCAGGGGTTCCCGGTGAGAGCCACGCCGCCAAGGCCGCAGCCCTATGTCCCGCCGCCCGCAGCGTCGGCGCCAGCAGCACCTGCGACGCCTGCACGGCGCAGTCTTCGCCTGTCCGGCGTTGAGATCGTGGAGCCCGAGCCCCCCGACCATCGGGACCAGCCCGGCGAGCGCGCGAGCGACACGCTGTCCTACTGGGGCTGACGCCGCTGACGTGCCACGCGACTGCCAGACCGGCCGGCGGTGTCCGGCCGTGCGGGCTTGCGGTTGCGCAGCGCGGCCTCGACACCCAGCCGCCCCCAGCGCAGCGCCTCGTCGGCATCATCCAGGGCGCTGTCCGGCAGGCGCCAGTACGACATGCTGACACTGCGCCCGTCCGGGCCGGTCCAGACGAAAGGCCCCGACCCGGCGCCCTCAAATGCAGGAACCGTGACAGCATCGGCCTTGAGATAGATTTCGCTGTTGGCCAGCAGCACGAACATCACGCCGTGGACATACACGCCGGCCCCACCGAACATCCGCCGCACCGACAGCGCGCCCAGCGGCGCAAACAGCTCCAGTGCCAGCGCGGTGGCCGCTTCCAGTTCCGGATCGGCCCGGCGGCCAGGCATCAGCCAGCGTCCGCCCGGGCCGGCACGATGGTGACGCTCTCGCCGCAGCCGCAGGCATCGGTCTCGTTGGGATTGCGGAACACGAACCGGCTGTGCAGCTTGGTGGTCTCCACATCCACTTCGCTGCCGAGCAGGAACAGGATCGCCTTGGACGCCACCAGGATTTTCACGCCACGATCCTCGACCATCTCGTCATGGGCCTCGGGCGCGTCGGCATAGTCCATCACATATTCCATGCCGGCACAGCCGCCATTCTTCACGCCGACCCGCAGATAGGGCTTGTCGGTGCGGGCCATCACGTCGCGCACCCGCTCGGCCGCCGCCTCGGTGAGGCGGACCACTTGCGGGCGGGGGCGGCGGGGCCGCTCGGTGTTGGAGGCTTCGATGGTCATGGTGCGAGGTCCGGGGCGAACAGGAGCCCCTGATGTAGCGTGCCGCAGGCCTGAACGGAACCCCCCCGCCCC
>JAIXTH010000086.1 GCA_027484265.1 Alphaproteobacteria bacterium
ATGGCACGATCTATGGCAGCTTCTCCGGCAAGGAGGCCCTGCTGCTGGCGCTCCTGGACCCGCTCGATGCGCTGGCGAGCCCGCCACTCCCGACTTCGGATGCCACAGCTTCGCCCTTGCGGATGGCCCTGCGGCAGCGCCTGTCGGCCTTCACGCCCCGGCTGCTGGATGCGTTGCGCGTGGTGCTGGCGGAGGCGCTAGTGGACCCGCAGCTGCGGGTGATGCTGGTCGAGCGGGTGCTCGCGCCCACCTGGACCGGGCCGGTGCCGGGTCTGCCAGACCATGGCGGACCCGATACGCCCCCGATTATCCCGCGCATCCTCACCGCCAGCGTGCTGGGCCTGGTGGTGCTTCGGCTGCTGGAAGAGCCGGTCCTCGGCGACAGCTGGGACACGGCTGCCGATACCCTGGCAGATCTGCTGGAAGGCGGCCTCGCGCCGCAGAAGTCATGAGCGCCGTTGCCGCCCGGCCGCCCAACCGCGAGCAGATCCGGATTGCCGCGCGGTCGTTCAAGCAGGACCCGCATCCCGTGCTGGACAGGTGGCGGGCCAGCGCGCCGATGGTCCAGGTGCCGGCGCCGCTGGTGGGCAGGGCGTGGGTGCTGTCGCGCCATCCCGATGTGGTGGCACTCCTGAAGGACCCGCGGCTTGTGAAGGACCGCACCAATGTGGACGGCCGCGATCCCACCGATCCGCTGGCCGTACCCGACGGGGGGCGGCCGATCCGCCGCCGCGGCTCCGGCGGCCCGCTGGCCCCGCTGCTGACCGGCATGCTCGACCGCGACGATCCCGACCACGCCCGGCTGCGGCGCCTGGCCCAGGCCGCTTTCACCCCGCGCCGCATCGAACTTCTGGCCGGGCGGATCGGGCAGATTGCCGACGGACTGCTGGACGGGCTGGCGCGCCAGGGCCGTTTCGACCTGATCGGGGCCTATGCCCTGCCGTTGCCGGTCGTGGTGATCAGCGAGATGCTGGGCGTGCCGGAGGCCGAGCGGGCCTGGGTGGTGCGAGGCTCGAAAGCGCTGATCGCCCTGGGGCAGGCGCCATGGTCGATGGCCCTGGCCCTGCCGTCGGTGCTGGTCTTCATGCAGCGGATCCGCAGCCTGATCGCGCGGCGCCGCGCGGACCCGGGCGACGATGTGCTGAGCGCGCTGATCGCAGCGCAGGACGGCGGCGGAGCGCTGGACGATGACGAGTTGCTGGCGATGGTGGTGCTGCTGCTGTCTGCCGGACACGAGACCACCACCAATCTGATCGGCAATGGGGTAGCTGCCCTGTTGGCCCACCCGCAGGCCCGCGACCAGCTGGTGGCAGACCGCTCGCTGGCTGCACCCGCCATCGAGGAGCTGCTGCGGTTTGCGCCGCCGGTGGAGACCACCACGTTCCGCTATGCCCGCGCCGACATCGAAGTGGCCGGCACGCTGGTGCGCCGCGGGGAGGCGGTGCTGGGCCTGATCGGCAGCGCCAATCGCGACGAGACCGTATTCGACAGGCCGCACCAGCTCGATCTGGCCCGCACCCCAAACCGGCATCTGACCTTCGGCATGGGCGGTCACTATTGTCTGGGCGCGCCGCTGGCGCGGCTGGAGGGAGCGATTGCGATCCCGGCGCTGCTGGAGCGCTTCCCGCGTCTGCGGCTGGCCGATCCATCGGGCGGTCTGCGGTGGCGCCCCGGCCTTGTCCTTCGGGGGCTGGAGCGGCTGCCGGTGTGTATCGACTAGCTGCCACGGCGCCCGCAGCCGATGGCAAGACCTGATTAACCACGCTCCTGAACCGCGCCGAAACCGTATCTGGTGCAGGCTGGGCCCAAGCCCTCGAATGGGTGAGGTGCACCCGAATGGATGCATCGGTCTGAATGACGGAAAAGGGACGCAGTATGCGTCACGTGAGGATGAACACGGCTGCGCTCCGGGCGCGGGGAATGGGTATCCATTCCGCCGCGGCTTTCGTGCGTCCGGGGTTCCGCTTTGCCCCCAACCGTCGTGCCGGCACGCGAAATCAGACCCGCGCGACTGGCAGGATCGTTGTTTTCATTGAGTTTGGTGTGCCTCGCCGGATGGGCTCCGGCGGGGTGCTGCCATGATAAGCGGCCTCAGCACCCCCTCAATAGCCACCGCCATACGGACCGCCAGCCAGGCCCGCTCGACCATGGACACCATGTCGAGGCAGATCGCCACCGGCCAGCGGGTATCCAGTGTGAGGGACGACGGAGCTGCCTGGACACGGGCTGCCGCGCTCAGGTCCAGCTCGGTGGAGCGGGCGGTCAACGAGGACCGTCTTGCGCTCTATGCCGCCAATTCGCAGGCCTATGAAGCGTGGGAGGTCACCGAGCGGCAGTATGTCGAACTGGCGCGCGACATCTATCTGCAGGCCGTCCAGCATCCGCCAGGCACCGCCGCCAGGGCCAGTCTCAAGGCCGAGATCGATCAGCTGGTTGCCGGCCTGTCGGGCGACCTGAATTCCAACAACACGGCACCGCTGCAGGCCCATACCAACCTCGACAGCAGCCACGGTCTGCTCACCGGCCTCTATGCCGTCACCAAGAGCCTGGGTGCGGTCTACAATCTGCGCATCCAGCCGGCCCTGGCAGCCGCGCCGCTCGACACCGCCAGCTCGGCTGCGGTTCAGGCGCAGATCGCATTCTTCGATACGCAGCTGGCCACATTGCGGTCCTTCGAGCAGGGCGGCGGGCAGCTGTCCAACCGGATCGAGACCAGCCGCAGGATCAACCAGTCGCTGGCCCGGGTCACCGAACAGGCCGCCGGCGCGCTGGTGGATGCAGACCTTGGCAAGGCGTCCGCCGCGCGGGCCACCGCCGAGGCGCGCCAGCAGCTGGCGCTGAGCACGGTGCGCCAGGCGATCAGCGCCTATGGCAACTTCGCGGGCGGCCTCCTCGGTAACGTGCAGCGCACACAGCGGGGGATCATGGCATGATCTCCGGTCTGAGCTCTTCCGGCATCGCCACCGCTATCCGCACCGCCGGTCAGGCGCGGGCGACGATGGACACCATGACCCGCCAGATCGCCACCGGCCAGCGGGTGGCGTCGGTGCGTGATGACGGCGCGACCTGGGCGCGGGCCAATGTGGCCCGTGGCGACGCGGCCGCATCCGAGGCGCTGTCGTCCAGCCTCGGGCAGATGCGGGTCGGGCTTGCGGCAGCTGTTGCGGTCGGGGACGCGCGCAAGGATCTTCTGGCCGAGTTGCGCGGGACCGCGCTGGCAGCCACTGATCCGTCGCTCAGCGCGGCCACGCGGGCGGAACTGCAGGCCCAGTTCACCGCCTTGCGCCAGGCCTATCTCGGCGAGATGACCTATGCCGTCGTGGCGGCTTCGACGGTGGAGCTGAGGAACAGCACCGGGGGCGCCTGGGCACCGTTTACCGCCACTGCCGGGGCGGCCGATCTGACCTGGACCCAGGCAACGGATGGCACAACGACCACACAGACCCAGTCGGTGATGGCGGGGCCGTCGGCCGATATCTCCACCAGCGCGGCTGCCACCACCACGCTGGCCAACATCCAGTCTGTCGAGAGCCAGATGCTGCAACGGGTCGCGGCTCTGTCGGGGATTGATGGCCGGGTCGGGGCCGACCAGGCGCGGCTTTCAGCCGCGTCCGACCGCCTGTCGGCCCTGGCGGCGCGCCTGACCGAAGCCGACCTTGGCAAGGCCGCTGCCGCCCGCGCCCAGGCCGAGACCCGCCAGCAGCTGGCGCTGAGCACCGTGCGCCAGGCGATCAGCACCTACGGCAGCTTTGCCAGCGGCCTCCTGGGTAACGCCCAGCGCACCCAGCGCGGGGTGCTGGCATGATCGGCGGCCTGTCCTCTTCCCTGTCGCTCGCCCAGCGCACGGCCACCAAGGCGCGCGCGACGATGGACGACATGTCGCGCCAGATTGCGACGGGGCAGAAGGTGTCCTCCGTCAAGGATGATGGCGCGGCGTGGGCGCGGGCGGCTGCGCTGACGGCTTCCAAGGTTGACCATGAAGCGCGGGTATCTGCTCTTGATCGTATCGATGCAGGCATAGCCGCCCAGCGTGCGGTGAATCATGCCCGCACGGAAGTTCTGGAGGAATTGAAGGGCCTGTTGCTCTCGGCTCGATCCCATAATCCCGGAAGCGATGCCCGCGCTCGATTGGCTGCGTCCTGGGCGGCGCTTGTCGCGTCCGGTGGTGCCTATCAGCCAACCAACCCGGTCTTTGCTACCAATGCTGGTTACGCAGTTGATGCCTCAGGCATAGGTGTGCGCATGATCGGCAGCGGTGATCTGCTGCTTGAAGGCGAGCGATGGGCGATCGAGCCTCTGCCTGGAGACTGGTTCGGAACTGTTATGGGGTTGGGGCCTTTCGACCTTGCCAACGCCAGCACTGCACAGTTGGACGCTGCTTTCACCAACGTGCAGACCTATCTCGGTCACATCGGCACGGGCTGGGCGCGTGGCTGGGAAGTGCAGATGGGCGCTGATGAGCGCACCTCGGCATGGATGCGAGACTATTCCAACACGGCGCTGGACCGTCTCGATACCGCCATCGGCTCCCTTACCGACGCTGATATGGGCAAGGCATCGAC
>JAIXTH010000202.1 GCA_027484265.1 Alphaproteobacteria bacterium
TCGCCAACTCTTCCTCCTCGATCATCGTCGCCAAGGTGCAGGGCACCACCACCGACTTCCTGATGCCGCCGCTGTCGCCGGCCGAGCTGACGGCGGCGTTCGTGGCAGGGGCCACCACGCGCGGGTTGCTGGTTGCCGTGGCGACCGCGCTGTCCGTGGCGCTGTTTGCCGATGTGACTCCAGTGAACTGGGCCGTGGCCTTCTTCTTCGTTCTGGTGGCATCGGTCCTGTTCTCGGCCCTAGGGGTGCTGTCGGGCATGTGGGCCGACAAGTTCGACAATCTGGCCTTCGTCACCAGTTTCGTGATCACGCCGCTGACGTTCCTGTCGGGCACCTTCTATTCGATCAAGGTGCTGCCCGAGCCGTTCCATACGCTGTCGCTGGTCAATCCGGTCTTCCACCTGATCGATGGGGTGCGCTATGGCTTCACCGGTCATGCCGATGCCTCGGTGCCAGTTTCGGCCCTGATCGCACTTGTGCTGGCAGTAGCGGCCGTGGTGGCTGTCTGGCTGGCATTCCGCAGTGGCTGGCGGATGAAGGCATAGGAAGCGGGGGGCTGCCATGAGTGACTTCGAGGGCTTCAATGCGATCGTGACGGGGTCGGCCACCGGCCTTGGTGCCGCCACCGCGCTCGAGCTGGCCCGGGGCGGGGCGCGCCTCGTGCTGAACTATTCCCGCTCGCGCGCCGAATGCGAACAGACCGCTGCCGCCTGCGCCGAGGCCGGTGCCGCCGAAGTGCGCATCGTCCAGGCCGATGTCGCCAGTGATGCCGACTGCCGCTCCCTGGCGGAAGCAGCGTCCGACTGGGGCGCCCTGCATGTGCTGGTCAACAATGCCGGCATCACCAAGCATGTGCCCAACCACGCCGACCTCGACGGGCTGACCATGGAGGACTTCCAGCGCCTCTATGCCGTCAACACTGTCGGGCCGTTCCAGATGGTGCGCGCGGCCCGCCCGCTGCTGCAGGCAGGCTATGAGGCGACGGGTCTCGCCGGGGCGGTGGTGATGGTGTCGTCCATTGCCGGGGTGACCGGGATCGGCTCGTCGGTGGCCTATGCTGCCACCAAGGGGGCGCTCAACACCATGACGCTGTCGCTGGCCCGGGCGTTGGCGCCGGCGATCCGGGTCAATGCTGTCTGCCCCGGCTTCATCGATACCCGCTGGTTCACGGACGCCTATGGCGACGAGACCACCGAGAAGATCCGCGGCAATATCCGCAAGACCGTGCCGCTGGGCGTCGCCTCCGGGCCTGACGATATCGCAGCCACCGTTGCGTTCCTGTGTTCGCGTGCTTCGCGCCATGTGACAGGCGAGACGTTGCTGGTGGATGCGGGCCATCACCTTGGCTTTGCACCGCTGGCAGCGCGCTGATACTGCCGATTTCGGTGGCAGGGCTGCCGATTGAGCGGGCACCCCCTGGCTGCAGGGCCGTGCTCAGCCGGGCCTGTTGCTGCTGAGCCGTGCACTGTAGCCAAAATGTCATTGCCCAATGCGCCGCATCGCATCATTTTGTGATCCTGACAGAGGCCGCAGTTTTCCCGGCGGCCATATGTGCAGGGGACAAGACATGAAGATCAAAGCAATCCTCCTCGCCTCGGCCGCCGTGCTGGCGTTCCCGGCAGCTGCCGCCGCCCAGGACGGTCCGTCCAGCTCGGGCAACATTGCCGTCACCAGCGACTATGTCTGGCGCGGTGTTTCGCAATCCGACGAAGGTCCGGCCCTGCAGGTTGGCTTCGATGTGGCATCGGATATCTTCTATGTGGGCACCTGGGCCTCGAACGTGGATTTCGGTGGCGACGCTGAACTCGAGGTGGACATCTATGCCGGTGTGAAGCCGACCGTTGGTCCGGTGACTTTCGACTTCGGCGTGCTGGGCTATCTCTACCCGCAGGACACCAATCTCAACACCTGGGAAGTGAAGGCTGCCGGCACCATCGCGGCTGAATCCGGTCTGGCCGCCACGCTGGCGGTTTTCTACGCTCCGGAAGTCGGCAATGACGGCCCGTCGTCGGTCTACACCGAACTGGCCGTGTCGACCCCGATCCCGGGTGCCACCATCGGCCCGTTCAGCCTGTCGGCTGGTGCCTCGGTCGGCAACTACACCTTCGACAATCCGGGCGTGGACTACACCAACTGGAAGGTCGGCATCACTGCCGCCACCGAATCCGGCTGGGCGATCGAAGCGGCCTACACCGACACCGATCTCGACGGCACAGATATCGCCGAAGGCCGTGGCATCCTCACCCTGAAGCGCGTGTTCTGATCCAGCTGGGCCTGCCACTGTGCGGGCCCGGTCATCAAGGCCAGCATGAAGCCCGCCGGGATCGCTCCCGGCGGGCTTCTTGCTGTCCTGCGTGCTGCCAGCCGTCTGTGGCGGGGGGCAGGCCCCCGCCACGGCTTTCAAGCTATTCGGCTGCTGTTGGCTCGGCCTTCTGCTCGTTGCGGGTCCGCCACAGCGAGTAGATCATGGCGCCGCCAATCAGCGAGACCGTGGCGATCAGCGACCAGTGCGGCTCGAGATAGGGCACCATCTTCAGCTCCTTGTGGAACAGGAAGTTCCACAGGATCTTCACGCCGATCAGCACCAGAACCATCGACAGGCCGTACTTGAGGTACTTGAACCGCTCCACCGCCTCGGCGAGCATGAAGAACATCGACCGCAGGCCCAGGATCGCGAAGATGTTGGACGTGTAGACGATGAATGGGTCCTTGGTGACCGCGAAGATGGCCGGCACCGAATCCACCGCGAAGATGATGTCCACGATCTCGACCATGATCAGGGCGAGGAACAGCGGCGTGGCGAACAGCACCAGCTTGCCAGTCACCGGATCGGGCTTCTTCACAAAGAAGTTGTGGTTCTCGATCGTGTCGGTCACCCGGATCCGCTTCTTCACGAACTTCAGCACCGGATTGTTGGCCAGATCCACTTCATGCTCGGATCCGAAGATCATCTTCCAGCCGGTGAAGATCAGGAAGGCTGCGAAGATGTAGAGCACCCAAGTGAACTCGTTGACCACCGCTGCCCCCAGCGAAATGAAGATCGCCCGGAAGAAGATCGCGCCGATGATGCCCCAGAACAGCACGCGGGGCTGGTACTCGCGCGGCACTGCGAAGAAGGTGAAGATCATGCCAATGACGAAGATGTTGTCAAAGGCGAGGGCGGTCTCCAGCAGATAGCCGGTAAAATACTGGATCACCGCCTGCTGGTTCAGATTGTCCGGTGAGTTGTAGTAGACCGGATTGGGTTCGTAGACGAAGTAGACATAGCCACCGAAGGCCACGGCCAGGCTGGCAAAGCTTGCCCACATCGCCGCCGACTTCTTGGCCGAAACCACGCCGTCCTTGTTGTTGATCACACCGAGATCCAGCCACAGCAGGAAACCGATGAAGGAGAGGAACGCCAGCCATAGCCAGACCGGCTGACCTGCATAGGTCAGAGCCAGAAACGCTTCCATGTTGATTTAGCCCCGCGGGTACGCGCGCTGCGTCTTGCGCCGTTCACAAATGGTCCGACATCACGGTCGACGCCTCGACCGCCAGAGGGGCCCGGACCGTCTGGATGGGAGCGAAATGGTTCGCGTCGGCTCTGGCTTCAAGTCACGGACCGGTGTTGCGTGAAGTCTGTTCGATCACAATTCCGTGAGGCCGGGCTGCTCAGGCCAGATCAGCCGGGCGAACATCGAAGCTGCGGTTGCAATACTCGCAGCGCACCCGGATCAGCCCGTCCGCCTCCACCATTTCCGCCGCCGCTTCCGGTCCGAAGCTCCGCAGCAGCTCGCGGATCTTCTCCAGTGAGCAGGTGCAGGCTGTCTCGACGGGCTGTGCCTCGAACAGGCGGACGCCATCCTCGTGGAACAGCCGGAACAGCACCATCCCGGCGGAGAGATAGGGATTGACCAGTTCGTCGGCATCCAGTGTCTCGAACAGGATGGCTGCGTGCTCGAAGGCCGCCGAGGCATCGCCCCGGGCACTATCGCCTGCAATCTGCTGCAGCAGCGCCCCGCCGGCACGCCACTCGGAGCGGCCCGAATTGCTGTCCATCCGGCGGCAGGCAACGTGGATGCGCGTCGGGACCTGTTCGGACTGCGAGAAGTACAGGGAGGCTGCCTCGGCCAGCGAAGCGCCCTCCAGAGCGACCGTCCCCTGATAGCGGTCCATGTCCGGACCCTGGTCGATGGTCATGATGAAGGTACCACCGCCGCCAAACAGGGCCTGCAGGTCCGGCTCTGCGTCCTCGGCCAGGAGCCGCGCGAGTGTCGCCTCGTTGACCCGGGCATAGCCACGTACGGCGCCGCGGGTGCGATACTCGGCCACAACAAACTCCACCGCGCCAATCCCGGCGCCGGCGCTTTGCGCCTGCACGATCAGCTTGCCATCGAACTTGAGCGAGGAACCGACCAGCGTGGCCAGGGCGAGCATTTCGCCCAGAATCTCGGCCACACGCGGGTGATAGGCATGGCGCGACAGGATCTCGTCTGCGGTCGCCGAACCGAGGCGCGCGATGCGTCCCCGCACCGGCTCGCCCTCGATCGCAAAGGCAGCCACCAGATCATCGCCAGCGGCGAGCGGATCGGCATCGGGATCGGCGACCAGTTCCTCAGCCATCACAGTTTCCCCGCACACCAGAGCATCACGGCTTTCTGAGCGTGCACACGATTCTCCGCTTCATCGAAGATGCGGCTTTGCGGCCCGTCCATCACCTCGTCGGTCACTTCCTCGCCGCGGTGGGCCGGCAGGCAATGCAGGAAGATGGCGCCGGGGTTGGCTTTGTCCAGAACGTCACTGCTGACCTGATAGGGGCCGAGGGCCTGCTTGCGTTCACGCTCGCCGGTGTCGCCCATCGAGACCCAGGTGTCGGTCACCACGCTGTCGGCGCCCGCAGCAGCAGCGTTCACATCGTCGGTCAGGTCGATCCGGGCTCCCCGGGCGCGGGCAGCCTCCACCATGGCCCGGTCCGGGACATAGCCCGGTGGCGTGGCGATCGCCATGGAATAGCCGAAGGCGGGGGCTGCATGGATGAAGCTGGCGCACACATTGTTGCCGTCGCCGGCCCAGGCAATCCGGGCCCCCTTCAGATCAAGTCCGCCTTCTTCCAGGGTCTGCAGGTCCGCGAGGATCTGGCACGGGTGCGAGCGGTCGGTGAGGCCGTTGATCACCGGCACCGAGGCGAACTGTGCCAGTTCCAGCAGGTCGCCATGCCGGTTGGCACGCAGCATCAGCATGTCGGTCATGCGTGACAGCACCCGGGCGGTATCGGCCATGGTCTCGCCCCGCCCCAGCTGGCTGGTCCTCGAATCAAGCGCCAGCGCTGCCCCGCCCAGCTGGCGCATGCCCACATCGAACGACACCCGTGTGCGGGTCGAGCTCTTCTCGAAGATCATGCCCAGCTGCCAGCCGTCCAGCGGACCGTCGGCATCGACCTTTGCCTTGGGCCAGCCGGCGCGGGCCGCCTTGCGGCGATGCGCCTCGTCGAGGATCGCGCGCAGGACCGGCGCCGGGACGGTGTCGAGGTCGAGGAAGTGGTTCATGACAGGGCTGTCCTTTCGCCTCCGATGTCTTTTCCGGAACGGACGGAGGACCGCGCGCGGCGCGGGTGGAGCGGGTCAGTGGGCCATGGCTGGCCTGAACGGGTCGGGGGCGACGGGCCCGGCCCCGCAGACTGGAGGCCGGGCCGGTGTGCTGGTGGCTGCCTGGCTCAGGCGGCCTTGTCGGCCAGCTCGGCGCGGATGTCGGTCAGGGCGGCATCGAGGATCGCGACGGCTTCGGCCACATGCTCGGTGGTGATGATCAGCGGCGGCGCGAGGCGCAGCACATTGCCGCCTGCGGTGCCGCACAGCATGCCGCGCTCGAATACCTTGGCCCGCACGGTCAGCGGGTCCACCGTCAGCGCCATGCCGCGCA
>JAIXTH010000210.1 GCA_027484265.1 Alphaproteobacteria bacterium
CGAGAAGACCGGCGCCAAGGTGAACATCGAGGACGACGGCACCGTGAAGGTGGCGGCTCCCGGGCAGTCCAAGATCGATGCGGCCCTCAAGTGGATCAAGTCGATCACCGACGAAGCCGAAGTCGGCCAGATCTATGAAGGCAAGGTCGTCAAGATCATGGAGTTCGGCGCGTTCGTGAACTTCTTCGGCGCCAAGGACGGCCTGGTCCACATCTCGCAGCTGGCCAACCGCAAGGTCGCCACCGTGAACGAAGTGGTCAATGAAGGCGACACCGTGAAGGTGAAGCTGATCGGCATCGACGATCGCGGCAAGTCGCGCCTGTCGATGAAGGTCGTCGACCAGGCCACCGGCGAGGACATCGAGGAAAAGCTCAAGGCCGAACGTGCCGCCCAGGGCCTGCCCGAAGAGGAAGAGCGCTCCGAGCGTCCGCCCCGCCGCGACGGCGAAGGCCGCGGTGACCGGGGCGACCGCCCCCGCCGTCCGCGCCGCGATTGATCGCAGCGACTGAGACCAAAGCAGAAACGGCGGGCCTCTGGCCCGCCGTTTCTTGTTCTGCCCTCAAGGTCCGGACCGCTCACCCCGCATCCAGCCCCACATCGAGGCATGGCGCCGAGTGGGTGAGGGCGCCGACTGAGATTACGTCCACGCCGGTGGCGGCGATGGCGGCGACTGTGGCGAGGGATACCCCGCCGGAGGCCTCCAGCACGGTGCGGCCCTTGGCGCGGGCGACGGCGGTGCGCAGGCCGTCGAGGGTGAAGTTGTCGAGCATCACGCAGGTGGGGTTGAAGGGCAGGGCCTCGTCCAGCTGAGAGAGGCTGTCGACCTCTACCTCGATCGCCATCAGGTGCCCGGCAAAGGCGCGCGCCCGCTCCAGCGCGGCGGCGACCCCGCCAGCGGCGGCCACATGGTTGTCCTTGATCAGGATCGCATCGTCGAGGCCAAACCGGTGCGAGGACCCGCCCCCCAGGCGCACGGCCCGCTTCTGCAGCGCCCGCATGCCGGGGTGGGTCTTGCGGGTGTCGGCAATACGGGCGCCGGTGCCCGCCACCGCCTGCACGAAGGTGCGGGTGAGGGTGGCCACGCCCGAGAGCTGGCCGATGAAGTTCAGCATGGTGCGCTCGGCGGTCAGCAGGCTGCGCGCCGCGCCGCTGACATAAGCGATGGCGGCGCCCGCCTCCACCGCAGACCCGTCGCCGGCCACGATCTCGAGCCGGGCCTGCGGGTCCACCAGATGCAGGGCAAGAGCGGCGGCATCGAGCCCGGCCACCACGCCCGGCTTGCGGGCGCGGATGATCCAGCGGGCACTGGCATCGGCGGCGATGGTGGCCTGACTGGTGACGTCACCGGCCCGGCCGAGGTCCTCGGCCAGTGCCAGCCTGACGATGGGTTCGAGTACGACGGTGGGGAGGGGGGCTGCCGGATCCATGGCCACAGACATAGCCCCAGCCGCCATCCGGTGGAAGCAGGGTGCAGTGCAGCACGTGCCGCGCGTTCCAGCCTTCCCAAGCCCGCCCCGCCCCGCTATGGCCTGCGGCAACTAACAGCCTCGGGAGGCCGCCATGCGTGAAGCCGTCATTGTATCCACTGCCCGTACGGGTCTCGCCAAGTCCATCCGCGGCGGGTTCAACAACACCCACGGCGCTGCCATGACCGGCCATGCGATCCAGCATGCCATCGCCCGCGCCGGCATCGACCCGGCCATGGTCGAGGACGTCTATATCGGCGCCGGCCAGCCCGAAGGCGCCACCGGCCACAATGTGGCGCGCAACGCGGCGATCTGGGCCGGCTGCCCGGTGACCACCAGCGGCACCACCGTCAACCGCTTCTGCTCGTCGGGTCTGCAGACCGTGGCGATGGCGGCGGGCTATATCACCCAGGGCGGCGCCGATGTGGCCATCGGCGGCGGCGTGGAAAGCATCTCGCTGGTGCAGATGGGCGGCTCGATGAACCTGTCGCACTATCGCGAGGAGCGGCTGCTGGAACTGAAGCCCGCGCTGTGGATGCCGATGATCGAGACCGCCGACATCGTCGCCCAGCGCTACAATGTCTCGCGCGAGTATCAGGACGAGTATTCGCTGCGCTCGCAGCAGCGGATCGCGGCGGCCCAGCAGTCCGGCATCTTCGATGAAGAGATCGTGCCGATGCAGACCCGCATGAAGGTGACCGACAAGGCGACCGGCGAGACCTCGCTGGTGGACTATGTGGTCACCAAGGACGAGTGCAACCGCCCGGACACCACCCTGGAAGGCCTCGCCTCGCTCAATCCGGTGCGCGGCCCCGGCAATTTCGTGACCGCCGGCAATGCCTCGCAGCTGTCCGATGGTGCCGCTGCCCTGGTGCTGATGGAAGCGGGCGCGGCGGCCCGTGAAGGCGTGGAGCCGCTCGGCCGGTTTGCGGGCTTTGCGGTGGCGGGCTGCGAGCCTGACGAGATGGGGATCGGCCCGGTGTTCGCCGTGCCGCGCCTGCTGGAGCGCCATGGCCTGACGGTCGACGACATCGATCTGTGGGAGCTGAACGAAGCCTTCGCCAGCCAGTGCCTGTATTCGCGCGACCGCCTCGGCATCGATCCGGAGAAGTACAACGTCAATGGCGGCTCGATCGCCATCGGCCACCCCTTCGGCATGACCGGCGCCCGCCTCACGGGTCACGTGCTGCTGGAAGGCCGCCGCCGCAAGGCCAAGGGCCAGAATGTGAAGTGGGGCGTGGTCACCATGTGCATCGGCGGCGGCATGGGCGCTGCCGGCCTGTTCGAGATCTACTGATCCAGTCTCTCGCGGGCGCGGCGCCTCAGGCGCTGCGCCCCCGGGTTTCCCGCAGCAGCAGCATCGCCACCGCCGCCAGCCCGATCACGGGCAGGACGGTCAGCGTGCCCGCGCCGATGCTCTGACCGGCACCGGCCAGCTGGCCGACCAGCGTGATGCCGGTCACCGCCCCCATGGTGTTGGCGATCTCGGTCAGACCCGCCATGGTGCCGCGCACGCTGGCGGGCACCGTCTCGGCCATCAGCGCCTTGAGCGCCACCGACGCCCCGAACCAGCCGGCAAGGCCCAGCGTGTAGCTGGCCATGATCACCCCGCCCGACAGTCCGCCATAGACCCCGGCAAGGCCGATGCCTGCCAGTACCGTGCCGCCCACCGCCACCGTGCGCCGCCCGAACCGGTCCGCCAGTGCGCCGCCGGCAAAGGTGCCGATCAGGCCCACGGTTCCCGCCACCAGGATCAGGCCCGACACCTGCCCCGAACTCCAGCCCTGTCCGGCCTGCAGATGCTGCGGGATGAAGGACAGCGCCGGTGACAGCGGCACCCAGAACAGGAACGCCGCCACGAACACCAGCGCCGCTGGTCGCCAGACCTCACGTAAGGCCCTGATCTGACTGGCGGTCAGATCCCCCTCGCTGCGGGTGGCCTCGAAGGTGCGGCTCTCGGGCATCTTCATCCGCCACCAGACTGTCAGCAGGGCGGGGAGCGCGCCCGCAGCATAGAGCCAGCGCCAGGCATCGGGGCTGCTGTCGGCAAACAGCCCGTAGAGGGTCAGCGCCAGGCCGTCGCCCAGCGCGCCGCAGGCCGACAGCGCGCCAATCATCCACCCCCGCGCCAGAGGCGGTGCTGCCTCCACCAGCAGCACCACCGCCAGCAGCTCGTCCACCATGGTGAAGAAGCGGGTGAGGAACAGGGCGGTGGTCAGGGCAATCGGCCCCTGCGCCAGCGCGGCCATGATGGCGGCGGCGCAGAAGCCGAAGATGGACCACAAAAACAACGGCTTGCGCCCGATCCGGTCGGCCATGAACGTCGCGATCACTGCCGGGATCGCGCCCAGCTTGGCGATGGCGGTGATATCGGCCACCTGCTTGTCGGTCAGGGCCAGCGAGGCCTGGAACTTGGGCAGGGCCAGAGTGGTGAACTGGAAATCATAGCGGCTGGCCATGAAGGCGGTGCCGACCACAAACAGCAAAAACCAAACATCCCGCCCCACCGGCTCTGCCGGTTTGAGGCGGTCCAGAAATGACGGCATCTTGTTCCTCCAGTCCCGACGCTAGGGAGGTGCGGGCGGGGCGTCCAGCGTGAAGTTTGCCTCCGCCCGGAAGGTGGCGGTGGCGCCTCTGTCCTTCTGGAGCGCATTTGCTTGCAAATGCGCAGGCGCGCCAGCGCCTTGGTGCCTCTCGGTTTTGGGGAAGCAGTGTCGCTCCGCTCCGCTTGCGCATTTGCAAGCAAATGCGCTCCAGCTGATCTGCCTAGAGCCGGACCCAGCTGCGGACCGCCTGCGGATCGGTCTGGGGAAAGTCGGCGCGGTAGTGGCCGCCGCGGCTTTCGGTGCGGGCGAGGGCGGCCAACGCGATCAGTCGGGCGGTAACCAACTCGTTCGCGAGACCCGCCTGCGCCTCCAGCGCATCGATTTGTTGCAGCAGCTCGGTCAGGCCCGCCCCGGTGCGCACCACACCGGCCAGATCGCTCATGGCGTGGCGCAGCCCCATGCGCTGCGCGGCGTCCAGCACGGGCGGTACCAGCACATCCGCGCCGCCTGGCCTGCCAGCAGGGGTGTCGAGCCGCAGGCGGCGGGCCACCCGGTCTGCGAACACCACCGCCTCGAGCAGCGAGTTGGAGGCCAGACGGTTGGCGCCGTGCACGCCGGTGGAGGCACACTCGCCCATGGCCGACAGACCGTCCAGCGTGGTGCGGCCCCACAGGTCGGTGGCGATCCCGCCCATGTGGTAGTGCATGGCGGGGGCCACCGGGATCGGCTGGGTACGCGGGTCGATGCCGGCTTTCTGGCAGGCGGCGAACACGGTGGGGAAGTGGGTGGGAAAGTGGTGGCCCACCGCCGCCCGGCAATCCAGCAGCGCGCCCCGGCCTGCGGCGCGCTCGGCAAACACCGCCCGCGCCACCACGTCGCGCGGCGCCATTTCGGCGGCGGGGTCATAGCGCTCCATGAAGGGGCTGCCGTCGGCGTTGACCAGGATGGCGCCCTCACCGCGCAGCGCTTCGGTGGCCAGGGGCGCCGGGTCTGCGCCCACATCGATGGCGGTGGGGTGGAACTGGATGAACTCGGGGTCGGCGATCAGCGCGCCGGCACGGGCTGCCATGGCGATGCCCTGGCCTGCGGCTTCCACCGGATTGGTGGTGACTGCAAACAGACCGCCAGACCCACCGGTGGCCAGCACGGTCTGATCGGCCTCGATCCGCACCAGATGGCCGTTGCGGGCGACCACACCGCCGATGGCGCCGCTCTCATGCTGCAGCAGCGCCCGTGCCGAAATGCCTTCGATCAGCCGGATGCGCGGATCGGCCCGCACCGCGGCGATCAGGCTGGCCATGATCTCGCGGCCCGCCAGGTCACCGGCGACCCGGGCGACGCGGGGACGCGAGTGTGCCGCTTCCAGCGACAGGGCCAGCGTGCCGTCCGGGTTGCGGTCGAACGGCACGCCCAGCTGGATCAGGTCGCGGACCCGGGCCGGGCCTTCCCCGGCAATCAGCCCGGCCAGCACCGGGTCGGTCAGGCCTGCACCAGCCGCAACGGTATCGGCCGCATGCAGCTGCGGGCTGTCTTCCGGTGCCAGTGCCGCTGCCAGCCCCCCCTGCGCCCAGGCCGAGGAGGCGCCATTGCCCAGCGGCGCAGGCGACAGCACCGTCACCGGGCGCGGTGCCAGCTTCAGCGCCAGGAACAGGCCGGCAAGGCCTGCGCCCACCACCAGCACACTGCCTGCGGGAAGACGGATCGTGTCCACGCCGCGTGCCGCCGGTCAGACCAGCGCGAACGAAGCCGGCACCTCGGCCTTCACGTCATAGGTGTTGGCCGGCATCGGCGGCAGGTCCAGCATCGCCTGCACCGCCTTGCGGCCGCGCGCGGCCACTTCCGCATCGACCGTCACTTCATGCTTCATCTCGACGAGCGCGTCGTAGATCGCCTCCAGCGTGATGCGCTTCATGTGAGGGCACAGATTGCAGGGCTTGATGAACTGCACGTCCGGATGGGCGACCTGGACATTGTCGCTCATCGAGCATTCGGTCAGCAGCACCACCTTCGCCGGGCGGTGCGCGCCCACCCAGTCGATCATGGCGCCGGTGGAGCCGGTGAAGTCCGAGGCCTGCACCACATCATTGGGGCACTCCGGGTGCGCCAGCACGATGGCGCCGGGGTGGGCGGCGCGGATCTCCTCGACATCGCCGGCGGTGAAGCGCTCGTGCACCTCGCACTCGCCCTGCCAGGCGATGATCCGGATGTCGGTCTGGGCGGCGACATTGCGGGCCAGATACTGGTCCGGCAGCATGATGACGGTATCCACGCCCCAGGTGCGGGCGGCCCACTCCACCACCGACACGGCATTGGCCGAGGTGCAGCAGATGTCGCTCTCGGCCTTCACGTCGGCGGTAGTGTTCACATAGGTCACCACTGGCAGGCCGGGATGGCGCTGCTTGATCAGGCGCACGTCGGCGCCCGTGATCGAGCTGGCCAGCGAGCAGCCCGCCCGCAGGTCCGGGATCAGCACGGTCTTGTCCGGCGACAGGATCTTGGAGGTCTCGGCCATGAAGTGGACGCCGGCCTGCACGATCACCTTCTGCGGCACCTTGGCGGCCTCGCGCGCCAGCGCCAGGCTGTCGCCGCGGAAGTCGCCGACGCAGTTGAAGATCTCGGCGGTCATGTAATTGTGCGCCAGGATCACCGCATCCTTCTCGCGCTTGAGCCGGTTGATCGCCGCCACCAGCGGCGCATGCAGCGGCCACTCCATCGGCGTGATCACATCCTTGACCTTCTCATAGAGATGGTCGGTTTCTGCTTTGACTTCAGCGGTATAGGCAAGGCCCCGCCGCGCGGCGGCACTGGCGCGCAGGCCAGGCTCGGGCAGCTCGCACACGGTGGTGCCGCGGGTCAGGTCGAGGACGGTCATGGTGGGTATGTCCAGCACATTTATGCTCAAAATGAGCATTTCGAAGGGGTTGTAGCCCGCCAGCCCGGGATGCGCAACTCTTTTAATCAGGCTGAGAAAAAGGGGCTGGATCGTGCCCGGGCGCTGTGGTTCACAGGCGTGCCATGACAGACATCCCCGCAGGCTTCACGCCGCATACCCGCTCCAGCCCGGTCACCGACCCGTGGCAGCCCTTGCTGGCACGCCGCACCGACAGCGCCTACGAGATTGGCTTCGAGGTGCGCACGGCGCATTGCAATGCGCGCGGTCTGCTGCATGGCGGGGTGCTGGCGGCGCTGGCGGACAATGCGATGGGGCTGTCGCTCGGCGTGGCGCTCGAGGCTGCGGGCCGCAGCCACGGCAGCGGTGCGGTATCGGGCATCGTCACCACCAGCCTCTCGCTCGACTATCTCGACATGGCCCGGCCCGGCGACTGGGTCGAGATCCGGCCACGGGTGGTGAAGGCAGGCGGCAGCACCGGCGTGGTGGATGCGCTGGTGGTGGCGGGCGACAGTCGGGTGCTGGCGCGTGGCAATGCAGTGTTCCGCATCCTCACTGCTGGACCGGGGTGATCGGATAGCCTGTCCGGACAGGGATGACACTGCCCGACAGGAAAACCCCGTCGCTCAGGTCCCGCCATTGGCTGGTCCGCTGGCGGGCACGGGGCGCGGCGGTCCGAATGCATTGGCTTGCGGGTCCCACGGCTGCCAGATTTCCTGCATGCGCAAGCGTGCGGCCCACAAAAGCCAGCTGTTGTAGCGCTCGGGGGTAATCTGCCCCCATAGCCGGGCGATCAGCTGTGTCTCGCAGTCCATTTGCACGCGTGGTGCGGACCGTATGAAGGAACTGGGAACACCGCTCAGAAAGTCGAGGTAGGCCTCTTGCCCCGGCCAGTCCGGATTGTGCAGTTCAAGGGCTTTGCACGTTTCCTGATCGCTCTTTGAGCTGATCAGGAGAGCTGTGAAGGGCCCGCCCAACAGGCGCGTGCGCTCCGGATCGCCGGTGTGAGCGCCCGACAGGTCCAGCCCCGCCTGCAACAGCCTGTCCAGCGCCGCCCAGCTGTTGGTTCTGCGGAACCCCCGCATGGACGCTTCCACCAGAATGAAGCCGCGGCGCGGGTTGATCTGCGCACCTGCTGCCAGGGCCGCATCGATGAAATCGGGCTGTCCGGTCTCCGCTGCGAGATCCAGCGGCACCCTGCCAGTAAGGTCCGGCGCGCTGAGGTCCGGGACCTGACCCAGGATGTGGGTGAACTGTGCCAGGTTCCCGCAGTCGGCTGCCTTGGCCAGAGGTGACAGCCACGGATCACCGGGCAGAGCTGCTGCTACCGGGCGCGACGCCGGCCAAACCCGCGCAAACTCTTCCGGCGTGCCAGTGCAGACCACTTCGATCATGCGCGTCTCCTGCTCGGACAAGGGAGCGGCGGGAGGGCTCGCCAGGGCCAGAGTCGCGGCTATGGCGTCGGTGGGGCTTTCGTAGGACGGCGGAGGCAATGACACAGTGGTGGTACAGCCCGCCTGGCCCAGGCACAGCAACCCAGCTGCCAGCAGATTTCCTGAGATTCTGATCATGCCCAAAACCTCCCTTTGCCGGGCACTGTGGCAGGCTATGCGTCTTGCGCAGGGCTCTGCCGTGCGGCCCTGAAATAGCCGATCCCGGTCCAGACCGACATGGCGGCTCCGATCACCAGGATGATCGCGCCCAGCTCGGCCACCAGATAGATGCCGAATGCGGTGCCGCCGAGGATGATCGCCATGCCGGTCATGATCACGGCGGTCTTGGTCTTGGCCATGAAGGTGGGGTTGATGGTGATGCCGCGTGCCTCGGCCTCAGCCCGCAGGCGCGTGACCAGGGCGTCGCGCCCGGTGGTGGCTGCCAGCACCGCAAGGCCCGCCACCAATTCCAGCGGCCGTGCCAGCAGCGCCTCGCCCAGGGACCCGGCTCCCGGCGCCGACAGGCTGACCCAGCCCAGCGTCAGCGCCACCACCATCAGCGCCACCAGCAGCTTGTCGCCCCAAAGGTCGAGCTTGGCCCCCAGCGCGCTCCTGGCGTCCAGCACCCGTGCCAGCCACCCGTCGAGCCAGTCGGTGAGGGCGCTGCCCGTGAACAGCCAGAACGCCCACACCGCCGCATCACTGCCGATGCCGCCTGGCGTCGACAGCGCCGCAAACGCCAGCCACGCCGCCACCGGCGCCAGCGCCAGCCGGATGATCGAGACGGCATTGGGCAGCCACTTCACGGCAGTCTTCTCACCTGCAATCACCCGCAAGCGGGCCTTCGGCTTTCAGTGGCGAAGGCGCCGGGCGCGCGCAAGCGCCTCGGTGCAGATCAGGCGCGAGGTTTCGCGGCCGCAATCTTGCTCCCGCCGGGTTGGCCGGGGAGGTGTGGCCAGACGGCCCGGGCGCTAGAGTGCTTCAAGCACGCGGCGAATTGCGGTCGTCAGGGTCGCGACGTCGGCCTGCGAGGGGACCGAGGTGATGGCGCCGTGCACAATTCCGTTTCGCAGAGACACGAGCGCGTTGAGCTTGTCTTCCTCTTCCGGCTCGATCAGTCCCAGTGCTCCCAGCGTTCGCGTCGTTGTCATCGGCTTGCGCGGGCGCAGCGTGGACCCCTCCGGCACTGCGTGTGATACGGCTTCCAGGAGTGCCCATGCCATCACAAACGCGGGCCGGGTTCCGACTTCTGCGGCAAGCCGCTCAACGGCGTCCAGTTCCGCTTCAAGCTGTGGTCTTGTTGCAATCGGGAGGCGGAGCGTTGCTTCGGGATCAGGCGGCGCGAGTGCAATACGAAACTCCCAGCCCGTCTGACCCTCAAAGCGTTGCTTCAGGTCCTCAAGCTTCAAGCCCCTACGACCACCACCGGCCTGCAGAACCTCGACAGCGATCTTCCGATCCGGCTCATCAGGCATATGGACAATGAGGTCTGGCCTGTAGTTGCCGAAAAATGGCGGCAGGCGCGTGGCCGGGCCTGGCTGTTCGACTTCAAACCCCATGGCGCGGTAGCGCGCGACGACAGCCTCCGCTACCTGAGCCTCTGACTGATCTGTCTGGCCAGCTTGCGTGCTACTCACATGTGCCTCCTCGTCGAAACGCGGGCGTCAAGCCGGATATACAGCATCTGACTGGTCATGTCTCCAATTTCGAGCTGTTCCAGCCCCTCTGCAAAAACTCCATTGATGAGTTCCTGACGTGACTCTTCGCCGTCATGAAAACGCTCTACCAGCAGAGTGGAAACAAGATTATCATCTGCATAAATCTTCCTCTTCATTGCATCCAAGATCGGCTTGGCAAGATTGTCTAGGTCCAAGTCAATTCTCATTGGAGAGACGATTATTATTGTAACCTTGAGCGGGTCTGTGATCAAAAACAGTTGTTCGACAGTGCTGGCGATACGCGCATCAATCGCTGTCTCGATCTCTTGTTGCCAACGGTTTCGGGTGCGCGCTGACGCCTGCCCTGAGGCAGCCCTCCCCAGGAGCTGGAACTCGAACGTGGGGTCGGAGTGGCCAAGCATTCCGCGAGAATAGTGATCAAGTTTAGCGGGTCAAGCGCAGACATACCATCTTTGCGGCTGAGCAGGCCTTGGCCCAGGCATCGCGACGGGTAGGTGGAACAGGACTGGGTGCCCGCCTTGCCAGTGCGCGGGCCGCAGGGCATCTGGCGGGCGGACTGTGGCCGGGCTTGTTCCGGCATGCACAAGGAGATGGCATGCGTGCGCTGGTAACCGGAGGGGCGGGCTTTATCGGGTCGGCGCTGGTGCGCCATCTGGTGCTGGAGGCCGGCTGGCAGGTCACCACCCTCGACCGGCTGACCTATGCAGGGCACCGCGCCAGCCTGGGGGCGGCGCTCGATCATCCGGCGCACCGGTTCGTGGAGGGCGACATCTGCGACGCGGCCCTGGTGGCGGCCGAGCTGGCAGCCTTCCAGCCGCAGGTCGTGTTCCATCTCGCAGCCGAGAGCCATGTGGACCGCTCGATCGACGGACCGGGCGCGTTCATCCAGACCAACATCGTCGGCACCTTCACCCTGCTGGATGCGGCGCTGGCCTATTGGCGCACGCTGGACGGTGCGGCGCGCGACGGGTTCCGCTTCGTGCATGTCTCGACGGACGAGGTGTTCGGCAGTCTGGGCCCCGATGGGCTGTTCAGCGAGACCACGGCCTACGATCCGCGCTCGCCCTATTCGGCATCGAAGGCCGCCTCCGACCATCTGGCCTCGGCCTGGTTCCACACCCATGGCCTGCCGGTGTGCATCTCGAACTGCTCGAACAATTACGGGCCCTGTCAGCTGCCCGAGAAGCTGATCCCGCTGACGATCCTCAACGCCCTCGAGGGCCGCGAGCTGCCGGTCTATGGCAAGGGCGAGAATGTGCGCGACTGGCTGCATGTGGACGACCATGTGGCCGCGCTGGTGGCAGTCGCCACCCGGGGCCAGCCCGGCCGGACCTATGCCGTGGGCGGCCATAACGAGCGGCGCAACATCGATGTGGTGCGAACCATCTGTGCACGGCTGGACGCCGCCAACCCAGGCGGCGCGCCGCACGAGCGCCTGATCCGCTTTGTCACCGACCGGCCCGGCCATGACGCCCGCTATGCCATCGATCCCACCCGGATCATGACAGAGCTGGGCTGGCAGCCACGCTGGACCTTCGAGACCGGGCTGGCGGCCACGGTCGACTGGTACCTCGCCAACCCCGGCTGGTGGCAGCCGCTGCGGGCCGGCGGCCACGGCACGGCGCGCCTTGGCCTTGGAACCGGCGCCGCAAAGGTCTAGGGACGCCCGTCTGACAGGGAATGGGCACACATATGAAGGGTATCGTTCTGGCTGGTGGAACCGGCACGCGGCTGTGGCCGGCCACGCGGGTGGTCACCAAGCAGATGCTGACGGTCTATGACAAACCGCTGATCTATTACCCGATTTCGGTGCTGATGCTGGCGGGCATCCGGGATATCCTGATCATCTCGACCCCGCACGACCTGCCGCTGTTCCAGAAACTGCTGGGGGACGGGTCCGACCTCGGCGTCCGCTTCAGCTATACCGAGCAGCCCAGCCCCGATGGGCTGGCGCAGGCCTTCATCCTCGGCGAGGACTTCATCAACGGCGAGCCCTGCGCGCTGGTGCTGGGGGACAACATCTTCTTCGGCTCCGACCTCGACCGTGACCTCGCCGAAGCTGCCCGGCCCCGCAGCGGTGCCACCGTGTTCGCCTACCGTGTTTCGGACCCCGAGCGGTTCGGGGTGGTGGAGTTCGATGCGGCGGGCAAGGCGCTGTCGATCGAAGAAAAGCCGGTCAGGCCGCGCTCCAACTGGGCGGTGACCGGCCTGTATTTCTACGATGCCGACGTGGTGGCGCTGGCAAAGTCGCTGAAGCCCTCTGCGCGGGGCGAGCTGGAGATCACCGACCTCAACCGGCTGTATCTCGAGCGCGGTGATCTAGCGGTGCAGCGGCTGGGGCGCGGCTATGCCTGGCTCGATACCGGCACGCCGGATTCCCTGCTGGAAGCGGCGGAATTCGTCCGTGCGCTGGAACACCGCCAGGGGCTCAAGATCGCGTGCCTGGAGGAAATCGCGCACGAGATGGGCTGGATCGACGACGCCTGTCTCGCCCGTCACGCGGCGGCCCACGGAAAATCAGCCTACGGAGCCTATCTCCACCGGCTGCTGCAGACCCCCTGAACCCGGCTCAGGCCGGCCAGCCGGCCGCTGCAATCTGCTGCATGCAGCGGGCGAGGCTGATGGCGCGCGGCTCGACGGCCAGACCGGTCGCGGCCAGCAGGGCACTGCTATCCAGCGCGGTGTTGTGCGGTCGCACGGCAGGGGTCGGGAAGGCGCTGCTGGGTACCGGCTGGACATCGGCCGAAGGGCCGTCCGCCGCAGCGGCGGCTGCAAAGAGTTCGCGTGCGAAATCAGCGCGGTTGACTGGATCCGGACCCGCCAGATGGAACAGGCCGCCGGGCGCGCCTGCCAGTGCCAGGGCCAGCACGATCCGGGCGATTTCGTCGGCCGGCGTGGGGCAGGCGATCTGGTCGTCCACCACCGACACCGCCGGGCGGCTGGCCGCCAGCCGCAGCATCGTGTGCATGAAATTGGCGCCATGGGGGCCATAGACCCACGACACCCGCAGGATCGTGCTGGCGCCGCCCGCTGCCCGCACAGCCTCTTCGCCGGCCAGTTTGGTGTGACCATAGGCATTGATCGGGGCGGGCACGTCCTGCTCGCGATAGGCGCCCTGACGGCTGCCGTCGAATACATAGTCCGTGGACAGATGGATGAAGGGCGCGCCCACGGCTGCTGCCGCCCGCGCGGCCTCACCCGGCATCCCGGCATTGAGGCGCAGGGCGGCCTCCTGCTGGGTCTCGGCGGCATCCACGGCGGTGAAGGCGGCTGCATTGATGATGCAGGCAGGGCGCAGGTCGCGGATCAGCCGGTCGGCCGCCCCCGGCTTCATCAGATCGGCCGTCTCGCGGCCAGCGGCGGTCAGCTCGAGCGACGGCGGGCTGGCAGCGGCGGCTGCCGCCAGTGCCCGTGCCACCTGCCCCTGACGGCCCAGCACCAGGATGCGCATCACGCCCAGGCCCCGGCTGGCAGGGTCGCAAGATCGGCCAGCTTCGGCCAGCTGCGGTCACGCTCGGCCACCACAGCCGTTGCCGCGCCCGGCCCCCAATCGATCCCCAGGGCCGGATCGTCCCACAGCAGGCCCCCCTCGCAGGCGGGTGCATAGATGTCCGAGACCTTGTAGGCCACTTCGGTGTCGGGCGCGCGGGTGATGAAGCCATGGGCAAAGCCCGCGGGCACGAACAGCTGGCGGGCATTGTCCGCCGACAGTTCCACGGCAACATGCTGACCGAACGTGGCCGAGCCCGCCCGGATATCCACCGCCACATCCAGGATCGCGCCCCGCACCACCCGCACCAGCTTGGCCTGCGCATGGGGCGGCAGCTGGAAATGCAGGCCGCGAACGGTCCCCGAGGCCCGCGACAGCGACTGATTGTCCTGCACGAACCGCACCCCGCCGAACGCCTCAAGCGAGGCCGCCTCGCTCCAGGTTTCCATGAACCAGCCGCGCATGTCCTCGAACCGGCGCGGCTCGACCAGCATCACGCCCGCCATCGCCGTGGGCGTGATCATGAATTGCCCCGGCCGATGCTCACATAGTCAAAGCCGTGACCGGTGGCGTCCGATGGCTTGTAGATGTTGCGCAGGTCCAGCAGCGTGTTGCCGGCCATCAGCCCGGCGATCCGCCGCAGATCCAGGGCGCGGAACTGGTCCCACTCGGTCAGGATCACCAGCGCATCGGCGCCCTCGGCGGCGGCATAGGCGTCGCTGGCATAGTCGAGCCCCGCGAAGGCGTCCTGCTTGCGGGCCTCGTGCACGCCTTCGGGGTCATAGGCGCGCACTGTCGCGCCAGCGGCGATCAGGGCGGGCACGATCACCAGGCTGGGCGCATCGCGCATGTCGTCGGTGTTGGGCTTGAAGGTCAGGCCCAGCACGCCGATGGACTTGCCCGCCACCGAGCCGCCACAGGCGGCGATGATCTTGTCGGCCATGCGGTGCTTGCGGGCATCATTGGCGGCAATCGTGGCCTCGACGATGGTCACCGGGCTTCCGGCCTCCGAGGCGGTGCGCACCAGTGCCAGCGTGTCCTTGGGAAAGCACGAGCCGCCATAGCCGGGGCCGGCATTCAGGAACTTGCTGCCAATCCGGTTGTCGAGCCCAATGCCGCGCGCCACTTCCTGCACATTGGCGTCCACCTGCTCGCACAGGTCCGCCATTTCGTTGATGAAGGCGATCTTCACGGCCAGGAAGGCGTTGGCGGCATATTTGATCAGCTCGCTGGTGCGCCGGTCGGTGAACAGGATCGGGGTCTCGTTGAGATACAGCGGTCGGTAGAGTTCGCGCATCGCCTCGCGGGCGCGCTCGTCATCGGTACCCACCACTACCCGGTCGGGGCGCTTGAAGTCGCCGATCGCGGCGCCTTCGCGCAGGAATTCCGGATTGGAAACAACCGCAAACTCGCCATCCGGGCGCACTTCGCGGATGATCGCCTCCACCGCATCACCGGTGCCCACCGGCACGGTCGACTTGTTCACCACCACGGTGAAGCCGCTCATGGCGGCGGCCACTTCGCGGGCCGCGGTGTGCACATAGCTGAGGTCGGCGTGGCCGTCGCCGCGCCGCGACGGCGTGCCCACGGCGATGAACACCACATCGGCCCACTGCACCGGACCGGCCACGTCGGTGGAGAACGACAGCCGCCCGGCCTTCACATTGGCATCCACCAGGCCCGCCAGCCCCGGCTCGTAGATCGGCATGATGCCCTGTTCGAGCGCCGCGATCTTGGCCGTGTCCTTGTCGACGCAGATCACGTCATGGCCGAAGTCGGCAAAGCAGGCGCCGGAGACGAGGCCGACATAGCCGGTTCCGATCATGGTTACACGCATGGCTCAAGTCCTGCTGTTCGCGACAGGGTCCGGTCCATCCGGACCCGGCCCGCACGCTTGCATGCTCCGGCACAGGATGCACCGTATCCGGGCGCATCTAGCCACGGAACATGACAACTCCAAGGCCCCGCACAGACGGGTGCTGTGCAAGCAGCTCCGGCTCTCAGGACGCCGCAGCGCGGCGGCCCTGCAGGGTCTCGCCCAGTTCCTCGATCAGGGCTGTCAGCTTGGCGGTGTCCTCGCCTTCGGCCATCAGCCGCACCACGGGCTCGGTCCCGGAGGTGCGCACCACCAGCCGACCACCCTGGGCGGCGATCGCGTCTTCGGCGCGGGCCACCGCTGCCTGCATCGCCGGGTCGGTCAGTGGCGAGGCACCGGAATAGCGCAGGTTCTTCTTCACCTGCGGCATCGGGTCGAACACCGAGAGCGTCTCGCTGGCGGTACGGCCCGACAGCACCATCGACGACAGCACGCTCAGGGCCGACACCAGGCCATCGCCGGTGGTGGCATAGTCCAGCAGCACGATGTGGCCCGACTGCTCGCCGCCCACATTGGCATCCAGCTCGCGCATCTTCTGCACCACCAGCCTGTCGCCCACGCCGGTGCGCACCAGGGTCGAGCCAAGGCCCTCCATGTAGCGCTCGAGACCGAGGTTCGACATGATGGTTGTCACCACGCCCGGGCCGCGCAAGGTGCCGTCGGCGATCCGGTCGCGGGCGATGGAGGCGATGATCTGGTCGCCGTCGATCTCGCGGCCGCGCTCGTCGATGATGATCAGACGGTCGGCGTCGCCGTCCAGCGCGATGCCGATATCGGCGCGCCGCTCCAGCACGGTCTCGCGCAGCAGGCGGGTGTTGGTCGAGCCGCAGCCTTCATTGATGTTGCGGCCGTTCGGATTGACCCCGATCTCCACCACATCGGCGCCCAGCTCCCACAGCGCCCAGGGGGCGGTCTTGTAGGCGGCGCCATTGGCGCAATCCACCACGATCCGGAGGCCCTCGAGGGTGCGTCCGCGCGGGAACACGCCCTTGGCATACTCGACATAGCGGCCGCGCGAATCCTCGAAGCTGCGCACCTGGCCGACCTTGGTGGGGCTGGCGCGCTGGATCTTCTCGGGCTTGTCCATCAGCCGCTCGATCGCGCGCTCCTGATCGTCCGACAGTTTGAAGCCATCGGCACCGAACAGCTTGATGCCGTTGTCGTGGTAGCCATTGTGCGAGGCCGAGATCATCACGCCGAGATCGGCGCGCAGCGACCGGGTGAGCAGGCCGATGGCCGGGGTCGGGATCGGGCCGAGGATCTTCACATCGAGGCCGACAGCGGTAAAGCCCGACACCAGCGCAAACTCGATCATGTAGCCCGACTGGCGGGTGTCCTTGCCGATGATCACGTGCGGCTTGTGCTCGCTGCGGCGCATCAGGCTGCCGGCAGCCATGCCCAGCGCCATCGCCACCTCCGAGGTCATGGGCCAGGTATTGGCCTCGCCACGGATGCCATCCGTTCCAAAATACCGACGTGTCATGGAGTGTCCTCGAACTGTGTTGGTCGCCGCGGCTTGCAGGGGTCGTGCCAGCAGCGGTCCTGCGCGTGTCCAGTCCGCGCTGCCCTCTCCCATGCACCCGGACAAGTCAAGTGTTTCGCGAGCCGTTGGCAGGCTGTGCCGCGTTCATCAGGGCGATGAACTGGCGTGCGGCGACGCGGGCGCTGTCGTCTGGCGGGGTGGCCTGTGCCGGGCTGGCCTGTGCCGGGGTGGTCTGTGCCGGGGTGGCCTTCGGGAGGTCGGCCGCATCGGCGAACGCCAGCAGCCGAGCCCGGTCCTCCACCAGCTCGAGCCACGGACCGGGGGCAGATACCAGGATCGGCAGGCCCGTGGACCTGTATTCGGCCTGCTTGCCCGGCAGCGCGTGGCTGTTGCGTCCCGAAACCAGTGCCAGCGCATCTGCTCCGGCCTGCAGCGCGCGGGCACGCCGGGCATCCACCGGGCCCACGATCTCGATCCGGCTGCCCGCCGGGCTCGACCGGAAGGCCGCCACTTCGTGCGCTGACAGATGCCCGGCCAGCCACAGCCGCGCATCGGGGCGGCGCTGAACCAGCTTCTCGAAGTCTTCCAGCAGGCAGGCGAACTCCGACAGGGGATTGGACAGGCTGATCGCCCCTGTGTGGACGATGTTGAAGCTCTCCGCCGGCAGCGGCTCGGCCGGTCCCGCATAGGGCAGCGTGAAATGTCCGACCACGGCGCGCGGGACACCGTCCGGCGCCAGCCCGTCCAGCTCGTGCATCAGGGCTGGCGAGACGGCGGTCAGTGCCCGTGCCCGCCCCAGGATCCAGCGTGCGAGCGGCCGCTCGACCCTCTGGCGCAGCCAGCCACGGCGTGCCGTCAGCTGCGGCCGCTCCAGCCACAGATCGCGCATGTCGGCCAGCCAGGGAGTGCCGGTTCGATCCGACAGCAGGCGCGCGGCCAGATGCAGGGATTCAGGCGGGCTGGTGGAGACGATCCAGTCTGCTTCCCGCGCTGCTGCCTCGGCCGCCCGCACGGACCGCAGCGCCCAGCGGACTTCCGGGTCCGGCAGCATCAGATGTGTCCGCAGCCAGCTGGCGATGCCCGATGCCTCGTGCTGGCCTGTGCCGTGGCTGGGCCGGGCTGGATAGGTCGGGTGGGGCACGGCGATCAAATGCGGGTCGTCTGCACCGGCCGGTGCCACGACAGTCACGTGATGCCCGTCGGCCCGCCACCCTGCCACAAGGCCATGGGGACGGCGCGCGCCGCCCGAGATCTCGGGCGGAAAGAAGCGGGTTAGCAGGACGATCCGCATGGGTGGTCCTTGCCACCATTCGGACGTGGCTGACCAGAGCCCCGGGGGCACCTGCCAGGGTGGCGCCCGCCGGCGCAAGGCTGGCGGATACCCCGTGGACAGAACAACAGGATTCCCCCATGCTGGCGCACCATGCCACTGTGATTTGGCTGGTAGAGGGCCGGTGACGGGGGAACTGCCGTGGGCAAGGTCCAGATCGAGATCAATCAGAAGCTCTATGTGATCGGCTGCGAGGATGGCCAGGAGGATCAGGTCACGCGCCTGGCCCGGCACCTCGATGGCCACATCACGCAGCTGGTGACTGACGTCGGCCAGATCAGCGAGCTCAAGCTGATGCTGATGGGTGCGCTGATGGTATGCGATGAACTGCACGAGGCCCGCAGCCAGGTGAGCCGGCTGGAAGCCGAGCTGGCCCGGATCGGCGAGGCGCGGGCGGTGTCGGATGCCACCGTGGTCCGCAACGGCCAGGCAGCCCGCACCCTGCGCGAGGCGGCTTCCCGCCTCGACGCCATCTCCGATCGGGTAACAGCGGCCGCTGCCGCCCCCTGAGCGCGTCCTCCGGTTCTCAGAAGATCGCGTAGCCGCCATCCACCACCAGCAGGTCGCCGGTGTGGAACGCGCTGGCGCTGCTGGCGAGGTAGACGGCGAGGCCACCGAAGTCGTCCGGCGTGCCCCAGCGGCGCATCGGCACCCGCGGCAGCACCTTCTCGGTGAAGGCCGGGCTCGACTGCGCCATCTCGGTCATGTCGGTGGCGATCCAGCCCGGCAGGATCGCATTGGCCCGCACGCCATAGCGCGCATGCTCCACCGCCACCGACTTGATCATCGAGATCACCGCGCCCTTGGTGGCGGCATAGGCCTCGTTGCGGGCCGCACCCTCGATGGCCGCGAGCGAGGCAACGCCCACCAGCGACCCGCCCGGATCGCCTGCCTTCGCCCGCTCCACCATGTGGCGGCAGGCCTCCCGCAGGGTGAAGAACACCCCGTCGAGATTGACCGCCAGGGTCTTGCGATAGGTCTCGGTGCTCATGTCGACAAAGCTGGGAGCGCCATAGCCGACCCCGGCGTTGGCGAACACGCTGTCGATCCGGCCCATCTGGGCCGCCGTGTCGGCCATGGCGGTCACCACGGCAGCTTCATCGGCCACATCCACGGTCCAGGCCTTCACGGTTGTCCCGTGAGCTGACAGCTGCTAG
>JAIXTH010000194.1 GCA_027484265.1 Alphaproteobacteria bacterium
GCTGGTGACTGCTAGAAGTCCACCGCGATGCCCTTGCGCTCCCAATCGCCATAGCGGGTGGGTTCGGCACCTGCCGGACCACCGTGCTCTGCCCCGCGGGCAGTCTCGGCTGCTTCGGCAGCCGCACGGCGCGCGGCGGCCTCGGCCAGGGCATCGCGCGCGGCTTGAGGCAGGTCCGGCAGGGTGTCGGGATCGGTGGGGTCGCTCATGCGGGGAACAGATAGGGCGTTGGCTGCCGACGCGCCACCGGTGCGGCACAGGATCGCAACTGATGGGGCCTGCGCTGCGTAGAACTGGACACCGCGGCATTCCCGCGCGACAAGCCGCGACACCCCCCATGCCAGCACCAGCCGTCCATCCGCCAGCCCCAGCCCTCTATGATGGGCGCACCGTGCATGTGCGGTTCGCGCCGTTCGAGCACCGTCTGTCCTATGCCATCTTCCAGCTGCTGGTGGATGTGGATGCGCCTGTGCCGCCGGGGCTGTCCTGGCTGAAGCACAACCGTTTCGGCGCGCTGGCCTTCTTTGACCGGGACCACGGCGACCGCTCCGGCGCGCCGCTGCGCGGCTGGGTCGAGGCACGGCTGGCAGAGGCCGGGATTGACGCCGGCGGCGGGCCGATCCGGCTGCTGAGCTTCCCGCGTGTGCTCGGCTATGTGTTCAATCCGCTGTCGGTGTTTTTCGCCTATCGGCCGGACGGACAGCTCGCTGCGGTGATCTACGAGGTGAACAACACCTTCGGCGAGACCCACTCCTATGTCGCCCCCGCCGATGGCACGCCGGTCGAGCGGCAGGAAGCGGACAAGGTGTTCCACGTCTCGCCGTTCTTCGCCGTTGAGGGTGGCTATGCCTTCACGCTGCGCGGACCTGGCCAGACCCTGACCCTCACCATCGACAAGGCCGTGAACGGGGTGCGCGACCATGTCGCCACCCTCAAGGCCACAGCACAGCCGCTGGACGACCGCCACCTGCGCCGCGCCTTCTTCAAGGTGCCGTTCCTGACCTTGAAGGTGATCGTCGCCATTCACTGGGAAGCGCTGAAACTTCTGCTCAAGGGCGCGCGCTACCACCACAAGCCGGACAGACCGCCATCTGTGTCGACTGCGCGGCTGGCGCGGCCGGACTGAATGACATAGCGTCGCCCGGTCGCAATGGGGGGCTGGCCAATGGCGTCGGGGGACGGACAGACACAGGGGCGCTCTGCGTGCGGCCATGTCCGCGCCGGGTGTCGCAGCAACCCCGCCAGCGCAACCGCAACTGCCACTGGTCCGGCCAGCCTTGAACTGGGGCGGCCTGTCCTGCGTAAGAGGTCTCATGACGCAGCTTGAAGTCGCTTCCCCCGCTCCTGTTTCCGCCCGCCCGGTTCTGATGACACCCGCGCTCGCGCGCGCGCTGAAAGGCGTGCCGGGTTCGTTCAAGCTGGCGGCCATCGCCATGACCCGGATGGTGTCCGGTTCGATCACGGTGACCTTGCCCGACGGGCGGGTGCTGCGGTTCCAGGGGCCGAAGCCCGGGGTGGAGGCCGACCTGCACATCAAGGACTTTGCCGTGGTGGGCCGGGTGATGGCCAATGGCGACATCGGCTTTGCCGAGGGCCTGATGGCTGGCGAGTGGGACACCACCGACCTTGCCCGCATCCTCGAGGCCTTCTCGTCGAACCTCGACCAGATGCCGCGCCTGATGATGGGCGGTCCGATCATGCGGGCGATCAATGCGATCCATCACAAGCTGCTGAACCGCAACACTCGTCAGGGTTCGCGCAAGAACATCCATGCCCACTATGACCTGGGCAACCGGTTCTACAGCCGCTGGCTTGACCCCTCCATGACCTATTCCTCCGCCGTGTTCCGCTCGCCGGACGAGGATCTGACCACGGCGCAGATGAACAAATATGCCCAGCTGGCCGACATGATCGACCTGAAGCCCGGCATGCATGTGCTGGAGATCGGCTGCGGCTGGGGCGGCTTTGCGGAATATGCCGCGCGCGAGCGCGGCGCCCGGGTGACCGGCGTCACCATTTCCAAGGAACAGCATGCCTGGGCGATCGACCGCCTGGCCCGCGCCGGCCTGTCGGACCGCACCGAGATCCTGCTCAAGGACTACCGCGATATCACCGGCCAGTTCGATGCCGTCGCCTCGATCGAGATGTTCGAAGCGGTGGGCGAGGAATACTGGCCCGCCTATTTCGACAAGGTGTCCTCGGTGCTGAAGCCCGGCGGCAAGGCCGGTCTGCAGATCATCACCATCGACGACCGGCTGTTCGACGAATACCGCTCGCGCGCCGATTTCATCCAGCGCTACATCTTCCCCGGCGGCATGCTGCCCAGCGTCGCACGGCTGCGCCAGGAAGTGCAGCGCGCCGGTCTGGTCTGGGAGGGGGCGGCGGCCTTCGGCCTGTCCTATGCCGAGACCCTGTCGCAGTGGGGACACACGTTCCTCGCGGAATGGCGCACCATCAAGGAGCTGGGCTTCGACGAGCGCTTCCGCCAGCTGTGGCGTTTCTACCTGGCCTATTGCGAGGCCGGCTTCCGCACCGGCCGGATCGACGTGGCGCAGTTTGCGATGGTGAAGCCGTAAGGACGCCGGGGTCGGGCGCACCGAAAGCGCGGCTGCCCGTTAACTCCGCCAGCGCAACGTCGCCGGTTTCACCGGATTGGCGAACGCGCGGTCCTCGGCACGGGCGCCCGCCCACTCCTTCTTGAGGGCGTGGTACCATTTGGCCTGCACGTCGATGTCGTCGATCCACAGCATCGTGCGCATATGCGGCAGGCCCTGGTTCTGCAGGTCCACGAAGCGGCCGTCCTGGTCCAGGAATTCGCGGGCGCCGGGGATCAGGAACGGCTTGATCAGGTCCAGCAGCGGCGCGCCGGTCCAGTAGCTGGCCTGGGTGATCAGCGTGGTGCGGCCATCCATCGGCGTCAGGCAGGTCAGGGTGAAGAACTGCGCCCGGCCATTCTCCACCACTTCCCAGCGATAGCCCGGCAGCTCGAACACGATCTCGGTTGTCACGTCCTGACCGAACAGCAGCCGGTAGGCCAGCGAATTGCCCGACGGCGCATGGCGTGCGATCGCCCAGCCGCGCCCGCGCGGCTCGAACTGCTTCTCCTTGAGGCGCAGGCCGGTGGACGGCGGGCGCCACCACCACTGGGTATGCACGAACGGGACATGGGCCGGGTCCATCAGTCCCACCACGGCATTGTCCATATGCGCCTCGAACACCCGCGACACCACGAACCGCGGCCTCTCGGCCCGCAGGCCGAACTCGGGCGGTGGCGGGGGCTCTCCGTCGAACCGCGGATCGGCAGCAATATAGACGAACAGCAGCCCGTGCTTCTCGGCCACCGGATAGCGCCGCACCTTCACCCGCGCCGTGTCCACCGCCTGACCCTCGACCAGCGACGGCATCAGCTTGCACACCCCGTCGCCAGTGCCGAACTGCCAGCCATGATAGGGGCACTGGACCGACGGGTTGCCATCGGGTGCGGGCATCTGCCGACCTGCCGACAGCGGAACTCCGCGGTGCGGACACACATCCTTCAGCGCGAACGGCTCGCCAGCCGCCGTCCGCCCCACCAGCACTGGCTCGCCGGCCACCATCACCCGCGCCTGGGTGCCGGGCTTCACCTCGGCCGAGGGCCGCGCCAGATACCAGCAGTCCAGCAACAGCCCCTCTGCCGACACCCCCGCGCCAGCGGGGCGGGTGGTCCCGGGAATGAGCGTGATCGGTGCGTGCTGTCCATCGGCCATGGCGCCCCTATAACGCCCCCCGCCCGACCGCGCCACGGGTGACTTCCGCCCGCGCCCCCCGCCGGCGAAGGCTCAACGCTTCCTTCAGCCTCCTGTGCCAGAACGGCACGGCATGGCTGACAGTTCTGCTTTCCCAGCGCCGCTGGCGCCCGTCCGTTCCGCCGATCCGCTGGTGTCGGTGGTGGTGCCCTGTTTCAACGAGCAGGAGGTGATCCGGGTTACCCATGCCCGGCTGGCGCCGGCCCTCGAGGCGACCGGTGCCCGGTTCGAGATCATCTATGTCAATGATGGCTCGCGCGATGCGACTGCGGGCCTGCTCGACTTCATCGCCGCCCGCGACAGCCGGGTGCGGGTGGTGCATCTGTCGCGCAACTTCGGGCACCAGATCGCCGTCTCGGCCGGGCTCGAGCATGCGGCAGGCGATGCCATCGCCATCATCGACGCCGACCTGCAGGACCCGCCCGAACTGATTGGCGACATGCTGGCCAGATGGCGCGAGGGTTTCGACGTGGTCTATGGCCAGCGGCTGTCGCGCGGGGGCGAGAGTGCCTTCAAGCTGGCGACGGCGCGGTGGTTCTACCGCGGGCTCAACGCCCTGTCGGATGTGGACATACCGCTGGACGTGGGCGACTTCCGGCTGGTGGACCGGGCGGTGGCCGATGCGATCCTGGCGATGCCCGAGCGCGACCGGTTCCTGCGCGGCATGTTTGCCTGGGCCGGCTTCCGCCAGACCGCGCTGCCCTATCACCGCGATGCCCGCGCCGCCGGCGAGACCAAATATCCCCTGCGCAAGATGCTGCGGCTGGCGTTCGACGGCATGCTGTCGTTCTCGATGCAGCCCTTGCGGCTGGTGCTCACGCTGGGCTTCGTGATCGTGGCGCTGGCGGGGCTGGGTATCCTGTATGCCCTGGGCAACCGGCTGTTCACCGAGAACTGGGTCAGTGGCTGGACGCTTCTGTTCATCGCCACCATGTTCATGGGCGGGGTGCAGCTGATCGTGATGGGCATGATCGGGGAGTATGTGGGGCGGATCTACATGGCCTCGAAGGAGCGCCCGCTCTATCTGGTGGGCCGCCGCACCGGCTTTGACCGCGACAGCGCCGCCAGCCCGGCCACCGCGCCCGCCGCAGCCAGCCAGCCCCGCAGCCAGCCCCGCAGCCGCCAGGTGGCCTGACACCATGGTGGCCGACACCGGTTCCCTGCCACAGACACGGCAGCTGGGCCTGTCCTGGCCGGTGCTGCTGGGGCTGATGATCGCTGCCAGCCTGGTGCTGTCGCTGCTGGTGCCGCCGATGGGCGACATGCCGTGGCGGCTGCATGTGGCCGCAGAGGCGCTGGCCGGGCGCACGGTCTATGCCGATGTGATCGAGGTGAACCCGCCCTTGTGGTTCTGGGCCGCGATCCCGTCTGTGGCGCTGGCACAGCTGACCGGCCTGTCCGCCTATGGCGTGCTGATGATCCTGTGCCACCTCGCCGTGGCCGGGGCAGTGCTGGTCTGGGACCGGCTGGCACAGGGGCTGCTGGACCGGCGCAGCCGGATCGCAGGTGGCTTTGCCCTGGCCTTTGCCGCCCTGATCCTGCCGGTGGGCGAAGTGGGGCAGCGCGAGAGCGCGGCGCTGGTGGCAGCTGCGCTGTGGATCGCCCTTGCGGCGCGCCGGGCGCAGGGACTGGCTACAGACTGGCGGCTGGCGCTGATGGTGGCGGTGTTTGCGGCCTATGGCTTTGCCCTGAAGCATTATTTTGTCGTGATCCCGGTGCTGGTGGAGCTGGCGCTGATCGCGCGCCAGCGGCTCGCGTGGCGGCCGGTCCGGCCCGAGACCTTGCTGCTGGGCACAGCAGCGATCGCCTATGGCGCCAGTGTCCTGACCCTCACCCCGGCTTTCCTCGACAGCATCGTGCCGTTGGTGAGCCACTCCTATGACGGTTTCAGCCCGCTGGCGCGGATCGCGCCCGCCGAGGCTGCTGGCTATCTCCTCGCGCTGCTGGCTGTCGTGCCGTGGGCGATTCTGATGCTGGCGCTGTCCGGCGAGCGCCGGGGGCTGGTGTGGGGGCTTGCGGGGGCAGCGGTGCTGTTTGCCCTCGTCGTGGTGCTGCAGATGAAGGGCTGGCGCTACCATGCGCTCGGGGCCCAGGGGGCAGCGCTGCTGGCGCTGGCGCTGGCGGCGGCCCGTGAGACCGGTGCGCCAGTGCGGTTCCTTCTGGCTCTGGTGGCGAGCGTGGCCGCCTTCGCTGCCCTTCTGGTGGGACAGCCGCTGCGGGCAGCCGCCAGCGGCATGGCCCTGGTGCCGGACCCCGAAGTGGCGGCGGTGCTGGCCGAGGCCCCTGCTGACAGCCGCGTGCTGATTCTCGACAGCGCCCCCGAGAACGCCTTTCTCCATCCCCAGGCGGTGGGGCGGCAGCACTGGTCGCGGCACTATTCGCTGTGGATGCTGGCCGGTCTCACCGGCCCCGATGGCGCCGCCCGCACCGATGATCCGGCCCGGACGCAGGTGCTGGAGCAGGTGCTCGACGAATTCAGGGCCGACCTTGTGTGCCGCCCGGTCGACCTGATCCTGGCCCGCCAGATGCCGGCGAGCCCTGGCCTGCAGGGCTTCCGTCCGGTGGAGCTTCTGCGGATCGATCCGGCCACAGACGAGCTCTGGCGCAGCCAGTTCCGCCTCGTCGAGACCGATGGCCCCTGGCAGCTCTGGGAGCGCATGGCCCCGCGGCCTGCAGATACCGTCTGCCACGCCCTTCGCTAGGACCGCGCCGCCCGGGCTCCAGTCTCAGCTCACCGCAAGGCCCGCGTTGCGCTGGATTTCCCGGAGGCGCGCGGGAGGGAGCAGCACCCGCCCCCATCCCGGCACCAGCACCGCTCCGGCGGGAATGACCGGATCGGGGAGAGCGCCGGCCCGAAGCAGTGTGGTGGCCACCGAGTTGCTGTTGGCCCCAAGCCCCAAAAACGGATAATGAAGTGAGCGTTCGTTCAAGGCCTCGCGTGCAGCTGCCATGGCGGCCAGAACCGGCGCCAGCTCGTCTGCCGAGCCCGCCTTCAGCGTAGCGGCACGGCATCCGGGGCTGCCATCAGCCGGGTCATCCAGCACCATCCAGGCCCGCCCGTCCGGGCGGTGCAGCGGGCCGTCCGGCGCCAGCTGCCAGCGCGCGCCCGCCGGCAGCAGCCAGTAGCCGGGCCGCGCATCGCTATCATAAGCCACCAGCCGGTGGCGGGGGAGCCAGCCGATCGGGATCGGCCCCCGCGACCCGGTGGCCAGGCCGTTGAACTGGCGCAGCACCCGCCGGTCCGGCCCCACCACCAGCAGCATCCGGTGCGCCCCGGCCCAGGCCAGGCGCAACTCGGCGAGGATCAGGCGGTGGAGGCCGTCAGTCATGTCAGCCGCTCTCAGCAGATTGCGCGATGGTATTCAATCATGATCATGCCTCCCTGGACCATGCCGCCCTGGCCAGCGCTGCCTGCGCCGGCCCAACCCGAGCCGTAACACTGATGACCGACCCTGACGTGACAGCCAGCACCCCCACGCCCCTGGGTCCAGACATCTGGCTGGCGGACGGGCCAGTCGTCACGGCGGCACTTGGTTTCCGCTATCCGACACGCATGGCGCTGATCCGTCTGCCGGATGCCAGCCTGTTGGTCTGGTCGCCCGTGGCGCTGTCCAAGCAGGTGGCGGCCTGGATCGAACAGACCGGGCCGGTGGCCCACATCGTGGCGCCCAACCACCTGCACCATCTGTTTCTGGGCGACTGGCAGAGCGCCTATCCTTCGGCACAGATCCATGCCGCGCCCGGCCTGCGCCAGAAGAGACCGGATATCCGGTTTGACAGCGACCTCGCTGACGGGCTGCCCGATGCGTGGGGCGGGGCCGTTGACTGTGTCCTGTTCGAGGGCAATGCGATCGCCACCGAGGCCGTGCTGTTCCATCGGCCCAGTGCGACTGTCATCTTCACCGACCTGCTCCAGCAGGTTCCGGCGCATCTCAACACCGGCTGGCGGGCCTGGATTGCGCGGGCCGACCGGATGACCGGCGCGGCACCCCAGGTGCCACTGAAGTTTCAGGTGGCGACCACGGACAGGACAGCAGCCCGCAGGAGCCTGGCCGGGATCCAGGCGTGGCCGGCTGAACGGCTGGTCTTCGCCCACGGCCCGCCATCTGTGACCGGCGCGCGGGAGATCGTGCGCGCGGCTTTTGCCTGGCTGCGGTGATCAGGCCCGGCGGCCCGCAGTCCGGAGCCGTCGGTCAGACCGTCCGGAACCGCCAGACCCTGGTGCGCTTGACCTCGGCGTCTTCCAGATCGCGCGAGACCGCCACCTCATAGCAGGCCAGCTCCTCCAGCTGGTCCTTCGGCAGATAGCTGCGCCCCGGATCGCCCACCAGCACCGTGCGGCCCGCGCCCGTCAGGCGCAGCAGCCACGTCGCCAGCCGGTCGGCGAGGTCGCGTTCATAGAACAGGTCGCCCACCAGGATCACCGGTTCGGGCACGTCCGTGCCGATCAAGTCGGCGGGCTCGGAGGCCAGGGTCACGCCGTTCAGGGCCGCATTCAGCTGGATCGCCACCAGCGCAAACGGATCGAGGTCTGCTGCCCGCACCGGCCCGGCTCCTGCCAGCGCCGCCGCGATGCCAACAAGGCCGGACCCGCTGGCCAGGTCCAGTACCGGCTGCCCCCGCACCACGTCGGGCCGGTCCAGCACATAGCGCGCCAGCGCCTGGCCGCCCGCCCACGCAAAGGCCCAGAACGGCGGCGGCAGACCCTGCTGCTCCAGCTCGGCCTCGGTCGCCTGCCACAGCGGCACCGCCTCATCCGCCAGATGCAGCCGCACCTCGGGCACATGGGGCGGCGCGTGAATGCGCGTGTTGGCGCGGATGAAGCCCTCCGGGCCAGTCGGTCCGGGGGAGACAAGCGGATCAGGCACCAACGGCACCGGCTCGCGCCATTTCCTTGGCCACCACGGTCTGCAGCACCTGGCTGGTGCCCTCATAGATCCGGAAGATGCGGACGTCGCGGTAGA
>JAIXTH010000047.1 GCA_027484265.1 Alphaproteobacteria bacterium
AGATTGGCGACCAACTTTGCAGAAATCGGTGTGCGGCCGCCGGTTTTCCGGTCCTGCCGGGCATAGCCGAAATAGGGCAGCACCGCCGTGATCCGCCGCGCCGACGCGCGCCGCAGCGCATCGATGCAGATCAGCAGCTCCATCAGGTGATCGTTCGCCGGAAAGCTGGTGGACTGGATGACGAACACATCCTCGCCACGGACATTCTCGTCGATGGTGACGAAAATCTCGTTGTCGGCAAACCGGCGCACCTGGGCGCGCGTCAGCCGCGTGTCGAGATATCCCGCGATGGCCTCGGCCAGCGGTCGATTGGCATTGCCAGCAAGCAGCTTCATCTCGGCGGTCCCCACCCCGGTGACGATTTCGCGACGGGATAGGGGGCGTGCCGGGCGCTGGCAAGGCTGCGCCCGCACACGCAGGTGCGAATAGGTGCAGGCGCCAGTGCCGCGCCCACTCCCCGGACAGTTGGCGCTATTCCTTGATGTGCAGCTGGAAGATGCTCTGAGCCACCTGCTCGAGGGTCTTGCTCAGCTGGCTGGCATCCACGGCAAAGGCACGGGACGGGTCGCCGGCACAGGCCGCCAGCCGCGCCACTGCCGCCGGATTGGTGATGTTCACCGCCACCGTATAGAGCTCCACGCCATAGTCGTCGCGGATCGCCTGGCACCAGGATGCCATCCTGGCGTCGAGCGTGGCCGAATCCGGCGCGCCCGAGCAGCCTGGGGCAGAGCTGTCCGAGCAGCCCCAGAAGCCGGGGAAGTCCTCGGCCTCGGTATTCTCGCCGTCTGTGATCAGGATCATGGCCTTCTTGGTATCGTTGCGGCCAAAGTCCTGCGGGGCGTTTGTGCCGCCAATGCCGAAGAACGAGGCCCACTGCGACCGGCTCGACAGCGCCCGCAGACCCCAGCGCAGGCCCACATCCGCATGTGTGCCGCCAGTCACCGGGGTCATCCGGTTGATGCTCGCCAGCACCTGAGTCCGCGATCCCGACAGGCCCAGCATCGGCATCGGGCAATTGATGTTCGGACCGACGGTCGGCTCGAAGCTGCTCCAGGATGACAGCGGCGTATTGGCACAGGTTGCACCACCCGAGCTGTTCCAGGTGAACTCGTTCGGGTCGGAAACGCACGCAGGCTGAGGCTGGGTCGGTGGCGCGCTTCCGGGCGTACAGTCGTTAAAGCCTGTATTGATACAGCTTCCATTGACGGGCGCGAATGTGTTGCGGCGGCCATCGGTGGACGGATCCGGGCCATAGCCCTTCCGGGGGGCCTGCCAGCACGTGGTGCCGCTCACACCGGGATGGCCGGAATCGCACTGGTCCTGGGTACAGGCGTAGGGAGTGCAGCCCGACTGGACGCCCCGCACCTGCGGGCCACCAAAGCCGAGGAACATCCGCTCTCCAGGGCCGTTGCGCCCGGTCCCCATCTGCGCAAAGCGCGCCGGCTCGATCGTCGGAGCGCGATCCAGCGAGCCGATCATGCCACCAGGCGGCGGCGGTGGGGGCGACGGACTGGGCGGCGACGGCGGACCCGGCGGCGATGGCGGCGAGCTGGGGCAGGACCAGCAGGTGGCCGAGACGGTGATCCGCGGGCGCCAGGTGGTGCCGTGCATGTGCGACGGCACCGCCAGTGCGTCCCAGCGCATGCCGGACTTGGGAGAATCGTTCGCTGCCTGGCTTTCGCCCGCACCGCTGACGCAGCCGCGCCAGCTCACGGGCGCGAACATGCCGTTCAGTGTGGCGGTGTTCTGGTTGATGCTGCCACTGCGGTCCATCGGGCTACCTGGCAGGGTACGGGTGCCGCGGTCGGCCACCACGGCCGAACCGCCCGCCACAGGCGTGGGGTCCCAGCCCAGCGGCGTCTCGGAGCGCATGTTGACAGTCGTGCCCCACGGGATGACTGCAATCCGCAGGCGGTCCGGCACGCTCATGTTGTCGAAGGCTGAGTTCACGAACGCTACAGAGGCACTGCGCAGATTGGTGAAGCGCGATGTCGGTCGCCCGTCCATCGAGAACATCGAGCCGGTATTGTCGAGTACCATGGCAATCTCGACAAACTGGTTGGTGCCCGAACTGGCCACCGAGACCACTTCGATCGGCACCGACCCGAAGGGCAGGGCACCGCCCATGCTGAGAATTCCGCCGAGCATCAGCTTGGCGTCGGCGTGGGCAACAACCCGGGCCGACCCGTCGGCATCCCAGGACACGGTGGCGGTGATGTTGTCCGCCAGCTGGTCCAGCTCGGCACGGTTGCCGTCGAACATGTTCCGGCCCGCCAGAGCGCCACTGGCCTGCGATGGGGTCAGACCCGTTGCGGCGAAGGTGTCGATCTGACGCTTCTTGGCGGCCAGAGCTGCGGCATCGGCCGCCGAGGCCAGCTTGGAGCGCATGTCTGCGACCCGGGTCAGCTCGATCGCGGATCCAGCCACCACCAGCAATGCCGCGCCCCCGAGGGCGAAGATCATGGCGACGTTGCCCGATGTCGCGCGCAACCTGCGCCGATTGGTCAGCTTGAACATGAAGGTACGGTCCTTGGTCGACGGGTCACGGTTCACGCTGTGAACCGTTTCACATCAGCCTTAACCGCAGCCTAAATCCGCCTACTCCTTGAGGCGCAGACGGAACGTGGCCTGGGCAATCGCCGCAAAAGTCTCGCCGAGCTCGGCGGCATCCACGCTGAAGGCGCGGGATGGATCGCCCGTGCACTGCCGTAGCAGGTTCACCGCCGTGGAATCCGACACGTTTACAGCCACCGTATAGAGCTGGATGTCGTAATCCTCGCGGATCGCACGGCACCAGTCGAGCATGCGGGAATCCAGCGTTGCCCGGTTGGGGGCACCGGAGCATCCCGGCGCGCTGGTGTCCGAACAGCCCCAGTAGCCCGGGAAGTCCACCGCTTCCTGGTTGGCGCCGTCGGTGATCAGCACCATCACCTTCTGACCAGCGTTGCCGGTGAAAGCAGTCGGTGTCGTATGGCCGAAGAAGTTCACCCATTCGGTCCGGGGCGACAGCACCCGCAGACCCCAGCGCAGGCCCACGTCAGCGTGGGTACCGCCGGGGGCCGGAGTCATCCGGTCGATCGTATCGATGATCTGCGGACGCGACCCTGACAGGCCCAGCATCGGCATGGGACAGTTGATGTTCGGTCCGACGATCGGGTCGTGCTGTGTCCAGTTGGTGGTGTTCACCCAACTGCACCACGAACCGCCGCTGTTGTTCCACGCGAACTCGTTCGGGTCGGAGACACAGCCGTTCCGGCTCTCGGTGTTCATGTTCCACTGGCAGCCGCCCCAATGACAGGTACCTGAAGGAGCGAAGTCGAAATAAGCGTTCCGGCGTCCGTTGTCATCGTCCTGCCAGCAATCGCGCATTGTGGCTGTCGGGCTGCTCGAGTTGCACTGCCACTGTGTGCACGAATAGCTGGTGCAGCCGCTGCTGACATTCTGGGTCGAGCCGAAGCGCAGGAAGGCCAGTGCGCGCTCACCCGGCCTTTGGATCGAGCCTTGAGTCGTCGGAGGTGGGGGCGGGGGCGGGGGCGGAGGCCCCTTGGGCGGCGGTGGCGGGCCCTTGGGCGGCGGCGGCGAAGGAGGCGATGGCGGGGGAGGCGGGCAGTTCCAGCACGTTGAGTTCACCGCGACCCGCTGACGGCGGGTGGTGGTGTGCGGCTGGTTCGGGACGTTCAGCACGTCCCACTTCATGCCGGCCCGGGCGGCATCATTGGCGGTCTGGCTCTCGCCATTGCCCGAGATGCAGCCGCGCCAGGTCACCGGCCGGAACCGGGTCGTCAGCTCGGCGCTGGTCTGGTTGATGTTGCCCGACCGGCTGTTCTGCGAGGCTGGCATCACGCGCGTGCCGATATCGGCCACCGATCGGTTGGCGCCAGCTGCGTTGTTCCAGCCCAGTGCCGTTTCGGTGCGGATGTTCACCGTGGTGGTCCACGGAACAACGGCAACCCGCAACAGGTTCGGCACGCCCATGTTGTCGAACAGGATGTTCACGAAGTCCTTGGCGGCATCGCGCATCACCGCGAAGCGCGTGCTCGGACGGCCGTCGCGCTGGAACATCGAGGCGGTGTTGTCGAGCAGGATTGCCACTTCCAGCGGCTTCTCGCCCCCGGCTGTGGCCGTGCCCACCGCGCTGACGGTGATGTAGTTCCGGCCGATCAGGCCACCGAACACGGTTTGCAGGCTGGCGCTGACCGTGGCGCGGGCGGTGCTGTCGGGGTCCCAGGTGACGCCGCCACTAAGGCCGCTCACGCCCGGTGGCTGGCGCCCGGCGGCGGCAACGATGTAATCCTGACCGGCATTGGCACCGACGACCTTGGAGGCCGCGTCACCCAGCTCGAATGAATCCATCTGCTCGCGCTTGGCAGCCAGCGCAGCGGCATCCGCCACGCTTTGCAGTTCTGCCTTGGCAGAGGAAACGCGCGACAGCTCGACCCCGCCCGCAAAGACCGACGCCAGGGTGCCAGCGGTCAGGGCAAAGATGATGGCCACGTTGCCGCGCAGTTCGCGGCGCAAAGACCGTCTGTGGGATGCGAGGGGCATAACGGAAACCACGCTGGGGCCAGGATAGACCCATAGCACCCGATTATCGGCACAAAGTTCTAAGGGCTGATGAGGAGGCATGGTTCCTCAATCCTGAACAGAACCGGTCAAATCGAGCCGATCCCGCCCCCCAAGCGGCCAGCCCTGTTCACCACGTGAACGCGACACACGCATGCCGGGCAAAAGCCACTAGTCGGAACACGCCTGCGATCTAGCTGTCCCTGCCAGCCGGACAGAGCGCTGCCCAGACGGGAACGCTGTATCCGGCCCGGCCCGGTTTGCATGCGGCGGACGGGGCGGACCGACAGTAACTTTCGACAAGGACACACCGTCATGGAGAAAGGCGTACCGATCCGTGCGATCACCCGGGGCCTCGCAGTGCTGCAGGCCGTCAACCAACATGGTTCCCTCACCATGATGGAGATCGCGCA
>JAIXTH010000108.1 GCA_027484265.1 Alphaproteobacteria bacterium
TCCGTCTGTTTACCGGCGACCACCTCACATGCCCGCAACGGACGCACCTGGCCTGAAAGCCCCGAAGCCGGTTCGTACTACCTGGTCCCGACGCCGTCTTTGGGCAGTTATACTGGGCATCCTTGCCGTTCTGGTGGCGGTTGAAAGCCTGCTGCAACGCCATGCTCTACACAAGGGCGTGCCCGATGTTCCGCCTGCGGAGCGGCAACTGATCAACGCGGTCCGTTCGGAAGTGACTTCAGGTCAGATCGATGCCGTTCTCGCCAGGCTGCCCGCCGGATCGGACGAGAACGCGGCCCGCGCGACCCTCACTCAACTGCATAGCGGGCTGAAGGACCTCGGGCCGGAACAGCGGCTGATTGTCCTGGGTAGGTGGCACGGCCTGCGAAACGGGGACAGGACTGTCACGGTGACCGATCGTGTCGACTATCAGACGGCAACACTCGCTTTTAGCACCCAATTCGTGATTGAGGCCGACGGCGATGCGCGGCTGGAGAAATTCACCATAGAGCCCATGGACCCATCGGAGTCCAATTTCCTCCCAGCGGTGTCGTCGGTCGGTCATGTTGTCCTTCTGGTGATGATGCTCGGGTCGATGGCCTTTATGCTCCATGCCGTGGTGGAGACCCTGCATGCGCCAGGATTGCGCAGGCGCTGGATGATTGTCGTTCTGGCGCTGGTCGCGCTGCCGGGCCTGTCATTCGGATGGGATCAGGTTGAGGAGTTCCGGCTCGGGATGGGGCTGATTGGCAACGGGGTCGTCCGGGACCTGGGAGGGGCGTGGGTTGCAAACATTGGCGTGCCGACGGGTGCGGTCGTGGCACTGATCCTGGTGGCCCGCCATCGACGGCGCCTCGACGCCGGGCAGCCGGAGCAGTCGCCAGAGCAATCGCCCGGGCAGTCGCCCGGGCAGTCAGAGCCATCAGAACAGGCCGATCAGCCGGAGCCGCGCGTCTAGGCCGTCCGGCAGCAGTCAGAACGGGGCATTTGCAGTCGCGATGGCAGCATTCAGGACCGCCGCGAACCCGACCCACACCAGATAGGGCGCCAGCGCCCAGCCTGCGCGCCGGTCGGCCCGCCCGCACACGATCACGAGCGCCAGGATCGACAGCCACAGCGGCACCACTTCCACCAGCGCCCAGTCAGGCCGCTTCAGGGTGAAGAACAGCCAGCTCCAGCCGATGTTCAGGGCGCTGTTCAGCGCAAACAGCCCCACCAGCAGCGCCCGCCCCCCTGCCGTCGGCGTGCCCCGCCAGGCCAGCACCGCCGCCACTGCGGCCAGGACGAAAATCGTGGTCCAGGCAATCGGGAAGGCCGCATCCGGCGGCTTCCAGGCCGGAAACACCAGCCCCTCGTACCAGGCGCCAAGGTCGGTCATGCCGCCGCCAATCCCCGCCACCACAAAGGCGGCGGCCCCGGCCACGGCGCTCTCGATCCAGGGAAACGGACGCTTCAGGCCCGCGCCAGACCCAGGAGGTTGGCCAGGTCCTTCATGAAGATGCGCAGGTGCGAGGCCTTGCGGCGCTTCACCAGCTCCTTGTTCATGTAGGCCTGCCACGTCAGCTCCTGGATTTCCGGATCCGCGCACAGGCGCACGAACTGCTCGCGGCGCTTGTCACTGGCATACCAGAACGCCTGCAGCAGCCCGAGTGCGAAGAAGACCCGACCGTGCTGGGACATGAACCGCTTGCGGGCCGTGGCAAGGGCGCGGGCACTTCCGGTGCGCAGCGCCTCGTCCACCGCTTCGGCGGCATACTGGCCGCCCAGCAGGGCATAATAGATCCCCTCGCCACTGGCGGGCGCCACCACACCGGCCGCATCGCCGGCCAGCAGGATGTTGCGGCGGTTATCCCAGACCTTGCGCGGCTTGAGCGGGATCGGAGCCCCTTCGTGCCGCACCAGCCGGGCGTTCTCGAGGCCGAGGTGGCGGCGCAGGCTGGCCGTGGCCTCGCGCAGGGCAAAGCCCTTGTGGGCGGTGCCAAGGCCGATGCTGGCCTTGTCGCCATGGGGGAACACCCAGGCATAGAAGTCGGGCGACCAGCGCCCGTCATAGATCACATCGCACGAGATCGGATTGTAGGCCGCCGACGGCTCGGGCGCTTCCACCACTTCGTGATAGGCAAACACGCTCTTGGGCTCCTTCGACCCCGGCAGGCCCTGGCGGGCCACCTGCGAGCGGGCGCCGTCGGCCCCGATCACCATCCGGGCCCGAACCCGCACCGGACCGGCCTCACCGGCCGCATCTGCGGCCCGGCCATTGGGCTTGAGATGCAGGCGGACGGTCGCGTCCGGCAGCTGCTCGAGGCTGTCGAACACGGCGTCCAGCTGCTGGGCACCGGCAGCCGCTGCCCGCGCGCGCAGCCACGGATCGAAGGTATCGCGGTCGACCATGCCGACATAGCCGCCTGAATCCACCGGCATGTCGACACTGTGGCCCGAGGGGCCGATGATGCGGGCGGCGCGGGCGCGGGCCACGATCTGGCTGTCGGGGATGTCGAAATCGCGGATTGCCTTGGGCGGGATCGCGCCACCGCAGGGCTTGATCCGCCCCTCGCGGTTCACCAGCAGCACCGCGTGGCCCGCCTTTGCCA
>JAIXTH010000169.1 GCA_027484265.1 Alphaproteobacteria bacterium
ACCGCGCCAGCGCCTCCACCGGCTCCACATCCGCCACGGCCAGCCCGCTCACCACCCGGTCCACCCGGCCAAGGCAGGCGGGCTCGTGATAGGCCGCCCGCCCCAGCATGATGCCATTGAGCCCGGCAGCCGCCTCGATCCCCGCCTCGGGCGAAACCAGACCGCCATTGAGGTGGATCGACAGATCGGGCCGCGCCGCCTTCAGGCGGTGCACGATGCCATAGTCCAGCGGCGGCACATCGCGGTTCTCCTTGGGCGACAGCCCCTTCAGCCAGGCCTTGCGGGCGTGGACAATAAAGGTGGTGACGCCGCTGGCTGCCACGGTCTCCACGAAGGCGAACAGGCTCTGCTCCGGGTCCTGCTCATCCACACCCAGCCGGTGCTTGACGGTCACGGCCACACCGGGCGGCACAGCGGCGCGCATCGCGGCGAGGCACGCGGCCACCAGCTGCGGCTCGCGCATCAGGCAGGCACCGAACCGGCCCGACTGCACCCGGTCGGAGGGGCACCCGACATTGAGATTGATCTCGCCATAGCCGAACTCGGCGCCGATCCGGGACGCCTCCGCCAGCGCTGCCGGGTCCGATCCACCCAGCTGGAGGGCCACCATGCCCTCATCCTGCGGCGACCAGCCGATCAGCCGCTCGCGCGGGCCAAACCGCACCGCATCGGCTGTGACCATCTCGGTATAGAGCAGCGCCGATGCCGACAACACGCGGTGAAACGCCCGGCAGTGCCGGTCGGTCCAGTCCATCATGGGGGCAACAGAGAAGATCATGGGGCGGCCCCGTGCCTTCCCGCGCGCGAAAACGCAAGCCGGGCCTGCGTGATGCACTTGCAAGTGACTTGCAAAGAAGGGGGCCGGGGATTATTCCCGGATCACAGGTTTGTGTGGAAGGGTGCGACATGCTGGAATTCAGACCCAGGCTCTGGGCATCTCTCGGGCTGGTGGCGGCGCTGGGCGCCGGTGTGGCTGCCTGTGGCGGCGAGGGTGGCCAGGGCGCTGGCGAGACGGGAACGCCCGCCGCGACAGCCACCGTACCGGGTGCGGCGGCTCCCAGTGCAGGCGAGGCCGCGGCTGGCGAAGGCGGCGGCGAGAGCGGTGCTGGCGAGGCCGGGGCGAGTGCGGCCTATGCCGGGATACCGGAGGCGTCGCGTGATGCGCTGCGGGTCGCACAGCTGACCGGCTTCTTCGAGATCGCCCGCAAGGTTGCCGATGCCGGCGATCCGGCAGCTGCCGCGATCCTGGTGGATCAGGGCCTGCTGGAGGTGGCGCAGGCTTTCCCGCAGCCGTTCGCCTGCTGTGCGGGCGCCGAACTGACCGCGGCCTATCAGGCGCTGTCGGCGGCCTGGACCGCCGGGAAGCCTGCCGCCGAGACCGCGCCCCTGGTCGCCCGCGCCGAAGCGCTGGGTGCAGAGGCTGTGGCCAAGGCGGGCGGCACGCCGCAGGATGTGGTGCGCGGTCTGCTGCAGATCGCCGGTGGACTCTATGCGCTGGTGATCATGCCGGACGGTGTGGATCCGATCGAATACCAGCATGCCCAGGGCGCCGCCCTCGCGGCCAGGGCCGTGTTCGAGACGGCCCGGCCGACGCTGGAAGCGGCAGACGCCGGCCGTACCCGCGATGCCGCCGCCCGGCTCGATGCGCTGCTGGCGCTGTTTCCGGCGGCCACCGTGCCGGAGACGCCCGCGCCGGTGGCACAGGTGGCCGCGAGTGTTTCGCGGGCAGAGCTTGCCCTGTCCGGCATCCGCTGACGGTCACGGGCGGCTTGCAGCCGCGCAACGGCAGCACCCCGCTTGCGGGATGCCGCCACCCGTCGCATGAGAGGGGCATGGACACCCAACCCCAGATCCTGGTCCCGCATACGGAGATCGCCCGCCGCGTCGAGGAACTGTGCCAGCAGATGGCACCGCGCCTCAGCAATGACACCGTCGTGGTGGGCCTGTTGCAGGGCGCCTTCGTCTTCATGGCCGATATCATGCGCGGTCTGGCGCGGCAGGGCCTCACCCCCCGCACCGACTTCATGTGGCTGTCGTCCTATGGCGATGCCCGCGAGCCGGGACGGCTGAACGTGCTGGCCGACCTGCAGAAGAGCGTGCGCGGGGCGCAGGTTCTGCTGGTGGACGATGTCTATGACACCGGCAACACCATCCGGTTCGCGGTGGATTATCTCGCCGCGAAGGGTGCGGTTCAGGTGCTGACCTGCCTGCTGGCGCGCAAGCCGGCGGCAGAGGGCCTGCCGGCGCCGGACTATCTGGGCTTCGATCTCGGCGACCGCTTCCTGGTGGGCTATGGTCTGGATCATGCCGGTCAGGGTCGCGGTATCCCGGACCTGTGCGCACTGGATTGAACCTCGCTTGACCGGCTGGCGCACCCTGACGCGCTGCTGCCAGCCGCAGCGCTCCCGCCACTGATCACGACCCCTGCGCCCCCGGCAGCCACTCGGGCCAGGGGCCGGGGGGATGGAGGATGCGGATGCGGGGGGTGGGGCCGCGGCGTTGCCTTGGCGGCAGGGGCGGAGGCCTTGTCCTGCTGTTGACGAGGATTTCCTGCCCCAGCATGACGAAGGTGATCCCTGTCTCGGTACGCCAGTATCTGCGCACGCAGCCCGCTGGCCGGAACCGCAGGTCCGGTGCGATGAGGATGCCCGCGCGCTGGCGGGCGAGCCGCCAGGCGAGGCTCCTGGCCCGCTTGAGCGGATCGGCGGCGATGGCGGCGAGCTTGTCGATCCGGCGGTAGAGCGGCACCATGAAGACGCGGTGCGGGGCCGGCCTGGGGTCATGGCCCCAGCCGAGCCGCCGCTCCCGCGCCATCTCGCGCAGCTCGGCGCGGTCGTGGCGGGACAGATACTGGTCCAGCAGCACCCGGAACACCGGACCCCGCTCGCACAGCACGCTGCGCTTCGAATCCCGCAAGGCGCCGGGATTGTGGACCAGGTCCGGCTCCAGCTTGAGGGCCAGCACCAGCAGCACCCGGCGCAGATACACCTCGATCAGCCGGATCCCGGCCCTCAGCCTCTTGCCCACCCCCGGCGCGGCAAAGCGCGGCCGGTTGATGTCGATGTTCCCCCGCACGCCATCCACCAGATCGGCGAGGGCGTCGAGGAACGAGCGGAAGTGCTTGAGCGCCGGATGCATGGCGGCATTGAAGCGCAGGTCTGAACCTGTCGGATAACTTTCCGCCGATCCGCCGGACCGCGCGGCTCCTGCCGCGCAGGGCACCCCGGTGGGGCGCGGCAGGAGCCGCGCGGTCCAGCGGTGCAGTGGGGCGCTGGGTTTCAGTCCCCGCACCACCTTGGCAACAGCGCCCGTCAGCCCCGCCAGAAACTGGCACGGCCGATCCCCTGGAAGAACAGCGCGGTCTCGAGGCCTCCGTGCTCGATCTGGGCGGCGGCACGCGCGGCGACTACAGGCTTGGCGCGGTAGGCGATGCCAAGGCCAGCGGCCTCGATCATGTCGAGGTCATTGGCGCCATCGCCGATGGCCAGGGTGCGGTCAGCGGCGATACTGCCCGCGGCTGCCAGCTCCCGCAGGGCCGCCAGCTTGGCGGCGCGGCCGAGAATTGGTTCCGCCACCTGGCCGGTCAGGGCGGTGCCATCGTCCAGCAGGCGGTTGGCGCGGTCCAGCTGGAAGCCCGCCGCATCCGCCACCTTCCCGGTAAAGGCCGTGAAGCCGCCTGACACCAGGGCGCAGATGGCGCCTCGGGCCGCCATGGTGCGCACGAAGGTCTCGGCCCCGGGGTTCAGCCGCACCCGCTCGCGGTAGCAGGCCGACAGAGCCGACAGGGGCAGGCCGCGCAGCATCGCCACCCGCGCGCGCAGCGCACCCTCGAAATCCAGCTCGCCCGCCATGGCCCGCTCGGTGATGGCCGAGACCGCGTCCTTCACCCCGGCATAATCCGCGAGCTCATCGAGGCACTCGCAGCCGATAATGGTGGAATCCATGTCGGCCACCAGCAGCCCGCACGGCTGCGGCGCCCGCGTCGACCAGTCCACCGGCAGCTGTGCCAACAGGCCCGCCACCGCTTCGACCGGCCCGGAAACCGTCAGATGCACGGCCTCCGATGGCTCGATCCACGCCACGACTGCGGCCCCGGCGGCCGGTTCCAGCGCCGCGATGGCTGCCGTGAGGGCGGCGGGCTCCGGGCTGGCGATGACGAGGTGCTGGGCAGGGCTCACGGGCAGGCAGGTCCGGTCGGGGTTGGAGAGTGGTGCCGGGACAGCTAGAGGCCATGCATGACACGTCCCCTGCTTATTCTCGGCCCGACCGCTTCGGGCAAGACCGCGCGCGCGATCGCCACTGCCCGAGCGCAGCGCAGCGAGATCATCAACATGGATTCCATGCAGGTCTACCGCGACCTGGCGATCCTGACGGCCCGCCCCACCGCGCGCGAGCAGGAGGGGGTGGCGCACTTCATGTTCGGCACGGTCGATGCTGCCGTTCCCTGGTCCACCGGCGACTGGCTGCGGGCGGCCATCGAGCTGATCGGCATGATCCAGGCGCGGGGCAACCGGCCGATCCTGGTGGGGGGAACGGGCCTCTATGCCGCCGCCCTGACAGAGGGACTGGTGGAGACCCCGCCGGTGCCGCCCGAGATCCGGGCGGCGGTGCGCAAGGCGGCAGGCGCCGATCCACGCGCCGCGCACAAGCGCCTCGCCAGTGTGGACCGCGAAGCGGCCAGCAAGATCGAGCCGCGCGATGCGGTGCGGATCGCCCGGGCGCTCGAAGTCTATGAGGCAACCGGCCGCGCCCTCTCCGACTGGCACCGCGAGCCGCAGCCGCCCGCCCTGCCACCGGGCAGCTGGGACGGCCTCGTTCTGGTTCCCGAGCGCGAGGCGCTCTATGCCAGGATCGAGCAGCGGTTCCACGCCATGCTGGAAGCCGGTGCGCTCGATGAGGCGCATGCGCTGTGGCAGCGCGGTCTTGACCCTGCCCTGCCTGCCCTCAAGGCCCATGGCATGCCGGGCCTGATCGACTATTTCGAGGGCCACATCGACCTCGCCGCCGCCACCGCCCGCGCTATCCTCGACACCCGCCACTATGCCAAGCGCCAGCTCACCTGGATCCGCAACCGCTGCCCGGACTGGGCGCAAGAGGCTGTCTAAGCCTCTATGGCCGGACAGCTGGAGCGCGCGGCTCCTGCCGCGGAAATCGCCAGGGAAGGGCCGGGAACGAAGCCTGTTCCCCATGTTGGCGGACCACCCATGCGCGGCAGAAGCCGCGCGTTTTAGCGGCCCGCGGCATGGCTCTGCGATGTTGTCTGGCCGCCGTCCTGGTCCTTGTTGGCACTCACCTCCGGCGAGCGCCGCCAAAGTGCAGCGTGTTCAGATTTTGCTCATGATCCCGGGCGCGTCCTTGTGCCATCCCTATCGCCACGGAGGTGAGGATGATGCACGAGGAATTGGGCCTGAGGCTTCAGGGCTGGCGGACGACCACCGCCCATATTCTCTACCACATGCCCGATCACCCGGGCCTGCTGCAGAGCTTCACCTGGCAGACACTGGACCTGCCGCCGCAGTTCCCGCGGCTGCGCCGGTTTCTCGACCACTGGCGGCGCGAGATCGTGGCGGTGATCCACTCGATCGAGGTGGCCAGCGAGGACGGCATCCGCCCCGGCCAGTGGCGCAACGTCGACGCCGTCCTGCGGGTGCAGTAGCGGTCAGCCCGCTGTCGCAGCGGCCGCTGCCGCTAGCGCCTGTGCCACATCCGCTTCCAGATCGCGCGGGTCCTCGATCCCGACCGACAGGCGCACCAGACCTGGGGTGATGCCCAGCTCGGCCTGCACTGCCGGATCCAGCAGGCGGTGGGTGGTGGTGGCCGGGTGGGTGGCCAGGCTCTTGGCGTCCCCCAGATTGTTGGAGATGTCCACCACCTGCAGCGCATCGAGGAAGGCATAGGCGGCGGGCTGGCCGCCCCTCAGGTCGATGGCCAGCAAGGTGCCCCCGCCGCGCATCTGGCTGGCAGCGATCGCGGCCTGGGGATGGTCCGGGTCGCCCGGCCACAGCACGCGGGCCACCGCCGGATGCGCCCTGGCCAGCGCGAACAGCCGCCCGGCGGTCTCGATCGAGCGGGCCACCCGCAGCTCCATGGTCTCGAGGCCCTTCAGCACGTTCCAGGCCACGAACGGGCTCATCGCCGGGCCGGTATGGCGCAGGAACGGGTCCAGCTCGCCGGTGACCCAGTCCGCCGGCCCGATCACGGCGCCGCCAAGGGTGCGGCCCTGGCCATCCATGTGCTTGGTGGTGGAATAGACCACGATGTCGGCGCCCAGCTCGAAAGGGCGCTGCACCAGCGGTGTGGCGAAGATGTTGTCCACGATCACCCGGGCCCCCACAGCCTTGGCCAATGCCGCCACGGCGGCAATGTTGGTCAGTTCGAGGGTAGGGTTGGCGGGGGTCTCGATGAAGATCGCCCGCGTGTCCGGCCGGATGGCCGCGCGCCAGGCCTCGATATCGGTGGCGTCGACAAAGTCGCAGTGCACCCCGAACCGCTTGAGATGGGTCTCCAGCACCCAGCGGCACGACGAGAACAGCGCCCGACCCGCCACCACATGATCACCGGCGCGCACACAGCACATGATCGCCGCCGTCACGGCAGCCATGCCCGAAGCCGTCAGCCGGCACACCCCGCCGCCTTCCAGCGCCGACAGCCGCTCTTCCAGCATGGTATTGGTCGGGTTGGCATAGCGGCCATACAGATAGCCCGGCGCGGTCCCGGCAAAGCGGGCCTCAGCCTCCGCGGCACTGTCATAGACAAAGCCGGAGGTGAGGAAGATCGCCTCGCTGGTTTCCTTGTAGGGCGAACGCTTGCTGCCGCCGCGCACCAGCACCGTTCCCGTTTTCCAGTCGTCTGCGCCTGCCATTGTTACCGGTCCTGCCGCCTCTGCGGGTCCTGCACCCGTTACCCGTCGGCAGGGCAGCGTGTATGGGACCGGCACGGGCGGTTCAACCCGCAGCGCTGCCGTGCCTGCCGGATCCGCCAGCGGGAGAGCATGCTGCATGGCCAATCCACTGGGTGCATCGCTGACAGCCCTGGGCGACCTGGCGTCGCCCGCCTTGCGCGGTCTGGTGCTGGCCTCGATGCTGGTGGCGGCGGTGCTGTTGGCCGGGGCGGTGTGGGCCGTGATCACCTTCGTGGTGCCGCTGATCCCCGCCTGGGCAGGCTGGTGGGGGCAGGCCGCCGAGCTGGCGCTGTCCGGAGCGGTGATCGTTCTGGCCGTGGCGCTGTCGCTGGCGCTGTGGCCGCTGGTGGCGATGGTGGTGTCGGGGCTGTTTGCCGATGTGGCGGCGGACCGGCTGGAGGCAGCGCAGCTGCCGGAGGGCGCGCGGGGGCGGGCACCGTCGCCGCTGGCAGGCCTGGGTGCCGGGTTGCGGTTTGCGGCCGTGTCGCTGCCGCTGAACCTCCTGGCCCTGCCGCTCTATTTCATTCCGGTGGTGAACCTGGTGGTGGCGGTGGCGCTGAACGGGTTCCTGCTCAGCCGCGAGAACTTCGTGCTGGCCAGCCTGCGCCATGGCAGCTTCAGGGGGGCGGTCGCTGGGCTGCGGCAGCATCGGGGTGCGATCCTGCTCGCTGCGCTGCCGGCCGCGGTGGCGTCGCTGATCCCGGTGGTGAACGCCGTGGTGCCGCTGTGGACCCTCGCCACCATGGTGCGCCTGCGCCAGCAGTTGACGGCAGCCGGACCCGGGTCTTGAGTGGGGGGCGCCAGAACGGAGGTTCCCGGCCATGTCACTTGCCAGCGCCCATCCTGTCACATTCGTGCTGTCGACCGATCCAGAGAAGCTGGTGCCCTTCTACCGCGACACGCTGGGCCTGCCGGTCGCCAGCGTAGACGCCTTTGCCACCGTGTTCGATCTCGGCGGCATCCGGCTGCGCCTGACCCGGGTCGAGGGCCACCAGCCGTCCGCGCATACGGTGCTCGGCTGGAACGTGGCCGACATGGCGGGGACGATGAAAGCCCTGAAGGACAGGGGCGTGACCTTCCTGATCTATCCCGGCTTCGGCCAGAGCGAGGACGGGGTGTGGACCTCGCCCGACGGCATGGCCAAGATCGCCTGGTTCAGCGACCCCGAAGGCAACAACCTCAGCATCACCGGCAGCTAGGCAGGGCGCCCCGATGGCCAGGCAGCTGCACGACGACCAGATCCCGTGCCATGCCGGGCTGGTGCAGCGGCTGCTGGCGGCCGAGTGTCCGTCCTGGGCGCGCCTGCCTGTGACGCCCGTGCACAGCACCGGCACCGACCACCATGTCTACCGGCTGGGCGAGGCGCTGTGCGTGCGGGTGCCGATGCGCCCCTCTGCCGCGCCGCAGCTGGCCAGCGAGGCGCAGT
>JAIXTH010000020.1 GCA_027484265.1 Alphaproteobacteria bacterium
CGATCAGCAGCACGATCAGATAGACTTCCGGGTGGTTGGCCTCGATCGACTTGGCGATGTTCTGCAGCAGCACGGTCTTGCCGGTGCGGGGCGGCGCCACGATCAGGGCGCGCTGGCCCTTGCCGATGGGGGCGACGATGTCGATCACGCGGCCGGAGCGGTCCTTGCGGGTCGGGTCCTCGATTTCCATCCGCAGCCGCTCGTTGGGATAGAGCGGGGTGAGGTTGTCGAAGTTGACCTTGTGCTTGGCGCGCTCGGGGTCGATGAAGTTGATCTGGTCGACCTTGTGGACCGCAAAATAGCGTTCGCCATCGCGCGGCGCCTTCACGGTGCCTTCCACGGTATCGCCATTGCGCAGGCCATAGCGGCGGATGGTCTGGGGCGACACATAGATGTCGTCCGGTCCGGACAGATAATTGGATTCCGGCGAGCGCAGGAAGCCGAAGCCGTCCTGCAGCACTTCCAGCACCCCGTTACCGATGATCTCGGCGCCCTGCTCGGCTTCGGCCTTCAGCACGGCAAACAAGAGGTCCTGGGTGCGCAGCGTGGCCGCGCCCTCCACTTCCAGCTTCTCGGCCAGGGCCACCAGTTCGGTGGGCGACAGCAGCTTGAGGTCGCGCAACATGGTGCGGCGGGTGGGTGTGCCGTTGGTGGCCGCAGCAGGGGTGGCCGCATCGACTTCGGATTCAGCGTGCGGTTCGGCGATGTCCTCGGACATGGGTGTGCCTCGATGGTCTGGCCCCGGCGCTGCGGGGCGGAACGGAGCTCGGGCCGAAGCAGATGCGGGGGCCGGAGCGATGTGAAATTCTGGCGTGGGAAAAGCCGGGACCCGGGACCGGACCGGCTGGCAGGCAGGCCGATGCGCTTGCACGAAGCGCCTCAAGACCTCGTGCCTTTGACCACTTTGCCCCGCCGGGGTCAACCGGATTGCGCTGCCCGCTCGATGGCGTCGAGCCGCCCCGCTTCCATTAGTCCAAACTTTCGCCGTGAGCGGGCCAGTCACGCAGCATGGCCTCCGCCTGCCTGGCAAAGCCCGGAACAGAAGCTGCCAGTCGCGTCAGCACGTCCAGCGTGGTTAGCGGGGGATGCCGAAACGCAGCCGCCTGCTGTTCCAGGGCAAGCCGTATCAGGCTTGGCGCGTGGTGCAGGAGATCAAGCAGGAAGTCGTCAGGGTGGACGGCAGCCACTCCGGGCGGGAGAGCTGCAAAGTGCCGTGTGTTGAAGGTGACAATCAGCGTGGCAGCCCCGGACACCGCAGCCGCAGCGACATGGCGGTCCCCGATGTCGTTCCGCATCATGCCGATGAGTGCGCCGGACGGTCGTGTCAGGGCTTCCGGGAATGTGAGCTTCAGCTGCCGCTTGATGTGACCGACTTGTTGGTGGCTCAGGCCACGCTTTGCGATCAGGTTGCGCGTCATTTCGTCGAGGATCCGGGGCGACCAGACTGGCGCGAACAGATCCAGCTGTGCTGCGCGGAGCAATGTGTCACGCAGCATCATCGGGAACAGGGCGTTTGCATCAAGCACCGCCCGGGGAGGAGCCCTTGGAGCCATTCGAACACTACCGGGCGATTCCCTAAAGGCGTCTACCACCCCCGCTCGCCCGAAACATGGTTGCATTTACGGCACTTGTTGGCTATCGGTTCGCCATGCACGAACATGACCGCTCCCGTCCGGCTGGCTCACCGGCAATGGCCGCCCCCCGCCCGGGCAGGCTTCCAGCAGCGTCAGCTGAGCTGCTCGGATTGGACCCGAACGGGCACTACAGCCTCTTGATGCCATCGGGCTCGTGCATAGCCCTGCCAGTCGAACTGGTCTGTGCCTTGCGGGAGGCTGCAGGGTTGATGGCTGACGGCTCATCGATCCAGGTTTCCGCGAAAGAAGCCCTGCTGACCACAGCGCAGGTCGCGGCCCGACTGGGCGTTTCGCGTCAGTATGTGGCCCGGCTTCTGGACATGAAGCAGCTGCCGTTTGTCCGGGTGGGCAGCCATCGCCGGGTCCGGGCGGTGGACGTTGAGGCCTACAGGGTGGAGCGCCAGATCCGAAGAAGATCCGCCTTGGATCGTCTGGTGGCCTATAGCGAGGAGATCAACGGATACGCTGCACCGGAATAGCGCACCTGCGCGCCCGATCCCGTCCGTCATGACTGCGGAGGTTGCCGGTCAGGTCCAGACCTGCCAAGTGCTGCGCTCTCACCACTCCTTCTGCGAGCCATCTGTGCCCGACACGGACCCCAGTTCCCCAGCCGCAACGCCGCCCCGCCAGTCCAGCCCCTGGGTGCGGCTGGTGTCGGATCTCGGGCCGGCGGTGGTGTTCTTCCTGACCTATCAGTGGACCCAGAAGAACGGGGTGCCGGCAGCATTCGTGCCGCTGGTGGGGGATCAGGCGATCCTGTTTGCCACCATCGTGTTCCTGCCCGCTGCTCTCGCCGGGTTTGCGTTCAGCTGGTGGAAGGAGCGCCAGCTGTCGCCGTTGGGCGTGTTCTCGGTGGTGATGATCGTGATCTTCTCGGGTCTCGCTCTGGTTCTCAAGGACGACACATTCATCAAGATGCGGCCGACCCTGATCTATGCCCTGATGGGCCTGATCCTGCTGGTGTCGGTGGCGGCTCGCCGGAACGTGCTCAAGATGCTGTTCTCGGGCGCGATGCACATGGCCGAGGAGCACTGGCGCGGCCTGACCGTACGGGCCGGGATCATGTATCTGGTCCTGTCGGCGATCAATGAAGTGGTTTGGCGCACCCAGCCCGAGGCCACCTGGGTGACCTACAACACCTGGGGCGATGCCGCGATCAACATGGTGTTCTGGGTGGTGAATCTGGCCCTGATTGCGCGCCACCTGACTGATGCCGAGGGCCGGCCTCTGGCCGAAGCCGAGCAGAAGTAGCCCCCAGGGGCTGGCGCGGCTATTGTGCGGCCCGATCAAGGCTGGCGTGCTTGAAGAATTCACCGATTGCGGGCATATTGCCCATCCCAGCCCGGCGAAATCCGGGCCGACACCATGTCTGCCGCCCGGATCATTGCAAGTCCGGCCCGGCCTGTCAGCAGGAGAGACCAACATACGACGCCCCATGGCCGCCCCTCCCGTGAAGGATGGACCCCGTATCAACGATGAAATCCGCTCGCCCCGCGTTCTGCTCATTGACGAGAACGGCGAGAAGCAAGGCGAGATGCCGCTTTCGGCTGCCCTGGAAGCGGCTGCGGAGGCTGGGCTCGATCTGGTGGAAGTTGCGTCGGGTGCCGTCCCGCCAGTGGTGAAGATCCTCGACTTCGGCAAGTTCAAGTATCAGGAACAGAAGAAGAAAAACGAGGCGCGCAAGAACCAGAAGATCGTCGAGCTGAAGGAAATCAAGCTGCGGCCGATGATCGATACCCACGACTACGAAGTGAAGACCCGCGCCATGACCCGCTTCTTCGAAGAAGGCGACAAGGTGAAGGTCACCCTGCGCTTCCGGGGCCGCGAGATGGCGCACCAGCATCTGGGCCTCGAACTGCTACACAAAGTCCGCGTCCAGTTCGCCGATGTGGCCAAGGTCGAGATGGAGCCGCGCCTCGAAGGCAAGCAGATGACCATGGTGATGGCGCCCAAGGCGCACTGATCAGGCTAGACCGGTTGTCCGGCGCACGCCGGCTGTGAAGATTGCGGCGGCACGCAGCGCGTGCCGCCGTTGTTCGTCCGGGCCGGGCAGGCTGAGTCCCAGCTGCTGGCGGGCCTCGAAATCGGCGATGATCATGCCGCAGAAGATCCGCGCCTCGCGCTGCGGCTCCTCGATCACCACTTCCCCGCGCTCGGCGGCCGCCTCCAGAACAGCGGCCAGCAGCGCGGCATTGCTCGAGATCACATGCTCATAGAAACGCGCCGCCAGTTCCGGCTGGCGTTCGTGGTAAGACATCAGCACCTTCTTGAGGGCCGCCACTTCAGGGGAGAGCAACTGACCCAGGAACTGGGTGCCGAACTGCGCCAGCACGGCTTCGAGGTCTGTCCCCGCCTCGGTGGCCTCGGCTGCATCACCGAACAGGGTCGTGAAGCCCTCGGCGATCGCCGCCACGAACAGCGCCTCCTTGGAACCATGGTGCGCATAGAGCGTTACCTTGGACACGCCGGCCCGCGCCGCGACCGCATCCATCGACACCCGCTCGAACGGCATCTCCAGAAACAGCTCCCGCGCCGCCCGGATGATGGCGGCAGCCCGCTCGGGATCGCGGACGCGTCCACGCGGCGGCTGGGCACCGGTGACAGGGCTTGTGGGTGGCAACTGCATAATGTACTGAACCGTTCAGTATGGTCTGACGTATCAGTCCTACACACAATCGGGCCGCACGTCGAGCCCTGCGTCCTCCGACATGGGGGCGCAGTGGACCGCGACAAGGGCAGTGGAGGCAATGAAGATGGGCAAGGGTCTGTTCGGCATGATCGCCGTTGCCCTGAAGATGCTGATGGGGGACCGGGTCAAATACCTGGGCCTGGTGTTCGGCATTGCCTTCGCCACCCTGCTGATGACGCAGCAGATGAGCATATTCGTGGGGCTGCTGACCTGGGGCGCCAATCCGGTGCTGGATGTACGTCAGGCGCAATTATGGGCGATGGACCCGCGCGTGGACCAGCCAGACGAAGGCCAGCCGGTCTCCGACGCCATGCTCTACCGCGTCCGCTCGGTGGATGGCGTGGCCTGGGCAGTGCCGTACTTCCGGTCGACCGCCACCTTGAAGACTGTCGAAGGCCAGCTGGCTGCCGTGACGCTGGTGGGGGTCGACAATCAGTCCATGATCGGGCTGCCCGCCGACAATCTAGCCGAGGCGACCCAGGCGATCCGCGGCCGCAACGCCATGATCGTCGACCGCAACAACGCCTATCTGATCTGGCCCGACGGCCGCGACCCGGTGGGCCAGGTGGCCGAGATCAATGACAACCGGGTCACCATCACCGGCACCACCTCGGCCCTGACCACCTTCGCCGGGCTGCCCACGGTCTATATGAAGTTCACCGATGCGATCGCGATCACCCCGCCCGAGCGCAACAAACTGTCCTTCATCCTGCTGAGCGCCAAGCCGGGCACCAATATCGAGGAACTGAAGGCCCGCATCAGCCAGACCACCGGCCTCAAGGTCTTGACCCGCGACGAGTTTGCCGCCGCCGGGACTCAGTTCATCATCGACAACACCGGCATCCCGGCCTCGTTCGGCACCGCGATCTTCCTTGGTGTGCTGGTGGCCATCGTGATCACGGCCCTGACGCTGGCGATGTTCATCCAGGAGAACCTCAAGAATTTCGGGGCCCTGAAGGCGATTGGCGTCACCAACAGCCAGATCCTGGTGATGGTGCTGTCGCAGGCGCTGCTGGTGGGCTTCATCGGCTATGGGCTCGGGATCGGCGGGACCGCCGCATTCCTGACCTTCGGGGCGGACTCGCCGGGTCTGCGCGGCTTCAGCCTCCTGGGCGAGATCGTGGGCTGGTCGGCGGTTGGCGTGGCCGCGATTGTGGTTGGCTCGGCCCTTCTGTCGGTCCGGCGGGTGCTCAGGATGGACCCCGCCATCGTGTTCCGGGGTTAGGTCATGCGCGCGCTTCTCGACCGCTTCCGCCCCGCCAGGACCCGCCGCTCCCACCAGATGGAGGCACAGGTCAATCCGGCTCTCGCAGCCCAGGGCATCGGCATCGTGATGGAGTTTCCCAACGGGAACGAGCGCTTGCGGGTGCTGCATGGTGTGGACATTGAGGTGCCCTATGGCCAGCTGACGATGCTGGTGGGGCCATCCGGCTGCGGCAAGACCACCTTGCTGTCGATCCTGTCGGGCACCCTGTCGGCCACAGACGGCGTGGCCGCGGTGATGGGCCAGCGGCTGGACCTGATGGGCGACAACCAGCTGGTGACATTCCGGCGCCGCTACATCGGCTTCATCTTCCAGCAGTACAACCTCATCCCCACCCTCACCGCGGCCGAGAATGCCGCCATCCCGCTGATCGCGAACGGTACCCCGTGGGAGGATGCCGTGGGCCGCTCCAGCCGCCTGATGGAGCAGCTGGGCCTCGCCGGCCACACCGGCAAACTGCCGCGCCAGCTGTCGGGCGGCCAGCAGCAGCGGGTCGCGATCGTCCGCGCCCTCGCACACGAACCAGCCCTGGTGGTGTGCGACGAGCCCACCGCCGCCCTCGATGCCGAAGCCGGCCAGGCGGTGATGGGTCTCCTCGACGAGGCCGCAGCGGACAGCCGCCGCGCTGTCCTGGTCGTCACTCACGATGACCGGATTTTCCCGTTCGCGGACCGCATTGTCCGCATGGAAGACGGCCGCATGGCCGCAGGATCCCAACCATGATCAAGCTCTCTCCCCGCCTCGCCATCCGTGCCATCCTGCCGCTGACTGCGGCGGGTCTGATCGCATTCACCCTCTTCAACCTCGATGCCCCGGTGCGAGCCAGCGCCCAGCTGCCGGCACAACCGGCCACGGCGCCGGCGGGAGCTGGCGCAGTTGTGGCCGGTCTTGGTCTGATCGAGCCGTCAAGTGAGCTGATTTCGGTGGGATCGGAACTGTCGGGCGTGGTGCGCGAGGTGTTTGTGACCCCGGGCGAGCTGGTGGCCGCGGGGGCTCCGCTGTTCCGGCTGGATGCCCGGGCCCTGGCCGCCAGTCTCGACGCCACCGCAGCCGGAGCCGACCAGGCCCGCGCCAGCGCCGATGCCACCCGCTCACGGGTCCCGGGCCTGGAGGCCGCCGCAATGACAGCCGAAGCGGGGATAGCGGCGGCCGCAGCCGGTGTGACCACGGCCGAGGGCAATCTGACCCAGGCCCGTGGGCGACTGGCAGGCGCCCAGTCCGCCGCACGGTCCGCGCGCATTGCCGCCGATGACGCGGCGGCCCGGGCAGCGCTGTTCGAGGCACTGTCCGACCCCGCCGCCGCCAGTCGTGACGAGCGCGACCGGGCCCGCTTTGCTGCCCAGTCAGCCGCCGAAGCGGCCCGCCAGGCCGAGGCTGCGGTTCAGGAGGCCGAAGGTGCCGTGCGCGCGGCCGAAGGCGGGCTTGCCGATGCTCGTGCCCGCCTCGCACAGGCCCGCAGCCAGGCTGCCACCGCGCGCAGTGCGATCAGCGAGGCGCGCAATTCGGCCACCGCATCCGACGCCGCTGCCCGCAGCGCCGCGGCGCAGAGCCGGGTGGTGGCGACTGACATCGACCGGCTGACCGTCCGGGCACCGATGGCGGGCCAGGTGTTGCGGGTGAATGTGCGCCCCGGGGAGTTTGCCACCGCTGGCCCTGCCTCGACCCCGCTGGTGGCAATGGGGGCGGTGGATCCTCTCTATGTCCGCGTCCAGATCGACGAGGAGGACATCACCCGCATCCGTCTCGGGGCGCCTGCCGAAGGCAGCCTGCGCGGGGCCGCCAGCACCCGCATTCCATTGCGCTTCGTACGGGTGGAGCCGCAGGCCCAACCCAAGACCAACCTCAGCGGCGGCGCCGAGCGGGTGGATACCCGTGTGGTCGAGGTGATCTATGCCTTCGACCGCGGTGATCTGCCGGCATTCGTGGGCCAGCAGATGGATGTCTATGTGCCCGCCGATCCGCTTCCGGTTCAGGCCGCCGCCGGGGAGCCGAAGTGATGCGCGCGCGAGCGAGCGGGGCGGCCTCCCCGAGGTCTGTGGTTGCTGTCCTGGCAGCCGCCCTCCTCCTGACCGGCTGCGCCACGGCCAGCGGGTCGCCGCAGACGGGCGGTGGCCTTGCGCCCTCCAGCACGCAGGTCCCGGAGCGCTGGCCACTGCCGCCGATGCCGGTTGCCCAGGCCAGAATGCCGGCCGATCCGGTGCTGGCCGGGATTCTCGCCGACATTGCCGTGGGGCCCGACATGGCCGCCGCCCGGGCGCGGCTGTTGGAAGCCGAAGCGGGGCTCCAGGTGGCGCGCTCGGCCCTGGCGCCATCCGCGACCCTGACCGCCAACGCTGCCCGCGGCACGGCACAGCCCGGCTTCGGCCCTCCAGGAGCAGGCCGGATCGACAGCCGCTCGGTGGCCCTGGCACTCGATGCACCGCTGGACATCGCCGGTTCGAACCGTGCGCGGGCCGCAGCCGCAACAGCCCGGGTCGACCTGGCAGCCGCCGAAGCCGAGCGCATCGCACTGGTGTCGCGGCGCACCGGCGCCGCCCTCTATCGCTCAGCCCTCGTGGCACGCCAGCAGCAGGCGCTGATTGCCGATGCGGTGGCCGTGGCAGCTGAAACGGTCCGCCTGACCGATATCCGGGTGGCAGCCGGTCTCGCCAGTGGCCTCGAGCAGGCCGAGGCCCGCGAAGCACTCGCCGCCATTCGGGCGCGGCAACCTGCCATCACGCAGGCAGCTGCGGCCGCCCAGTTCGCACTGGAGGCTTTGGCCGGACAGGCACCGGGAACCTATGGCAACCGCCTCGAAGCGGCGGCTGCAGGCCCCTTGCCTGCGGGACCGGGGCTGGGCCTGCTGGACAGCCCGGCGGCGGTGCTGGCCCGCCGTCCCGATGTCCGGGCCGCGCAGGCGGCCTTGCGGGCGGCTGGGCTCGATGCCCGCGCCGCCGAGCGGGAGCGCTGGCCGAGCCTCAGCCTGTCGGCGCTGCTGGGCTGGACCGATCCGGGCTTTGCAGCGGCGGCGGATACCGACTCGATCGGCATCGCGCTGCTGGCCCCGGTGTTCGACTTCGGGCGCCTGCAGGGACTGGCGCGGGCGGCAGGGGCGCGGGCGGAAGGGGCTGCCGCCGATTATGCCGGAACCCTGGCGAGGGCGATGCAGGATGTGGCCACCGAGGCCAGCCGCCTCGGCCAGGCCCAGGCGGCCCGCGCCAGCCAGAGTGCTGCCGCCCAGACCGCTTCCACCCGCGCCCGGCTGGTCGCCGACCGGCAGGCAGCCGGCCTGTCGAGCCTGATCGAAGTCCTGCGAGCGCGCGCGAACCTCCTGGAGGCGCAGCTGGCCGAGGCGACCGCTCTGGGTGAGGAAGCCACCGCCGGTTATGCGCTGGCAGCAGCTTTGGCACTTCCCGTGACCGCTGATCGGAACCAGCCGTGACCTGACTGCGACGGCGAGCGAATTTTGGTTCATTGAACAGGTGTAGCGCTTGCCTCTGACGGCAAAGCGGGGGACTGGCGCTGCTGCCGACCCCTGAGTCTCCCCTATGCCGCGCCGTCCTGTCACCTCGATAACAGACCTCGAAGCCCGCATCATCGACGCCGCCCTGTCTCTGGGCGACAGTCTGGACGCCGTGGCCATGCCCGAACTGGCCAGGACTGCCGGGCTGGCAGTCGGCACGCTCTACCGCGTGGCGCCGAGCAAGGATGCCCTGAAGAACCTGGTCGAACAGCGGGTGATGGCCCGGTTCGAGCAAGCGGTGTTTGCACCCTTCCCGGCCCGGCTGGACCTGCGCTCGCGTCTGGCGCTGATTCTGGGGCGGATCGCGCTGTTTGCCGAGCAGAACCAGCATGCCGCCCGCTATCTGGCGTCCCGTGGACTCAAGCCTGGCGACATGTTCGTGCGGGCCGCGTCTGGCTTTGCCCGCGACGGCGAAGCGGCAGGCCAGCTCAAGCCGCTGGGCGGGGCCGAGCTGGCCGCCCTGATCTGGGGACCGCTGAGCGCCTTCACCCGCCTTGACGTCCTGACGCCACAGACCCTCACGCGGTTCGAGGGCGCCCTCTGGGATGCGGTCGCGGCCTGAAGCTCTGGCGCGCCAGCGCTTGTACATCCGCCCATCCGATCCCCGCCTTCTCCATTGCCGACATCTGCATCCCCGGTTAGCTTGATCCGCAACAAGGACCGTCACGGCCAGCTCGGGGAAAACGCCATGGACTTCTCGATCCCACAGGATATTGCCGCCTATCTGGATGAGCTCGACGCCTTCATCGAG
>JAIXTH010000192.1 GCA_027484265.1 Alphaproteobacteria bacterium
ATATGTATCGATAAAGTTCAGACCACAGGCGCCGAGCCGGATCTTGATCTCGCCCGGACCCGGGGTCGCCTCGGCGACGTCCACCAAGTCCAGCACGTCTGGGCCGCCGGTGCTGTTGATGCGAATCTGGCGCATCGGTTCAGCCCAGCATCAGTTCGAAGAACCGGGCGGTGCGGCCATTGGCCAGCTCTGCCCCGTCCTGATCGTAGTGCTCGCCCCCCACGCGGGCGAAGGCGTGGTCGAGGCCGGGATAGAAATGCACCGTCGCGCCTGGGACCGTCGCCATCTTGGCCGCGATGGCGCCCTGCGCCTCCTTCGACACGAACTTGTCCTCCTCGGCCACGTGCATCAGCAGGGGCGCCTTGAGGCCGTCGGCCTCATCCAGCTTCTGATCCATCCCCACGCCATAGTAGCTGACGGCGGCATCCGCATCGGTACGGGTGGCCGTCAGATAGGCCAGCAGGCCGCCCAGGCAGTAGCCGACCGCACCGACCTTGCCATTGGCCGCGAGCGGGCGGATCGCGGCGATCGTGGCCTGAATGTCCTCAACGCCGGTATCGACGTTGAACTTGCCGTACAGATCAAAGGCCTTCTGCCACTCCTCCGGGGTCTGGTCGGTGATGTTCACACCCGGCTCGATCCGCCAGAACAGGTCGGGGCACACAGCCACATAGCCCTGGGCCGCCAGACCGTCGGCGATGTCGCGCATCACTTTGTTCACCCCGAAAATCTCCTGGATCACCACGATGGCGGGGCCGGCGCCACTGTCGGGCGTGGCCACATAGGCGTCGAAGCTGCCTGCATCGGTCTTGACCTGCATCATGGTACCCATGGCGTCTGTCTCCTGTGTCTGGATCGGGTTGGTGGCCGCTCTGGTGGCGGGGCCTTGCGCGCAAGCTGTCGCTGCCCCACTTTCGTGCAACCAAGTCGCTGCATGCGTGGCACAGGAGACGGCCGGATGAAAGTCAAGATCGAAGTCGAACTGTCGCCGGAAGAGGCGCGCTCGTTTCTCGGCCTGCCGGATCTGTCCAGCGTGCATCAGGCCTTCGTGGATCAGGCCAGGGGCAAGATCGAGGATGCCGCTGGTCTGGTGGATATCGCACCGCTGGTGAAGACCTGGACCGGCCTTGGCGGGATGGCGCAGGATGTGGTCGGCAGCTTCCTCAGTGCGGCGATGAACACAAAGCCCTCCCGTGCATCCAGTGCGCCGCCGACCGATGCCAGCGAGACTGGCACCGACAAGGCCGGCAAGTCCTGACCGCTTGAATTGAGAGGCCTTTGTGGGCTCCAGCGATACAATCATCGCACCGGCCTCCGGTTCGGGTCCGGCGGGTGTGAGCGTCATCCGTGTATCGGGTCCGGCGGCGGGCGAGGTGGCGCGGGTGCTGACGGGCGCTGTGCCGGCGCCGCGCGTGGCCAGTTTGCGGGCGATCCGCGACAGCGCGGGCGAGCACATTGATCGGGGGCTGGTGCTCTGGTTCCCCGGACCCAACAGCTTTACCGGCGAGGATGTTCTCGAGCTGCAGGTGCATGGCGGATCGGCGGTTGTGGCGGCGGTGCTGGCGGCGGCCTGTGCCCTCCCGGGGGTGCGTCCGGCCGAGGCGGGCGAATTCACGCGTCGGGCCTTCCTGAATGGCACGATCGGACTGTCGGCTGCCGAGGGCCTGGCCGATTTGATCGAGGCCGAGACCGAGGCGCAGCGCCGTCAGGCCCTGCGGCAGATGGAGGGCGGCCTCGATCGCGCCGCGACCCATTGGCGGGATGCCATCATTTCTGCGCTGGCGGAGGCCGAAGCCGACATCGACTTTCCTGATGAAGATCTGCCCCCTGGCCTGACCGCTTCGGCGCGGCAGCGGATTGGTGCGCTGAAGGCAGAGCTCGAGCGGCACCTCGCCGAGTCCGCCCGGGCCAGCCGTGTGCGCGACGGGTTCAAGGTGGTGATCCTGGGTGCACCGAATGCCGGAAAGTCCAGCCTGCTCAATGCGATAGCTCGGCGGGAGGCGGCCATCGTGTCGGATATTCCCGGCACCACGCGGGATGTGGTGGAGGTTCGTGTGGTTCTGGGCGGACAGATTGTCTGGATCGCCGACACCGCCGGCTTGCGGGCAGCCGCTGATGCCATCGAGGCCGAGGGCGTCCGCCGGGCGCTGGAGCGGGCCGAGGGAGCGGATCTGCGCCTTGGCCTGTGGTGCACGGACGACGAACGGTCGGCGCTGGCGGCACTCTCACCGCCACCGGATCTGCTGGTGCGCGGCAAGGCCGACCTGGCGGCGGCCGGATCGGATTGGGCGGGTCCCAGCGTGTCGAGCCGCACTGGCGAGGGCCTGGCGGCGCTCGAGGACGAGATCGCACGGCGCGCCGCCATCGGCGATGGCGCAGCGGCGGCGCCCTTGACCCGGGCCCGGCACCGTGCGGCGGTAAGCGCGGCGGTGGCTGCACTGGAGCGCGCCCTGGTTGCGCCGGCGGCGGCGCCCGAGCTGGCGGCTGAGGATCTGCGGCTTGCCGCACGGGCTGTGGGGCGAATTGCCGGGCGGGTTGATGTCGAGGACATTCTCGATCAGGTGTTTTCGAGTTTCTGCATCGGAAAGTAGATTTGCGTTTCACGTGAAACAACGGGTGCGGTAGTGGCTGCGCCCGCGCCGTCGGCCTCGACGCCCTGTCACCGATCTGCTAGGGTGGCGTCTTCCTGACCAGCCTGTGGAGAGAGGTGCGCCATGACGACGGCGTGCGACGTGATCGTGATTGGCGGCGGCCACGCTGGCTGCGAGGCGGCCGCTGCGGCGGCGCGCGCAGGCGCGCGCACGGTCCTGCTGACCCATGATCCGGCGACCATCGGAGAAATGTCGTGCAATCCGGCGATTGGCGGCCTGGGCAAGGGTCATCTGGTGCGCGAGATCGATGCGCTGGATGGGGTGATGGCACGCGCGGCCGATGCCGCCGGGATCCAGTTCCGGCTGCTGAACCGCTCCAAGGGGCCGGCTGTGCGCGGGCCGCGGGCGCAGTCGGATCGCAAGCTGTACCGGCAGGCGATGCAGGGGTTGCTGGCAGCCCAGCCTGGCCTGGAGATTGTGGCAGGTGCCGCCGAGGACCTGATCGTCGACGGTGGCCGTTGCATCGGCGTACGGCTGGGTGACGGCCGCGAGCTGCGCTGCGGCGCTGTTGTCCTGACAACCGGCACGTTCCTGCGGGGCGAGATTCATCTGGGCGAGAAGCGCTGGGCGGCGGGGCGTTATGGCGAGGCGCCCTCTGTCGGGCTGGCGCACACGCTGGCGGGCCTCGGCCTGCGGATGGGGCGGCTCAAGACCGGGACACCGGCCCGCCTGGACGGCAGCACCATCGACTATAGTGCCTGCGAGGCTCAGCCGGGCGATGCCGACCCGGTGCCGTTCTCGTTCCTGACCGAGGCGATCACCACGCCGCAGGTGCCCTGCTGGATCACCAGCACCACACCCGCCACCCACGCCATCATTCGCGAGAACCTGCATCGCTCGGCGGTCTATGGCGGCGCCATCTCCGGCCAGGGGCCGCGTTACTGCCCCTCGATCGAGGACAAGATCGTCCGGTTTGCCGACAAGGAGCGACACCAGATCTTTCTCGAGCCGGAGGGGCTGGACGATACCACGGTCTATCCCAATGGCATCTCGACCTCGTTTCCGGAGGAGATCCAGGACGCCTTTGTCCGCACGATTCCCGGGCTCGAGCGGGTGCGGGTGCTGCGCTGGGCCTATGCGATCGAGTATGATTATGTTGATCCGCGCGAGCTGTCGGCAGGGCTTCAGGTGCGGGCCATGCCCGGTTTGTGGCTGGCCGGGCAGATCAACGGCACCACCGGCTATGAAGAGGCGGCAGCCCAGGGGCTGGTGGCCGGGCTGAATGCTGCACGCCACGCCGGCGCCCAGGATGAAGCCGTTTTCGGGCGCGCCTCCTCCTATATCGGGGTTCTGATCGATGACCTGGTGACGCGCGGCGTCACCGAGCCCTATCGCATGTTCACCTCCCGCGCCGAGTATCGGCTGACGCTGCGGGCCGACAATGCCGACCAGCGTCTCACCCCGCTGGGGCAGGAGCTGGGTCTGGTGGGGGCGGTGCGCGGCGCGGCATTTGCCGCCAAGATGGAGCGGGTTGTGGCGGCCCGGTCATTGGTGGGGGGCATTCTGGTGTCGCCCAGCGAGGCCGCGCGGATGGGACTGCCCGTGAATCAGGATGGGCGCCGCCGCAGCCTGCTCGAGCTGATCGCCCATCCCCAGATCGGATTTGCAGCGCTGACGGCTCACTTTCCGCAGCTGAATGACCTGGCACCGGACGCCCGGGAACAGGTCGAGGTGGATGCCATCTATGCCGGCTACCTCGACCGTCAGGAGGCCGACATTGTGGCCTTCCGCCGGGACGAGGGGCTGCGGCTGCCCGCCGACCTCGACTATGCGGCCGTGGGCGGCCTCTCGAACGAGGTACGCGGCAAGCTGGAGGCGGTGCGGCCGGCCACGATCGGACAGGCGGCGCGGATTGAAGGCGTCACGGCGGCGGCCATCACCATGCTTCTGGGCCATCTGAAGCGGACGAAGGCGCTGAAGGCCAGTGCGTGAAGTGTCATTCACTGGGGCCGACTGGACCACGTTTCTGGGCCGACTGAGTGTTTCACGTGAAACATTGGCACGGCTTGAGGACTACCGTCAGCTCCTGGCGAAATGGGCCCCCCGGATCAATCTGGTCGGTAGCTCCACAGTGGACCGGTTCTGGGAGCGGCATGTGCTGGACAGCGCACAGCTGCTGGATTTCGCTGGCCCCCAGGCGCTGCGATGGGTGGATGTGGGGACGGGGGCCGGGTTTCCGGGCCTGGTGATCGCGGCGCTGCTGGCAGGCCGGGCTGGGGCGCATGTCGCGTTGGTGGAGCCCAGTCAGAAGCGGTGCGCGTTTCTGCGGGAAGCGGCCCGCTTGCTGGCGGCGCCCGTGACGATCCACGACTGCAGGGTCGAGCAGGTCGCGGCCGATCGCCGGGATGTCTTTACCGCCCGTGCCTTTGCCCCGCTGGAGCGCCTCCTGCCCGTTGCCGCGCCATGGGTGGCATTGGGGGCCCGTCTGGTGCTGTTGAAGGGGGAAGACTTGCAGAGTGAGGTGGTCGAGGCCTCGACAGCGTGGCGTTTCGAGGCGATGGTGGCGCCAAGCCAGAGCGATCCGCGCGGCTGTATCGTGGAAATCAAGGAACTGACCCGTGTCTGACAGCCTGACCTTCGGCGGTACAAGGATTCTGGCGGTCGCCAATCAGAAGGGCGGCGTCGGCAAGACCACGACCACCATCAATCTGGGTACCGCGCTGGCGGCCGTGGGCGAGCGGGTGCTGATCCTGGATGTCGACCCGCAGGGCAACGCCTCGACCGGGCTTGGCGTGCGGGCTTCGGCCCGGCAGCGCACGATGTATGACGTGCTGGCCGGCGAGGCCGGCCTTGCGGATGTGGCGGTTCCGGTGGCGGTTCCCAACCTGTCCGTGGCGCCGGGCAGTGTGGACCTGGCCGGGCTCGAAATCGAATTTGCCAGCGTTCCGGATCGTGCCTTCCGTCTGAAATCCGCGCTGACCCGCTCGCGCGGACCGGATGGCAGGCTGCCCTGGACCTATATCCTGATCGACTGTCCCCCGTCGCTGAATGTGGTGACGATCAATGCCATGACCGCCGCTGATGCGCTGATCGTGCCGCTGCAGTGCGAGTTCTTTGCTCTGGAGGGCCTGTCGCAGCTGCTGCGGACGGTCGAGATGGTGCGCGCGTCGCTGAACCCCCGTCTGCACATTCAGGGCGTGGTTCTGACCATGTATGACGGCCGCAACCGCCTGTCCGAACAGGTGGCGCAGGATGTGCGGACGCATTTCGGCACCACGGTCTACACCACTGTGATTCCGCGCAATGTCCGGGTGTCGGAGGCGCCGTCGTTCGGCAAGCCGGCGCTGATCTATGACTACAAGTCGGCTGGAAGCCAGGCCTATATCCGACTGGCCAGCGAATTGATCCAACGTGAACGGGCTGTACCTGCATGAGTGTTGACGAGACCCAATCCCCGCGCACCCGCGGCCTTGGCCGTGGTCTGGCTGCCCTGATGGGCGATCTGCCGGCTGCGCCGGACACGCAATCTTCTGCTGCCACCGGTGCGCCGGCCGTCCCGGGCGCTACGGAGGTCCCCCTCGATCTGATCCGGCGCAATGCCAGCCAGCCGCGCAAGGACTTCGATCCTGAACAGCTGGACGCGCTGGCGGATTCGATTCGCCAGCATGGCGTGATCCAGCCCGTTCTGCTGCGGCCCGATCCGGAGGCAGCGGGCCGCTATATCCTGGTTGCGGGCGAGCGTCGCTGGCGCGCCGCGCAGGCTGCGGGCCTGCACGCGATTCCGGCGCTGGTGCGCGAGCTCGACGAGCTTGGCACGCTGGAGCTGGCGATTGTCGAGAACCTGCAGCGGGCCGATCTCAATCCGCTCGAAGAGGCACTGGCCTATGAGAGCTTGCGGGAGCGGTTTGCACGGACACAGGACGCCGTCGCCAAGGCCGTTGGCAAGAGCCGGGCCCATATCGCCAACATGATGCGGCTTCTGGCGCTGCCAGATCCGGTCAAGGATATGGTGCGCGATGGCCGGATCTCGGCGGGCCATGCCCGTGCCATCCTGACGGCCCCCGATCCGACAGACCTGGCGCGCGAGATCGTGGCCCGGGGGCTCTCGGTCCGCGAAACCGAAAGGCTGGTGTCCAAGCGCACGACGCCGGCGGACCCGGCCGGGTCCGGGCGGGCACGCCGCGCGGGCGCCCAGACCGAGGACGATGCCGATGCAGCAGCCCTTGCCAGCGACCTCAGCGAAGCCTTGGGTCTGGACGTGGCGATGCGCCTCACCAGCCCCACCTCGGGCGCCCTTCTGATCAGCTATCGCACCCTCGAGCAGCTGGATGATGTCTGCCGCCGCTTGATGAGCCCGCGCTAGAACAGCGCCGGTCGCCAGAAGCACCAGATCCATCCGTCCCCTGCCGCGCGGGCCCAGGAGCACACAAGGCCATGTCCGACGCTATCACCATCAAGAAATACGCCAATCGGCGGCTCTACAACATGGCCACCAGCACCTATATCACGCTGGCAGACGTGGCCGCGATGGTGAGGGCGGGACAGGACTTCGTCGTCGTGGACGCCCGCACCGGCGAGGACATCACCCGCTCGATCCTCACCCAGATCATTGTCGATGCCGAGGCACAGGATGGGGCGGTTCTGCCGATTCCGTTTCTGCGCGACCTGATCAGCACCTATGGCGATGCCTCGCGCGCCATGCTGCCATCCTATCTCGAGCAGAGCATGCGGGCCTTTCAGGAGGGCCATGCGCGCTGGATGACCGGCCTCCAGGCTGCCGCGCCACAAGCCGCGCCTTTCACCGACCTGGTGCAGCGCTCGGTCGCAGCCAACATCGACCTGTTCGGCAGCACGCTGAAGGCATTCTCCGCGTTTGTACCCGGCCTTGCCTCGGAAACTGACACCCGGCCAGCGGCTGCGCGACCTGCCACTGCACCGGATGCCGAGGAAACCCTCGAACAGATGACCGCGCGGCTGGAAGAGCTCAAGGAGCAGATTGCGCGCCGGGTGGTCCAGGAAGGCCGCGCCCACTGAGCCGACGTCCTGCAGGCCAGGGATCCCGCCCGGGCCGTCACAATCCCAGTCCGCCCGCGCAGGCGGCTGCGCCCCTCATCGCGGCGTGCTGGTAACTGGCCGGATGAACTCGATCTGTTCGGGGTGGTCCACCCAGACCGAAGGCCCGCGATCCATCCGCACATAGCCGCGCACCCGGATCGCCCGTCCCCGCAGCGCGGTGATTGCGGCCTCGCCACCCTGCCACAGTGGCAGGGCCGTCTCGGGTACCACGGCAGTTACATCGGTCGCCCGATCCTCGCCAAAGCCAACCAGGATGACAGTTCCGCGCCGCTCTACAGCCGTTACTGTTCCCTCCATCAGGACAAAGGTCCGGATGGCGCCCGACAGGGCCTCTGGCGTGGCAAATCGAACCTGATAGGCCGGCATGGCCCAGATCCCCCGCCCTGCCCGCCGCGCTTCGCGCTCAGCCGCCCACAGGCGCGGCACGTCGCGCCGGTTGTCGGCATAGGTATGCACCCGCGCCATCCCGGCCCGCAGCAGCTCCTCCTGAACCCAGGCCTCACCACCCTGCCGGGCCGCAAAGACCTGCGCCAGCGCCCTGCCCCGCCGGTCGCGCCTCAGGCCGCCATAGCGCAGCTCGACTGTTCCGGACCCGACAAGACCCTGCAATGCAGCCCGCGCCTGCGGCCCGGCCGGATCACCGTCCCGGATGCGGGGCGCCTCGATCTGGGCCAGGCGGACGACCTGGCCGCCAACAAGAGTCAGGCTGTCGCCATCCTCCACGCTGGCCACCCTGCCGCGCTCTCCAGCCTCGAATGCGCCATTGGCGCCAGCCACGCCGGCGAACACCAAGGGACTGCCCAGCGCGCACAGCCCCAGACATGCGGCCATCAGCCGCCGATCAATCCTGTCCATACCCGTCTCCCCTGCCGCGTGTTCCGGAGGTAGAGTCAACGGTATATGTTCATGACCTGTTCCCGTCCATACAGTCTCTGGGGTCTATCCGCCCCATGGCAATCACCCATCAAAAGGAATAATTGGTTCCGGTCTGTACTTCTGAGAGCTCCCACAAGCGATCCGACAAAGCGGGATCAACGGCGTGGGCCCGCACGCCGCCCCACTGCGGCATGCCCTCCTGCCACAGGGCCGCCACGTCGCAGTCTTCACAATAGAGACCGCCAAGGCCCTGAAGCTGCGGACTTGTTGCAGCCCACACCGAGGTCGCGGCGCCTTGCTCCGGCGTCTTGAACATCGGGTTCACCACCCCGTTCTCGTCAATCCAGCCCATGGCCCGCTGCTCTTCGATCGGCAGGTGGCGCTGGAGGTTGGTCATGATGCCGCCGGGATGCACCGAGAAAGCCCGTACCCCTGCCCCCTGCCCGCGCGCGTCCAGGCCCACGGCAAACAGCGCATTGGCAGCCTTGGCCCGGCCATAGGCCACCCACTTGTCATAGGGCTGGCGCTCGAAATGCGGGTCGTCGAGATCCACGGGGGAGATCCGGTGTCCGATGGAGGACAGCGCCACCACCCGCGCCCCGCCAGCCGCGGCCAGCGCCGGCCACAGCCGACCGGCCAGCCGGAAGTGCCCCAGATGATTGGCCGAGAACTGCGCCTCGCGACCTTCTGCGTCCCGCGTCAGCGGGCAGGCCATGATGGCGGCATTGTTGATCAACACATGCAACACACCGTGGCTGCTGACATAGCTGTCGGCGAAGGCATCGATCGAGGACTGGTCCTGCAGGTCCATGGACGCGATCGACACCAGGCCACCCACCGATGCGAGCGCCTCGGCTGCTGCATCCGGCCGACGGACAGCCACAGTCACTGCCGCTCCCGCACCGGCCAGAGCGCGGACGGTCTCAAGACCAATCCCGCTGGCCCCGCCTGTGACAACCACGTTCCGGCCGGTCAGGTCGATCCCTGCCAGCACATCGTGCGCTGCGGTGCGTGCGCCAAAACCCGAGCCAAGTGGGGTTTGTTGAGTGGTGGTCATGGCGTCGCCTCCCGGGTTCGTGATCGTTGTTGGGCTGTCTTAGGCGGGCGTGATCGACTGCGCCACCACAATCTCGCGGCTTGTGGCGCCCGTCAGGGCTGCTTCGCGGTCAGGAAACGGGTGATGAGCCCGGCGACCAGCTGCGGACGCATCTCGCAGACATATCCACCGGCATCGGCCAGTTCCATCGACTGCGCATTGGGCGCGACCGCCTGTGCAAGGGGTAGCGCATAGGCCAGGCTATCGCGGTCGCCGGTGAACATCAGCACGGGTTGGGTAATGGCGGCCAGGCGGGCGAGAAAATCCTCGTCGGCCACAGCCTGATAGGCGCTGCGGGTGCTGGCACGCGCCGCCATGGCGAGGGCAACCTCCCGCGTGGAAAGCGCGGGTGGCGCCTCGGTCTCCTTGCTGCGCAGCTTGGACCAGAGGGCTGAGAAATGGCTGCCATCGGCCACAGGCTCGGCCACCGGTGCCAGGGCGGGCAGGGCAGCACGCTGTTCCGGGGGGAGGGCAGGGGGCCCGCTCAGGATCACGGCGCTCACCCGCTGCGGATGGCGCACGGCCAGATTGGCGGCCACCGCCGCGCCTGTATGATGACCGAACACGGCGGTGCGGCCGATGCCATGGGCATCCAGCGCGGCAATCACCTCGTCGGCCAGCAGGTCCACGCTCAACGCGCCGGGCCAGGGATCACTGCCACCAAAGCCGGGATTGTCCGGCGCCAGCATCGCATGGCGCCCGGCCAGTGCCTGCATCAGCGGCTCGTACATCGCCGAGGCGCTGGGGCTCTGATGCAGCAGGGTCAGCCAGGGCTGACCCGGTGCCGGGCAGATGCGGCCATGCATCTGCCCGTGCGGGCGGTCGAGATAGAAGCGGCGGATCATGGCAGCTCCTGTTGATCCAGTGGATCCGCTCCGGTCCTTGCCAGCCTCAGTTGCCTGGGATTGTCTCGGTGATGGCCAGCACCGCCGGAAGGTTCTCCGGCGTCGCGCCAACGGTGGTGACGAAGATGTCGTACTGGCCCGACTGCGGGCTCGACAGCACGACCAGCGGATCGAGGTCGCCGCCGGAATCATCGTCGCAGACCCAGCTGCCATCCGGCAGGTTCACAGCCAGCGCAACGTCACCCTCGCCAGTGGCCAGGAAGGCCAGCGGGAGGTCCCCTGCCTCATAGTTCAGACGTACGTCCGGCGCAGATGCCGCCCAGCCGACGCAGCCGCTGGCCACAGTCGAGATGTCGTTGCCGCCACCCGACAGCAACTCCACCATCTGGGGGTCCGGGGTGAATCCGGCCGCCAGATTGAGGGTTCCGAAGGTCGGTTCGGCCGACAGGTCGACGCCAGAGCCGCCATCGCTATCGCCGTCGCCGTTATCCACGACG
>JAIXTH010000302.1 GCA_027484265.1 Alphaproteobacteria bacterium
CGACCGCGAGTAACCGGATCCCGCCTCCAGAAGGCTCCGCCTCCTGAAGGTGACATGCAAAGGCCCGGGCGTTGCCCGGGCCTTTCGCATTGGAGACGGTCGCGCGGGGGGCAGGCACGCAAGTGCCTGCCATCAACCGTGTCCCTGTCAGGCTGGCAGGGCCGGAATGCGGGCTGCCACCACTTCGCGCTGGCGGCGGCTGATCCCATAGATGACACGGCCACCGCGCACGCTGCGGTCCCAGGCCCAGGCCTGGCCCTCGATGGGTGTGGCAATCGTCGTGACATGCTCCAGCACCACCCCCTGCCGGGGCAGACGCAGCACATACAGTTCGGGCGCATCGTGACCGGTCACATAGAGCAGGCCATCCGGCCCCCAGTCTCCGCCAGAGCAGGAACTGCGCCCCCAGGTCGCCACCACCGATGGCGGGAACAGCCAGGACTGCAGCAGCTGCCAAGTGTCGTCGAACTGGCCGAAATAGGTCCAGCGCTGGTCAAACCCGGGCGTGGTTCCCGCATCATTGTAATTGGCGAAGCAGGCCCACCAGAACCCCCGGTGCCGCACCGCCCAGGTGAGCGAGCCGAGGCGGATGCCGAGGCTGAGCGTGGCAACAGGCTGCATCGTGCCGGTATCGAACGTCTCCAGCGAGCTGGCCATCGGCAGCTGAGGGAAGTTGGAATGGGCCAGCACGAGGCGCCGCTGCGTGACGTAGCCGGCATTGAAATGCACGATCGGCCCGTCAGCCGGACCGGCCCACATCCCGACCCGCACCCCGTCGCTCTTGCGGTGCTTCACGATGGTGCGGTTGCCGATGCCATAGAAGTGGGTAGCATCGACTGCGGCGGCCTGGTTGGCCTCGGGCACCTGCCAGCGACCAAGTTCGGTGGCGGTCAGGACGGGCGGCGCGGCCTGTTGTGCCTGCGCCCGGGCGGACAGAGGCGGCAGGGCCATGAGTGGCGCGGCGAGCGCCACATCACGCAGCAAGGTGCGCCGGGTCGGATCGGGTCCCATCAGAAGCGCCTCGCGATCTCGAGGGTCCAGGTGCGCCCGTTGAGCAGCGTCTGGCTGACCCCCGGGTCATAGCCAAAGGCGCCCGAGGCCAGCGGCGGTTCCTCGTCGGTGAGATTGGCCACCGAGAACCGCACCCGCGTGTCACCCACCCAGGCCGGTGCGTCGGGTCCGAACCGGTAGCCGACTGAAACATTGTAGGTGATCACCGGATCGATCACCAGGCGATAGAGCGTGCGCCCGCCGGTGAAGAACGGCTCGATGTAGGATGGGCTCCCCAGGCTCTCATAGACCGCCTGCGTGGTGGTGGCCCCTGAATCATGGGTCTTGCCGACATAATAGATGCCGATGCCGGCATTCCAGGGACCATTGTCCCAGCTGATATTGGTTGTTCCGCGCCATTTGGCGGCCCCGCTGTCATACAGACCATCATTCTCGACCGGCGCCACATTGGCCGCTGCCAGCACGCTGCGGGATGTGGACAGATAGCTCCAGTCCGACGTCACCCGCAGCCGGCCCCAGGACTGGGCCGGCAGGACATAGCGGACACCGAAGTCGATGCCCGCATGCTCGCTGGACGACAGGTTCAGGAATGGCTGGTAGCGGGCGAAGATCCGGCCGGCCGGTGCGGCCGGATTGCCGGGATTGGCGGCATTCCAGGCGGCGAAAGCGGCGCGGTCTTCCGGTGTGAGGGGGAAACGCTCGACATCCGGATCGCCCTTGTAGGTCGCGCCGCTGCCGATATCGATCTGGTTCACCGGCACGCCTGCGGCGATCTGCGCGCGGGTGTAGGCCAGCAGGAGGGCGGTATCGCTGGCATCGATCTGGGCCGTGCTGCGCTGGCCGAGCAGATTGCTGCGGTCGATCTGCCAGGCATCCACCGTCAGGCTGAGCCCCCGGACACCCGGCACATCGATCACGAAGCCATAGGTCAGACCTTCCGATTCCTGGGCCTTCAGGTTCGGATTGCCGCCGAAATAGGTCCGCTTCACATAGGGCCCTTCGTTCAGGAAGGGATTGCGGTAGGCATCGATGTCGCCTGCGCCCGCCGTGATGCTCCAGCGCGGACTGGTGTAGAGCGCGGCAAGGCTCGGCGCCATGAAGCCCTCATTGTAGGAGCCGCGCACCATCAGCCAGGGAACCGGCCGCCAGTTGACGCCGACCTTGGGCTTGGTGGTGGACCCGAAGTCGCTGTAGTCCTCGAACCGGGCCGAAGCGGTCAGTTCAAGACTGTCCACCAACGGGATCGCCTGCTCGGGCGAGACCAGCGGCACCACCATTTCCACATAGGCGCTGGCGACGTCCCGGTCGCCCAGCACGTCCGGGCGCGGCGGGTGCAGCAGGAAGTCGTTGTTGAGCGGATCAAGGCCGGACGAGACCGGATTCTCGCCGCTGAACGGAGGGCGCAGGTCCTCGAGCTCTTCCTGGCGGTATTCGAGGCCGAAGGCACCTTTCACGGTGATGTCCCAGACCGTGAACAGATCACCGGTCAGGCGCAGATCCGCACTGGCAATCGAGCTGCGGGCGCTGCGGGAATAGACAGCGGCAAAGCTGTTCACCACCGCCTGCGGGTTCACATAGGGCTGGTCAGCCACCACCGCCCCGCCCACGATCCGGAACGTATAGCCGAACGGGTTGTAGGCGTTGGTGTCCGTGCGGCCGATGGCCGCCTGCAGCAGGCTCTCGCGCACGTCGGGGAAAGCGTCGTCGGTGCCGCTGACCTCATTGTAGAACAGCGAGGTCTCCCACTCCCAGCTGCTGCCGAACCGGCCCCGCAGCCCGGCCACGACCCTGTAGACGTCAGCCTTGGTCTCGATCTCCTCGGCGGCCAGATCGCGGATCGTCATCTGGGTGAAGCTGACTGTGCGGGGCGTGCCGGTCAGGCGCGGGGTGCCATCGGTATTGGGCGCGCCGGTGGGATGGAAGAAACGCGCACCATAGGGATTGAACGGGCTGTCCACCGGCATCACCATCAGTCGGTCGGACGTCGGCGCATTCAGGGCCAGTGGCTGGCGGCGCATGGTGGACGTGGCGGTATAGTAACCGAACTCGGCGAAAGCCGTCAGGCTGTCGTTCAGGTCGAATTCCAGGGTGGTGAACAGATTGCCGCGTGCCGTGCGCGGCGCGGCAAATCCGAACTCGTTCAGGTCCAGAAAGAACTCCGGGTTGGTGGCCCGCGATGGTGCCGCCGTGGTGAGCGCGGGCGTGCCATTGACCGGGCGGAAGAAGGTGTTGGCTGTCGATGTCCCCACCCGGAAGGTCGGCCAGAAGCCGCGTGCCGAGCGACCGTCAAACGGACCGCCCAGGGCATCGAACGGCGCCGGTGCCCGGTCTGTGTTCAAGGAGCTGCGGCTGAAGTCACGCTCGGTGAGCAAGGTCGCATCGCGGTTCAGCCACTCGACCGTCCCGAACAGCCGGCCACGGTCACCGGCAAAGGAGGTCCCGAAAGTGGCCGCCACCTGCAGGCTCTCGCCGCCTCCGGCTTCGGGCATGCCATAGCGCACCACCGCCTCGAAGCCCTGGAAATCCCGCCTGAGGATGTAGTTGATGACGCCGCCGACCGCGTCCGAGCCATAGACCGATGAAGCGCCATCGCGCAGCACCTCGATCCGTTCGATCCCTTCGGTGGGCAGCTGGTTGATGTTGACGGCCTGCGACAGGCCGGCGGTGAACGGATTAATCGCCATCCGGCGCCCGTTGATCAGCACCAGGGTCGCGGTCGCACCCATGTTGCGCAGATTGAGGTTGGCGTTGTCGCCCCGCGCACCGGACGAGCCGAGCCGCGTCTCGTTCTCCGGCAGGCTGGCTACCGATGGCAGCGAGGTCAGCAGTTCCGAGGGCAGGCGCGCGCCGCGCACTTCCATGGCGCTCTGGTCGATCACAGTGACCGGCACGACCGATTCGACATTGGCCCGGCGGATGCGCGAGCCGGTCACCACCACCGTATCGGGCGCGCTGGCTTCGGCTGCGACCGCTTCTGCTGCCACCGGCTGTCCGGTTGCTGCCTGCGCTGCCGCAGGCTGGACGTGGAACCCGCTGGCGATCGCCGTGACTGCGGCCGAGGCCGCCCAGAACGACCGCTTGCCCGCTTGCTTGCCCATGACCTGTCCCCCTCCGCGATACGGATGCGGGAGGGGCGCTATCGGGCGCAGGCGACAGTTGGGTCAGGGTTTCATCACAGTGCTGTGACCACAAGCCCGGTTCGCAAGAAGACCGGTACAGCCTGGGGCGAGCTCCGGCATGGTGGCATGAAAGGTTGTCCGCCCAAGCCCCGGACCATCCGCAGAGGTCCTGCCCTCAGGACGCGCCGCCCTACTCGGCTGCGATCAGCTGTTCGGCGCGGGAGAGGTCCACCGCCACCAGCTGCGAGACCCCGCGCTCGGCCATGGTGACGCCGAACAGGCGGTCCATCCGGGCCATGGTGATCGGATGGTGGGTGATCACCAGGAAGCGGGTGTCGGTGCGGCGCCGCATCTCCGCCAGCATCCGGCAGTAGCGGTCGACATTGCTGTCATCGAGCGGCGCATCCACTTCGTCCAGCACGCAGATCGGCGCCGGGTTCGACAGGAACACCGCGAAGATCAGCGCCGTGGCGGTCAGGGCCTGCTCGCCCCCGCTCATCAGGCTCATGGACTGCAGCTTCTTGCCCGGCGGACAGGCATAGACCTCAAGGCCCCCGCCCAGCGGATCGTCGCTCTCGGTCAGGCGCAGCTCCGCGGTGCCGCCATCGAACAGGGTCTCGAACAGCACCCGGAAATGGCCGTGCACCACATCGAAGGCCGCTACCAGCCGCTCGCGGCCCTCGGCATTGATTTCGTCGACAGCGCCGCGCAGGCGCGCGATGGCCTGTGTCAGATCCTCGCGCTCGGCCTTGAGAGCCTCGACCCGCTCTTCCTGCTCGGCGGCCTGTTCGTCGGCGGTGAGATTGACCCCGCCCAGGGTCTCGCGGTCGCGCAGGGCGCGGGCGAGCTGGCGCTCGGCGCCGTCCTGCGTGGTGCGCTCCCAGGCGTCGCCGAGGCCGGCACGGGCGCGGCGGTCCAGTTCGTCGGGCGCGCAGTCCAGCGTGCGGGTGATCTCGGCCAGCACATCGGCCAGGCGTGCGCTGGCGGCTTCGGCCCGCACCTCCGACCCGGCCCTGGCCTCCCGGGCACTGCCCAGGGCATTGTCGGACTCGCGCGCCTGGTCGCGGGCCGCGCGCACCGCGGTTTCAGCTGCCGCCAGCGCGTCATCGGCAGCGCGCTTGCGGGCTTCGGCGCGCGGCGCCTCACCCATCAGGGCCCGGCGGCGGTCCTCGATCTGGCCCGGCAGCGCCTGGGCGCCCGAGCGCCGGGTCTCGGCCTGGAACCGCTCGGCCTCCAGCGCCTCGATCCGGGCAGAGGCATCGGCGGCGCGGGCACCCCAGCGCTGGACGTCATCCGCCAGCTGGCGGCGGCGGGCGGTCTCGTCGGCTTCGGCCCGCACCAGCCGGGCCAGCTCGCCCCGCGCCCCGGCAGCGGCGCTGCGGGCCGCGCCTGCGGCTTGCTCAAGGGCCGTGAGGCTGGCTGTATCGGCGGCGGCGATCTGGTCGGCCAGCGCCTGATGGGCCTTTGTGGCAGCGGCGACGGCCTCGGCTGCCGCAGTGGCCTCGGCCCTGGCTTCGGCAGCGGCAGCGGCAGCCTGTTCGACAGCGCTCTGCGCCCGGGCCTGTGCCGCTTCGGCGCGCGACAGCTCCTCGCGGGCCTGGGACAGGCCGGCAAAGGCACGCGGTGCCTCGCCGCGCAGGGCGCGGGCCCGGGCCCGTGCACCATCGGCCGCGGCTCGTGCCTCGGCAGAGGCCTTCGCCGTAGTGGCCTGCGCCGCCTCGGCCTGCGGCAGGTCGCGGCGCAGGGCCTCCAGCCGGTTGCGCTGCTCCAGCAGCACCGCTGCCCGCGACACCGCCTCCTTGCGGCGCACGAACCCGTCCCAGCGCCGCAGGTCGCCCGCCAGCGTCACCACCCGCATGCCAGCCGGCAGCTCGCCCAGCTGCGCAAACACCGCCTCATCGGCCACACCGATCGACGACAGCCGGCCGGCCAGCTCCGGCGGTGCTTCCACATGGGGCGCGAGCGGGCTCACGCCCGGCGGCCAGCTGAAATCCTGCCCGGCCCGGCCGGTCCAGGCCGACGGCGCCGACCGGTCGAGCGCGGCCTCGATATCTTCGCCCAGAGCCGCCGCCAGCGCCCGCTCGTACCCCGGCGCGGGCCGGGTGCGGTCCAGCGCCAGTGGCACACCGGCGGCGGCCTTGGGGCCCTGGCGGCTGAGCGCCTCCAGGCCCGAAATCTCGCTCTTCAGACGGTCGAGCGCGGCCTGTGCGGTGCGGGCGGCCTCGCGGGCCTCCTGCTCGGCAGCCGACAGCCGGTCGGCTTCCTTCTCGGCGGTGTCGGCGGCACTGGCGGCCTGTTCGGCTGCCGTGGTGGCGGCGGCCACCCTGGCGCCCAGCGCCTCGATCTGGGTGGAGGCCGGAAGGGCCGCCCGCTGGCGGGCCTCCTCGGCTTCGCGCTGGGTCAGGATCTGGTTGCGGCGCAGCGACTGGGCAGCGGCCTCATCCAGCGCACGGCGGGCGCCGCGCACCTCGGCCTCGCGCGCCGCCTGCTGCGACAGGGCGGCCGTCAGGGCGGCCTCGGCCCCGGCGCGGGCGGCATCCAGCCGCTCGGCCTCGGCCCGGGCAGCGGCGATCGCCTCGTGATGGCCGCCGTCCTGCGGGAGCCCGGCCAGTTCTGCGGTCAGCCGCTCGATCTGGATCTGGGCATCGGCCTTGAGCGTGTCCTCGCGCCCCATGTCGGTGGCGATGCGGCGCAGGTCGGCTTCAGCGGCGCTGACAGCTTCGCGTGCGGCCGCCAGCTGGCGGTCGAGGTCCATGCGCTGGCCATCGAGGCGGCGCATGATCATGTCGGCGGCGGACTGTTCGAGCCGGGCGGGCTCCACCGCCGCCTCCGCGCCGTCCACCGCCTTGCGGGCCTGTTCGGCGGCGATGGTGGCATCGGCCAGCGCCCGGCCGGCTGCATCCACCGCAGCCCGCGCCTCGGCCTCACCCGCCTGCGCAGCAGCCAGACGCGCGGCCAGCAGGAACGCCTCCAGCCCGCGGATCTCGTCGGCCAGCACCCGGTAGCGGGCTGCCTGCTTGGCCTGCTTGCGCAAGGTGGCGAGCTGCTCGTCCATGTGGATCAGGATATGGTCGAGCCGCTCGAGGTTGGTCTCGGCGCCGCGCAGCTTGAGTTCGGCCTCGTGGCGGCGGGCATAGAGGCCGGCGATCCCGGCGGCCTCTTCCAGGATCCGCCGCCGGTTCTCGGGCTTGGCATTGATCAGCTCGGACACCTGACCCTGGCGCACCAGCGAGGGCGAGTTGGCGCCGGTGGACGCGTCGGCGAACAGGATCTGCACATCCCGCGCCCGCACTTCCTTGCCATTGATCCGGAACGTCGAGCCTGCTGCCCGGCGGATGCGGCGCGAGATTTCCAGCACCGGGGCGGTATCGAACGGCGCCGGGGCGCGCCCGTCGGCATTGTCGATCGTGATCAGGACTTCGGCGATGTCACGCTGCGGGCGCCGGTCGGTCCCGGCGAAGATCACATCGTCCATCTCCCCGCCGCGCAGGGCCCGGGCCGAGGTGGCGCCCATCACCCAGCGCAGGCTCTCGAGCACGTTGGACTTGCCGCAGCCATTGGGGCCTACAATGCCGGTCAGGCCCGGCTCGATCCGCAGATGCACCGGATCGACGAAGGACTTGAAGCCCGAGACCTTCAGATCGGTGATCTTCATGGCCGCAGCTCCCGCCCGCGCCCATCCGGCCGGACGGCAGCCGGCAGCCGGAGACCAGCCGCGCGGTGCCGATGATCCGGCCAGGACAGACGGGGCGCCGCCATCGCCTCCAGCGACCTACTTCTTGTCCGCCGGAGCGGCGGGTGCCGCCTCGGCGGGCGCAGCAGGCGCGGCTGCACCGGCGGCCGCCGGCGGCGTCACACCGGCCGCGGCCAGGGCCGCATCCACCGCTGGCTTGAGGTCAGTGAAGGCGATTTCGCGTCCACCGGGGGCCCGGAACTCCTGGCCATTGATGAACAGGGTCGGCGTGCCGGACACACGGTCGACTTCCACGCCATGCTTGTAGACGTCGCGCATGCGCTGCAGCACGTCCTCGTTGGCCATGCAGGCATCGAAGTCTGTCTCGTTCACACCGGCGGCGGCGGCGATCGGCAACAGCGCGGAACGCGGGCCGCCCGGTCCCTGGGCCTGCTGGAAGATCTCCATCTGCTGGCGGAACAGGGTGTCGAGCAGCGCGTCACGCTTCTCGGGGCCTGCGCAGAAAGCCAGCATGTGGCCGGCCATCGCCAGCTCCACCGGCGGGGTGGGAAACTCGCGGAACACGAAGCGCACGAGGCCGGTGTCGATATACTCGGCCTTCAGCTGCGGCTTCACGGTGTTGTTGAAGGCGGCGCAGTGCGGGCAGGTGATCGAGGCATACTCCACGATCACGACCTTGGCGTCCTTGCTGCCGACCGGCACATCACTCGGCAGCTCGTAGGAGCTGGAGCCGCCCGTGGCACCCCCTGCCCCTTGCTCGCAGGCGCCAAGGCCAAGCCCGGCCAGCGCCAGCGTTGCGGCACCGGCGGCCAGGGTCAGAGTACGGCGTGAGAACATGAGGCGGGTCTCCTGCAGGGGCGCCGGACAAGGGCCGGGTCGCCAGTTTCGGGTGATTCGCACGATCTGTTGCGCGGGCGCAATGATCTGCAGTGGGGACGGATCAGCGACGCGGCGGACCCGTCCGGGGGTCAGTCCTGTCCGGCGAGGGTGGCAAGCGCGCGAACCGCTTCCTTCAACCGTGCCGCCGCGACGGTTTCAAGCTTGCGTTCCAGTTCGGCGGCCCGGGCCGCCGGGAGCGGTCGCGGCGCCCGCCGGGGCGGCGGGGTACCGATGGCCGACAGAGGGGCCCTTACCAGCGACAGCTTCTTCAGGGGCGGCCCGCCGGCCAGGGCCACCAGTCCCAGGATTTCGGTGGCCCGCATCTGCAGCAGCGGTGCCGCCGCCGATGTGGTGCGCAGCACCAGCGTGTCCTTGCGCACCGCTTCGGGCTGGCACAGGCGCGCCAGCTTCTCGCCGGCAATCTCAGGCCAGCGCAGCTTGATGGTGGCGAGCGCCGCCCCGGCGCGCCGGGCTGCCTTGGGGTCGGTCTCGAGCCTGCGTTCGAGCAGGCGGGCAACCGTGGGGGGCGGCTGCTGGATCCGGCGCCCGCGCCGCGCCTCCAGGAAGCGCAGCGCCAGCGCCTCTTCCTCTGGGCTGGCCGCACGAATGGCAGACGGCAGGGCGGACGGCTTCATGGCACCAGTGTGAGCCAAGGACCCGGCCACCACAAGACCCGATCTCCCGCCGCCTAGCCTGCCAGGATCACGCCGGCAGCAGCCGCCAGCACCACGATCCAGGCGTGATGCACCCCGCGCCAGGCAGCAAGGCTGGCTGCAACCGTGATCGCCACCGGACCGGGCGCCAGACTTGCGAGCTCTGGCAGCACCAACCGGCCCGGTCCGAATGGCACGACATGGCGCTGCTCGAACAGAAGCACGACTGCAAAGCTGATCACCAGGGCAGCCAGGATCCCCGTGACGGCTGCCTGGATGCCCTGCAGCGCACCCGCCACGCCCGGCATTGCCTGCAGGCGCGCAGCCAGCGGCGCGCAGGCAAACACCCACAGCATCGATGGCACGAAGATGCACCAGCTGGCCATCAGTGCGCCGGCCACCGCCAGCCCTGCCCCGCCCGCCCCCCATCCGGCGAGGAACCCGACATATTGGGTCACCAGGACAGCCGGGCCGGGCGTCGTCTCCGCAAGGGCCAGGCCCGCCAGCATCTGGTCTGCTCGCAGCCAGCCCTCGGTTTCAACCGCCACATGGGCCAGCCAGCCGAGCAGCGCGTAGGCGCCCCCGAAGGACACCATGGCAAGGGTGCTCATGGTCTGGCCGATCCGCGCCAGCACGTGGTCCGGTCCGAGCAACAGACTGGCCAGACCAAGGGGTACCAGCCACACGGCCGCTGTCACCCCGATCAGGCGCGGTGACAGGACCAGGCGCCGGGAGCCGGGATCCCGGGCTGGCGGACCCGGCCCGGCTGACGGTTTCAGCAGCAGACTGCCGGCCAGTGCCCCCAGCGCGATCAGCACCGGAAACAGCACCAGCCCGGTCAGCAGTCCCGCGCAAGCAGTCACTGCGAGGGCGAGGGTCATGCCGCCGCCGGCCACGGAAGACCCGATCCGCATCAACCCCTGGACCATCAGCGGCAGCACGGCGCAGGCCGCTCCCGCCAGTGCTCCGCCCACGGCGCCCACGCCTCCAAACGCCGCCACCAGCCAGGACAGGCCCAGCATCACGACAGCTCCCGGCAGGACGAACAGCACCCCGGATACCAGCGCCCCCGGCACACCCAGCAGGCGCCAGCCAATCCAGGTTGCCAGCTGATGCGCCTCGGGGCCCGGCAACAGGGTCACCACCCCCAGTCCCCGGTCGAACCCCTCAGGCTCGAGCCATCCGTGCCGCTCCACATACAGCGCCCGCATCAGGGCGATCTGACCGGCCGGCCCGCCGAATCCGAGGATGCCGACCTGTGCGGCCGTGGCAGCGAGCTGGCTCAGGACAGGTGGCGGCATCGGGTTGCCCGGAATCACTCAGGATCGATCAGGATCCATCAGGCCGCTGGCGCCGATCAGCTGTCGGGTTTGCCGCCGCCGGAGGCATACTGACCGAAGGCCGAGGCGTCGTCGCCGCTGTCACGGCCGGCTTCGCCCTGCAGCGAGAGCGACTTGACCAGGGCCGAGATGGCGGTGCGGATGCTGGGGTCGAGAATGGCGTTGAAATTGCGCACCAGTTCGATGGTCGTGCGGGCGGCCGCATTGTTGCCATTGCCGTTTGCGGCGCCGCTGCCGCTGCCGGTGGAGGCCGCTACGGCGTGGCTATCGAGCCCTTCGAAGAAGTGGCTCACCGGCACGTCGAGCCGCTGGGCGATCTGATACAAACGTCCGGCGCTGATGCGGTTGGCGCCAGTCTCGTACTTCTGGATCTGCTGGTAGGAGATGGCGAGGCTCTCGCCGAGCTGCTCCTGGGTGAAGCCGAGCAGGGTGCGGCGGCGACGGATCCGCTCTCCCACATGCTGGTCGATCCGCGAAGCGTGGGCCGGGTTCCGGCCGTTGTTGCTGTCCATGACGGCAGCCCCCCTGCTCTCCGACCCACGGGCCGGTACCCACTGCTATGCAGGCGCAACCCCCTTGCGCCCCGGTCTGTACCCCGGTCCGAACAATCCAATCTGGACCTTCGGGCACCACACCAGTCGGTTTGTGTATGTTTACAGCTGAACATGTATAGGTCCGCAGAGCGAACAGGCAAGGCGTGCGTCCGCACAATGGTCATCGCTGTACGGATTTTTCGCAGGCAGGACCGGCAAAGGCCCCGGCTGCATGCCCGCCGTCTGACCTGCGCGGGCATCTTCACGGCGCGGCGCGGCGCGGCTAGAGAGCTTGGGTGGCCGGCTTCCGGGGGGAGCCAGGCCGGAGAGCCGACCTCGTGACCTTGCGCCCTGCAACCCTGCGCCCTGCACTTTCCCGCCCTGCGGCCGCGCGCGCGACCCGCCTGCGCCCTGCCAGCCTGCACGCCGCTCCCGCCCGGCTGGCGCTGGTCGCGGGCCTTGGTGTGATGCTGGTCCTCGGCGGTTGCGCCAATCGCGGGATCCGCGAGGCGCAGGCGCCGGTCTATGTCGAGCGGCCGGTCGAGCAGCTGTACAATGAAGCCCGCGACCAGCTGGGGCGCGGCAACTATGTTGCGGCCGTCCAGGGCTTCGAGGAAGTCGACCGCCAGCACCCCTATTCGGAGTGGGCGCGGCGGTCGCTGCTGATGGGTGCCTATGCCCAGTACATGCAGAACAAGTACGAAGAGGCGATCGGCGCCAGCCAGCGCTTCATCCAGCTCTATCCGGGCAATGCCAGCACCCCCTATGCCTATTACCTGATCGCCCAGAGCTATTTCGAGCAGATCGTGGACGTGGGCCGCGACCAGCGCATGACCGAGCTGGCGCTGGCGGCCCTCAATGAAGTGGTCCAGCGCTTCCCTGCCACCGAATACGCCCGCGATGCCCGCCTGAAGATGGACATGGCGCGCGACCAGCTGGCCGGCAAGGAAATGGACATCGGCCGGTTCTATCTGCGCCAGGACGAGCATGTGGCCGCCATCGGCCGGTTCCGCCGGGTGATCGACCTCTATCAGACCACCACCCACGTGCCCGAGGCCCTGCACCGGCTGGTGGAAGCCTATCTGTCGCTGGGCCTGGTGGACGAAGCGACCAAGGTCGGCGCGGTGCTGGGCTACAACTATCCCGGCAGCGAGTGGTACGAAGCCAGTTACCGCCTCCTGACCAGCCGTGGCGCGGCGCCCGAAACCGGCCCGCAGACCGAAGGCCAGCGCCGCTCCTGGCTGCAGCGGATCATCAACCCCTTCCAGGGCCGCTCGCCGGCCAGCACCCGCGGCTCCGCCCCGGCCCCGGAACCCGCTCCGGGAAGCTGACCTGGTCACAACCGCTGTCGAAGACCGCCGCCGCGGCGGCGGGTCCTACCGGCTGGCGTCCGCCACTGCAGACAGCACCAGGTCCGCCAGAGCCTCTGCGGCGTCGGGCCTGCCGGCGTTGCGGGCGGCGGCGGCGCGGCGGCGCAGGCCTTCGGGGTCGGTGAGGCGGTTCTCGAGCAGACTGGTCAGGCGCGCCGCCGAGAAGTCGGCTTCGGGCACCAGATCGGCCGCACCGGCATCGGCCAGCGCCTTTGCATTGAAGGTCTGGTGGTCATTGGTGGCGATGGCCAGCGGCACCAGGATGGACGGGCGCCCCACCACGGCGGTTTCCGACACGGTGGAGGCACCCGAACGGCCGATCACCAGATGGCAGGCGGCGAGGCGGCCCGCCATGTCCTGGAAGAATGGCCACACCTCGGCCTCGACACCTGCTTCGGCATAGACTTCACGGGCGCCGTCGCACTGCTCCTCGCGCACCTGGTGGACCATGCGGATCCGCTGGCGCAGGGCCTCGGGCAGAGCCGCCACGGCGCGCGGCACGGTCTCGCCCAGGATGCGCGCACCCTGGCTGCCGCCGGTGACCAGAATGGTGAAGCTGCCCTTCGACAGGTCGGGATAGGGTTCGCGGCGGGCTTCCACGATCGGCGCGCGGACCGGATTGCCGGTCACCGCGTGGCGCACCCGGCTGTCGAGCCCCTCCAGCCGGGCAAAGCCCGAGGCGACCACGGCTGCCTTGCGCTGGAACAGCCGGTTCACCCGGCCCAGCACCGCATTCTGCTCGTGGATCACCACGGCGCAGTCGTTCCCCGCCACCTGCAGGGCCGGAAAAGTCGGATAGCCGCCGAAGCCGACCACGGCCTTCGGCTGGATGCGCTTGAACACCGGGCCGACCATCGCCAGCGAACGCACCACCGTGGCACCGGCCTTGAGCTTGCCCAGCACCCCGCCTTCCTCGGCATTGGTCACCGGCAGCACCACCACTTCGCGGGCCGGAAACCCGTCGGCATAACGGCGGCCACGCGGGTCGGTCACCAGCACGATGTCATAGTCGCGCGCCACCATGGCATCGGCAAAGGCGCGCGCGGGGAACATGTGGCCGCCTGTTCCACCGGCCGCGATCACCACCACGGGGCGGTTCGCAGGCGGCAGCGGGCTGGCCGGGGCTTCGGACGATGTGGTGACGGCAGTGCTCATGGGACCCCAGCTTCCCGGCCGCGATGGCGGGCTCAGCGTTGGCGGCGCGACGGCGGGTCGCGCAGGATGAACAGGCGCGGGTCGATCCGTGCCGGAACGCTGGACGACACCAGCCGCACACGGGTCGAGCGATTCTGGCCGTCGCGCACCGTCCATTCCTCAAGACTGCGGTCGCGCTCCTCGAACACCACCGTCAGCTGGCCCTCGGCCTCGCGGGCCCGGTCGCGCATGGTGAGATAGAGCTTGCCATCGCGGCGCACAGCCTCGGCCACCGTGACTTCGGTGGCAATGTCCACCCGCTCCTTGAGGAGGAACCACAGCGGGGTCGAGCGCAGCGGGAACCGGTCCACCGAATTCAGGCGCCGGTCCTGCACGGCCACGGTCGACCCGTCCGAGACCATCAGCAGCGGCGATGGCGCATCATATTCGAACCGCAGCTTGCCGGGCCGCTGCAGCCAGAACTGCCCGGTCACGACCGTGCCGTCGGGATCGGTCTGCGCGAAGCGCCCCTGCAGGCGCGTGACCGCATTCACCGCGCGGGTCACATCGGCAATGGCGGTATCGCGCGCGGCGCCGGTCAGGGCCTGGGCGCGGGCCACCTGCGGCAGAAGCGATGCCGCCGCGACAGCTGCGGGCAGAGCCAGGGCCTGGCGGCGCGAAAGTTGAAACTCGGACATCGTCGGGTCCTTGCAGGACGGTTGCGGCAGTTTTCGGGCATGGCGCGGCGGACAGCAACCACACTGCACAGCAGGACACCAACGCGTCTGAAGCCAGGCTGAACCGGGGCATCGCAGCGGCGGGAGGTCCTCGACCGCAGGTCCCCTGCCCGCTTGCCGCACGGGGCGCAGGCAGGCAGGGCCCTAGCCCAGAGCCTGCACCAGCGCCTTGAGCCGTTCGGCGAGACTCAGCTCGTCGTCAGTGAAGTCGGTCTCGATCCACCAGGCTTCAAGCTCCGCGAGGATGGTGCCGACTGCGGGGCCGCGACGGGCGCCGGCAGCCATCACCTGCTCGCCGGTCACCGGGAACTGGGGGGCCACATAGCCGCTGGCCAGCGCTATCAGCGCCCGCCACTGCGGCACCCGGCGCGGCTCGGGGTCTGCTGCCCAGGCGAGGCGCACCCGGTCGAGCCACAGCGCCTGCCCCATCCGGTAGAGCCCTGCCCGGACCGCCCGTGCACTCAGCCACGACACCAGCCGCGTCGGCTCCCCGGCCCAGGCCTCCAGCCGCGCCGCCTCGGCCCGCGACAGTTTCAGCCGCGCCGCCAGTGCCGTGACAACCGCCAGGTCGCGCGGCAGAAGGGCCATCAGCCGCTGCATTGGATCGGTCTCGAGAAAATAGGTGGTCTCGATGTCGAGCAGGCTCGCCAGCAGGCCGGTTCCGGTCGCCTCCGGCAACAGCCGCGCCAGCACGCCGCTGGCTGCCATCGCCTGCACCGCCGGCCCCGGATCCGGCGCCGCCAGCAGGCGCTTGAGCTCCTTCCACACCCGCTCCACCGACAGCGCATCCATCAGGGCCGCGCCCTGGGCGCAAGCGGCCAGCGCTGCCCGGTCCGGCTCGCCCGATCCGTACCAGGCCTGGAACCGGAAGAAGCGCAGGATGCGCAGGGCATCCTCGCGGATCCGGGTCGCCGGATCGCCGACAAAGATGATCCGCCCTGCCAGGGCATCGGCAATCCCCACGCCCGTGGGGTCATGGATCGTACCGCCCGCGTCGCAATAGAGACTGTTCAGCCGGAAATCGCGCCGGGCGGCATCTTCCGCCCAGTCGTTGGTATAGGCCACCGTGGCCCGGCGTCCGTCCGTGGCGACATCGCGGCGCAGCGTGGTGACTTCCACCGGTCCGCCATCGATCACCACCGTGACCGTGCCATGCTCGATCCCGGTGGGCACCACCTTGTAGCCCGCCCCTGTCGCTGCCGCGATCACCGCCTGGGGCATCAGTATGGTGGCAGCGTCCACATCGGCCACCGGCCGGTTCATCAGCGCGTCGCGCACGCAGCCACCGACAAGCCGGGTTGCGCCTGGCTGGGCGCCCTCGAGGCAGGCCAGCAGCTTGCGTGCTCTGGCATTGCCCAGGAGCCTGCGGGCAGCGCGGGAGAGTTGCTCGTCCATGGCACACCTCCTGCCATGGCAGACCGCGCGAGGCCAGACCGGTTGCCAGCACGCTGCGGCCTGCTAGATGGTATAGAACTATACCATTTTCCGGAGCCCAGCCGCCGATGGCGCTAGACCTTGCCACCCTCGCCCATGTGCTGGTGCTGGTCTACTGGCTGGGGGGTGATCTGGGGGCGTTCCATGCCTCGTTCATCCTCACCGACCGGTCGAAGCCACAGGCGGTGCGGGCGATGGCAGGGATGATGCTGGCGCATCTCGACATGGCACCGCGCAGCGCCCTGATCCTGGCCCTGCCAACGGGTGTCACCCTGCTGGCCCTGAATGGTTGGTGGCCGCTGCCGGTGGGGCTGCTGGTGGCGGTCTGGCTTGGCGGCCTGGTCTGGCTGGCGCTGACCTGGTGGCTGCACCTCGGCCATGCGCCGCCGGGGCATCTGGCGCGGCGGGCGGACCTGATGGTGCGCTGGGTGGTGCTGGTGGGGCTGGTTGCCTCTGCCCTGCTGCTGCAGGCGCCGAGCGGGCCCCTGCCCGTGTTCCTGAAAGCCAAGCTGCTGATCCTGGCGGCGGCAATCGGCTGCGGCCTGTGGATCCGGTTCCTGCTCGGCCCGTTTGGCGCCGCCTTCGGCGCACTGGTGGCGGGCCGGGCGGGCGAGGCCGAGGAAGCGGTGATCGCCACGGCCCTGTCGCGGGCCCGCCCCATCGTCCTGTGCCTGTGGGCACTGCTGCTTGCCGCCGCCCTTCTGGGCATCGCCCAACCCGTCTAGCCCCTGGAGCAAACCCGATGCCCGACGCCTTCAGCCCCCCTGCCGACCTTGCCGAGCGCCTTGGCGCGATTGTCGGTGCAGGCCACGTCAGTGCCGAACCAGCTGCACGCGCCAGCATGGCCGAGGACATCTATGCCCGGGGCGCGGTGCCGGATCTGGTGGTTGCCCCCGGCTCGACCGACGAGCTGGCGCGGGTGGTGGCAGCCACCACATCGGCCGGACGGGCCGTGGTGCCGCGCGGCGGCGGCATGAGCTATACCGCCGGCTTCGTGAGCGACCGGCCCGGTGCCGTGCTGCTTGACCTGCGGCGGATGGACCGGGTGATTGCGGTCAATCCGGTGGACATGACCGTGACGGTGGAGGCTGGCGCCACCTGGGCCAGCCTGCGGGAGGCACTGAGGCCCCATGGCCTGCGCACCCCGTTCTGGGGCCCGCTCTCGGGCCTCTCCAGCACCATTGGCGGCGGCCTGTCACAGCTCAACGCATTCTTTGGCGCGGGGATCTGGGGCACCACATCGGAAAGCGTGACCTGCCTCGCCGTGGTTCTGGCCGACGGCACGGTGCTGCGCACCGGCTCGGCGGGCACCGAGGGCAGCACGCCCTTCTACCGGCATTATGGCCCGGACCTCGCCGGCCTGTTCATGGGTGACTGCGGCGCGCTGGGGGTGAAGGCCGAGATCACGTTTCGCCTGATCCCGGAGCCCGCGCACGAGGACTGGGCCAGCTTCGCGTTCCCGTCGCTGGCGGCAACAGCGGCGGCCTGCACGGCAGCGGGGCGCAGCGGCCTTGCCAGCGAAGTGTGCGGCTTCGATCCGGGCCTCGCCCGCATCCGGATGCGGCGCGCCAGCCTGCTGGCTGATGCGAAGACGCTGGCAGCGGTGGTTACCTCGCAGAAGAACCTGCTGGCCGGGATCAAGGAAGGCGCGAAGATGGCGCTGGCCGGGCGCGGCTTCATCGAGGACGGCGACTGGACCTTGCACCTGATCGCCGAGGGCAGCTCGCGTGCCGAAGTCGAGGCCAAGATGGCGGACCTGCGGGCCCTGATGCGCGAGGCAGGCGGGTCGGAGATCGAGAACACCATACCCAAGGCAATGCGGGCGGCGCCCTTCACCCCGCTCAACAATGTGCTGGGTCCCGATGGCCAGCGCTGGGTGCCGATCCACGGCATCGTACCCCACAGCCACGGCGCCGCGTGCCTAGCGCAGATCGACGGGCTGTTCGCCCGCCTGAAGCCGCGTTTCGAGGCCAAACAGATCCTGACAGGCTATCTGCTGACCACGCTGGCCACCAATGGCTTCCTGATCGAACCGGTGTTCTTCTGGCCCGATGCCCGCTACCGGCTGCACGAGACCACGGTGGAGCCGTCCTATCTGGCGCGCCTGCCGACCCATCCGCCCGATCCGGACGGTGCAGCCCTGGTGGCCGAGGCGCGCGCGGGAATTCTCGATATCTTCCAGACCCATGGCGCCACCCACTTCCAGATCGGGCGGACCTACCGCTATGCCGCCACCCGGGCAGCGCCAACCCTGGCCTTGCTGCAGGCCATCAAGCGCGGGCTCGATCCGCACGGGCTGATGAACCCCGGCGTGCTGGGACTGTGAGGCGAAGACCCATGACCATCGACCCGCCCCCCACCGTGCCGCGCCAGGCGCAGAAATCGTTCCTGTTCGTCTGCAGTGACGGCCCGGACAGCGCGGCACCGCGGACCGCGCACCTCGACGGCCACCTGCGCCATGTGGAAGCCAACTGGACCCGCTATGTGGTGGCCGGTCCGATCCGCAAGCCGGACGCGACCGACCTTGTCGGCTCGGTGTTCATCGTGCTGGCTGACAGCGCCGACGAGGCCTGGGAGCTGATGCGCGGCGACCCCTACATCACCTGCGGCATGTACGAATCGATCAGCTGCCACGACCTGACCCTGTCGGTCGGCCTGTTTCCCGGCGGCAAGATCTGGGAGAGCGCAGACGCCATCCGGCACCGGGCTGCGGGCGGCTGAACGTCTTGTCCTGAGCTCGCCCTGACGGTGCCGCCCGGATCAGAACCGGGGTTGGAGCACCATCTTGTCGCAGAGATCGTCCACCAGCGAAGCCGGTCGGGGGCCAGCCTCGCGCGGGCACAGATCGGGCTGCTTGCGCGCGCCGGCAGCGGCCTGTTCGGCCGCCAGCGCCCGGTGGCTTGCCTGGGTTGCCAGCACATGGACCGTCTCGGCCAGCTCCCGCGCCGCCCCGCCGATCCGCGCGGGATCAAGCGGTCCCAGCTCCGGGATCGACAGCGGCATCGCCACCATCATCCTGGCCGTGGCACCGGCGGTCGCCTGCTGTGGCAGGGCCGGGGATGCCGGGACGGGCAGTGCCTGTTCCCCGCCTGTCCCGGTCATGCCTGGCATGACGGGTACCTTCGGAGGCAGGGGCGGCAGAGGCGCCACGGTGACCGGCACAGGGGGCCGCAGGCCGGATGTGGCTGCACCGTGCGGCAGGCGGGTCGCGACCTCGCCCGCACTGGAAGCAAGGGTCCGGTCGTAGAGGTTGCCCGGCTGCCCCGCGGTCTGGGTCGCGGTCTGGGCCGCCATGTCACCGGCGTGGGCGCCGGCCGCATGCGCCTGCGTGCCACTGGCATGAAAGCCGGGTGCAGGGACTGCCGCATGAGCCAGGCGCTGCGATGCAGCGGCGACCGCGCTGTCCGCATGGCGCGCGGCCCCATCCCAGCGGTCGGCGCCCGAGGCAGTCCCCGGAGCAGCCGCGGCAACGACAGCAGGCGCATCGCCCACATGGAGCACGGCGCCCGCAACCACGAAGGCTGCGAGCGCGGTGGTCGCCGCAATGGTTGGCCAGTGGGCCATGGACTACCCCGTCAACAAACTGGTCACCACATTTGTGACGCCGTCACAGCCTGATCGCAAGCGCTCTGTCCCGAACATGACCGAACTTTAATGCGCGTGCCTCCGCCGTCCCTGTGGCGAGGGGCAAGGCTCCATCGGACCACCACTGCCGGCAGCGGTGGTCCGATGGGGTTCCCCTAGAACTGGAACCGTGCGTTCAGCTGCCAGGTTTCGTCCGAGCCGATGCCGGAGGAGAAGCGGGTGAGGTAGTCGATGCCGACTGTGCTGCCCGTGTCCCACTGCACCTCGAACCCGAGGCCCACCGACAGCTGCTCGCGGTCGATGCCGGTCAGCGCGATGGTCGAGAACGCGCCGTTGGACCGCTCCACATAGCCCACCCGCGCCGCTTCCGGCCGGTCGAGATCATACAGATACTCCACCGACAGCTGCGGCAGGATCTGACCGCCCTCGAACGCGTGGATGTAGCGGAACGTGCTGCCCACACCCACGGCCGCCTTGTCGAGCGACTGCCCGCCATAGCTGAGGTCGAACAGCGAGCCGCTGTTCTCGCGGTAGGCATCCAGGCTGCCGCGGACGATGTCGAACCGGCCATAGGGCGAGATCCGCCAGTTGCCCGCATCGATGTCAGAGCCCGCCGAGACCGACACGAACAGCTGCGAGCCGCTGCGGGTCGAGCGTACCAGCCCGCCCGTGGACGTCACGAAGCGCCGCAGGTCCATGTCCAGCCACTGGTAGCCCACCACCCAGTCGGCGAAGTAGCCGCCGCCCAGCAGATAGCTGCCATAGGTCGCCGCCGTCACCGCCTGGGTCCGGCTGCGCGAGCCATTGGTCCCCACATCCACGATGTCATTGCCGAACCCGAGGCCCACACCCACGGCCAGCCGGTCGCTGTACCGGTAGTCCGCACCCAGCGTCAGGCCGTCGGCCTCGAACGACTGCGCCGCCACGCCGGTCTGCGGATCCACGTCGCCATAGCGGATCGTGCCGCTGGCCCACACCGACCAGGGACGCTCCACCCCGGTCCGGCCCGTGGCAGGCGGCGGGCCGTCTGCGGCCGCCGCACCGGAGCCTGCTGCCCCCGACGCGCCCGCCGTGCCCGCCGCGATCGACGACTGGAACGGTCCCCCGCCCAGGCCGCTCAGGCCATGCACACCCGGGCTGCCCAGCGCCCGGGCGCAGGGTGACACCGACCAGCTGTTGGCCTGGGGTGCGCAGGGGTCCATCGCCATGATCCGCACGCCGTTCTGGAAGCCGCCGCCGGCAAAGCCCGCCCCGCCGCCAGAGCCCCCACCGGAGCCGCCGCCGCCATTACCCGGCCGCAGCCAGCCGAGCCGGCCGCGGAAGTTGCCGATCTGGGCATCGCCCAGGCGACGGGCCGACTGCACCTGCGACTGTGTCAGCCCCTGCACCTGCGGATCGCGGGCCGGATCGGGCCGCGCCGCGATCTGCAGCACATAGGCCACCGAGGCCCGCGCAGGCGTGCCGCCCGTGCTGTCGGTCACCGTGATGGTGAAGCTGGCCGCGCCGGAGCCCACCGGCGTGCCACTGATCACACCGGTGGTGCCGCTCAGTGTCAGGCCCTCGGGCAGAGCCCCTGCCGTCACCGCATAGCTGTAGGGCGCGATGCCCCCGCTCGCCGTGATGGTCTGGGTATAGGACAGGCCCTGGTTCGCCTCCGGCAGGGTCGCCGGGGTGATGGTCAGGGTCGGCACCGCCACGGTCAGCGTCAGGCTGACGGTGCCGGTCTCGCCATTGGCATCGCGCACCCGCAGGCTCAGCGGGAAGCTGCCCGATGCAGTCGGCGTGCCCGAGAGCACACCGGCGCTGCTGAGGGTGATCCCCGCCGGCAGGCGCCCGTCCACCAGCGTGAACGTGTAGGGCCCGATCGCCCCTGCCCCCACCAGCGTGACACTATAGGCCGTGCCGGCCGTAGCCCCCGGCAGCGTGGTCGGGGTCACGGTGATCACCGGCGCAGCAACCGCGAGCGTGTAGGTCCGTGCCACACGGAACGGTGCCCCCGCACCTGTCACCACCCGGTCGGTGGCGGTGATGGTGAAGCTGAAGCTGCCCGATGCGGTCGGGGTGCCCGACAGCGTCCCGGTGGTAGCATTGAAGGTCAGGCCCGGCGGCAGGGTGCCGGTCTGGGCATAGCTGAACGAGCCCGAGCCGCCGCTGGCCGTGAAGGCCTGGCTGAA
>JAIXTH010000060.1 GCA_027484265.1 Alphaproteobacteria bacterium
CGGTGACCTCGGTGTTCCACAGATAAGTCTCGTTGGTCCAGGACCGCAGCCAGAACTTCTCCTGCAGGAGGGTGCCCGCCCGGTCCGGGAAGGCGCGGCCTTCGATATCGACGCCGCTGCGCGGAGCCTCGCAGCGGTACTTGAACAGGCTGGCGGCATCGAACCGGCCCGGCACCCAGGTGGTGGCACCCACCGGCGGCGGGGGCGGTGGCAGGGGCGGCGGGGGTGGTGCCGGAGGGCTTACGGCAACACCGCCCCCACCTCCACCTCCGCCGCCACAAGCGGCCAGAGTGGCGGCAGCCGTCAGGCTGAGGAACAGGGCGGTCAGGCGCAGGCGCGATCCATGTCTCATGCGGGGATAGATGCATTGTGCTGCCGCAAGAGCAACACCCATTCTCACCTATCCTGACGGTCTATGGACGTGTTCAGGTTGTGTGCTGGCCGCGAGGTTGAATGCTGCGCCCATGGCATCCCCGGGGGGGCGGACCCGAGGCAGGACCAGGGCCTGCTCCTGGCGTGGAGCAGGCCCTGGATTGAACGTGTGGAACCCTTGCCGGCGGCCTTGGTGTTCAGGCTGCGATGGCCGACGTCTGGCTGGCTGTACCGCGCAGCTGCAGACGGCCTTCGGCGGCGAGGCGGGCACTGTGGCCCTCGCAGGCGGCTTGAAGGCGGGCCAGGAACTCGTCCTTGGGCAGGCCGGGCGGGATCGGGTCGAGGAACTCGGTCACGGCCGTGCCAGGGGTCTTGGTCCAGTCCTGCTGGTTCCAGAACAGGCCGAGATTCGTGGCAACCGGCACCACCGGCCAGCCGCTGGCCTGCTGCATGTGCCACACCCCCGAGCGATAGGGATGGAGCTCGCCCACCTTCGACAGGTTGCCTTCGGGATAGATCAGCACCGGGCGGCCTTCGGCGGCAGCGGTCTCGAAACTGTCGGCCAGCCGCTTGCGGGCGAGGTGGCCGCCGCAATTGTTCACCACGATCGCACCGATCTTCTGCAGGATCCGGCCCACCAGCGGGAAGCGCTCGAGGTGGTCGCCGGTCACGAACGCCACGTCATCGAGGTGCGAGACCATGGCGAAGCCGTCGCCATAGGACTGGTGCTTGGCGGCAATGATGAAGGGACCCTCCGGCAGGCGGTGCGACCCGCGCACGTCCACCGTGATCCCGGCAATGTGGCGCATCTGCCAGCGGATGGTGCGGGCATAGGCCTTGATCAGGCGCCGCATCAGTTGCTTGCCGGGCAGCAGGCTCACCGGTGCCAGCGTGAACACAGTGGCCGCCGAGGTCGCCCAGAAGCTGACATTGAACAGGAAGGACCGCATCGTCTCCATCTCCATCATCCCGGTGCGCACACCCGTGCGCCGCCGGTGAGGCGGTCTATGACACAGCGCTCCGCAGAATGCAAGTGAGTGCTCACATTTTATTTGGGGCGGTGGAATGTGATCCGTCGTGCGGTCAGGCGACCGGCCCGCAGGGCGTCTGCGCGGGCACGCCACACCATGATGTCCTGCAGGGCAGCGGCCGCTGCATGCTGGCCGCCGGTCTGGAGCAGCAGGGCCTGGAAATCCTCGAAATCGTGGCGGACGCGGTCGGTGGCCTCCTGCCAGGCATTCAGCAGGTCGGCGCCCCGGTCCTCCTGGCCGCGCACCTCGAGGCCGGCCGCCTCGAGCGCGGCGCAGACCGCATCCTCGTCGAGGAACTGCCGCTGCTCGGGGCCGCGGCAGGGGTCGACCAGCGGGTCATCATCGCGGCGGGCGAACAGATCGAACAGCAGGCCACTGCCACCGGGGCGCAGCACCCGCTCGGCGGTGAAGGCCAGGGCCTCGGCCACATCCGGGCGCGGCGCGGCCAGATAGAACAGCGCGCCATCGGCCTTGCCCTTGGGCACAGACCCCGGGGCGCCGTCGAACAGGTGCACCGACAGGTCCTTGGCCAGCTTCTTGGTGCCGGCAAACGTGCCCTGGATCGCGGCCTGCAGCAGCGGCTCCGCGGCGAACTGGTCGGTCTTCACCTGCAGCTGCTGGGCGGCCAGCACGGCGCGGGCGCCGAGGTCCGGTCCGAAGGAGGCCAGCCGCTTGCCCTTGGTCAGGCCAAGGGCGCTGCCAAACCCCAGGTCCAGCGCCTCATTGCCGGGCACAAGGCGGCCCGTGCCCCACAATGCCTCGCCGGCTACCAGGGCGGCCCGGGCAGGATCCTCGGCGAAGTCGACTGCGGCGTGTTCGCCGCCAGCGGGGGCCGCCTCGACCGCAGCCGGGTCATAGGGCTCGCCGTTCCACCACGCGCGCAGCTTTGCGCCGGTGCGCTGGAGCGCACCGGGGGCCGGAGCGGGAAGGGCGAGAGTGAACCCCATGCCCCCCCTCTGCCATGAACGGGCTTAACGCGCGGTTGCACCCGGCTGCGGCGTTGCAGTGTCGAGCCCCGAAGGCAACGGCGTCTGCGGATCGGTGATGAAGGCGGCGGCATCGGTGAACAGCCGCCCGGCCTGCAGGTCGCGGGTCAGCATGTGCCAGCCTTCGGGATAGCGCACCACCCGCACATGGCGGGGCAGGCGGGCGATGGTGTTGGCCAGGGCCTGGGGCGGGATGATCTGGTCATTGGCGCCATAGGCGAACAGGGTGCCGGGCGGCAGCCGGCCGGCCCCGTCATAGGCCCGCTCCATCAGCCGCACGAGGCCATAGACCGCATCGATCCGGGTCTCGAACGTCATCAGCGGATCGCGTCCCAGCCGCCGTAGCAGCTCGATATTGTCGGTGGCCTGGATGCGGCGGGTCACGGCCCGGGGCGGCGTCACGCGGCTGGGGCCTGCAAAGCGGGCGCTGACCCACAAGGTGGCGCTGTAGGGCAAAGGCAGGTTCGACCAGCCCCACACCGCCGGTGCCAGCAGCAGCACCCGGTCCACCGCCGGCGGGTTCGGAGCCGCCAGGGTGGTCATGATGGTGGCCGCCCCCATGCTCTCGCCGGCCAGCACCAGTGGCAGGCCGGGGTGCCGGGTCCGCACCGCCTGGATCGCCGCCCGCAGGTCTGCCGCCAGCAGCGCCTCGCCCGCCCACACGCCGCGCCCGGGCGAGCGGCCAAAGCCGCGCGCGTCATAGGCATAGGTGGCGATCCCCTCAGCCGCCCAGGCCGGCCCCGCCAGCTCCCACGCCCGCGCATAGTCGTTCATGCCGTGCAGGGCGATCACCACCGCGCGCAGCGGCTGTGCCCCGTCCGGCTGCCAGCTCGACAGCCCCAGCCGCGCGCCATCATGGCTGACCAGGGCATCGGCTTCGATCCGCGGGCCCGCGAAGGCCGGTTCGGGCACGCCGGCGCGCTGGATGGTCGGCGCGCAGGCCGCCGTCGCGAGCAGGGCCAGGGCTGCCAGCAGGGCGCGCATCAACCCGTCGCCTCCGGCGTTTCCTCATCGGTGGGCACCGGCGGCGGCGGTTGCGGCGCAGGCGGCCCCAGCCGGTACACCCCCCGGAACGCCGTCGGGTCCACGGGCTTGTTGTGGCGGTAGATCGCGATCTGGCCGGTCCTGGCCAGATGCACCGCCGTCTGCCGGATCAGCGGCAGCACCCGCCGCCACCCGTCCGCCCCGACAAGCCGCGCCGCCTCGGTCGGACAGATGGTCTTGCCCCCGCGCGCCGCCACCAGCGACAGGATCGCCTCCTGGGCGGTTGGCGGGGGCGTGCTGGTTGCGTCAGTCATGCGGGTCCTGGTTCCAAGCTGATTGTTTCAAGGCCAAAGCCTATCGCCGCTCGCTCCTGCTGGACATCCAGAGTGACAAAGCGAGCACCAATTCGACTGCAAACTGCGATATGAAGGGCATCTGCTCCACGGGCAG
>JAIXTH010000143.1 GCA_027484265.1 Alphaproteobacteria bacterium
CGCCAGCGCACAGCTCTTGGGCCTTCCTCTGAAACCCTTTTCCCCGGTGTCGCCCGTCGCTGACGGCGGGGATGCAGGCGGGACGGCCGGTCTCAAGGATGCGAAGCACCGCCCCGCGGCGCATCGAAGATGCGTCCTTGAAACCGGACGGCACGGCTGCAATCCACGCTGGCAGCGACGGGCGACACCGGGGAAAAGGGCGGGCGGAGGCCACCCACCGTTCACCGCCAACCACGGAACAAAACACTGGAGCGTAGTTACGAGCAGCTGCGCTCCAGCTCCTTCAAGCCTTTGTCAGCAGTCTGGCGCGGCCTGCGCCGCCCATGGCCCGGAAGGTCGGGCGCCACAGAGGCGGCGCGGTCCGGCGCGACACTGCCGGATTGGCCGCACACACCCGCCATGCTTGCCGAACCGGGTGTCGCGCGTCAGATACCTCCCTGCCCCCCGCACCTCCGGCCCGTTGGAGCTCCCATGGCTGACGATCTGTCCCGTTCCCGTCCCTTCCAGCATGCACCGGACAAGCCGTGGATCTTCCGCACCTATGCCGGTCACTCGACGGCCGCCAAGTCGAATGCCCTGTTCCGTTCGAACCTCGAGAAGGGGCAGACCGGCCTGTCGGTGGCGTTCGATCTGCCCACCCAGACGGCCTATGATGCCGACCATGTGCTGGCACGCGGGGAAGTGGGCAAGGTCGGGGTGCCGGTGGGCCATATCGGCGACATGCGCATGCTGTTCGACGGCATTCCGCTCGGCCAGATGAACACCTCCATGACGATCAATGCCCCGGCAGCCTGGCTGCTGGCGCTCTATGTCGCGCTGGCCGACGAGACCGGGGTGCCGCGCAGCGCCCTGCAGGGCACCACCCAGAACGACCTGATCAAGGAGTATCTCTCGCGCGGCACCTATGTGTTCCCGCCCGCGCCCAGCCTGAAGCTGACCGCCGACACCATCGCCTGGTGCCTGCAGAACACGCCCAAATTCAATCCGATGAACGTCTGTAGCTATCACCTGCAGGAAGCTGGCGCGACGCCCGAGCAGGAGCTGGCCTTTGCCCTCGCCACGGCCATCGCGGTGCTGGATGAAGTGAAGGCCAGCGGCCAGGTGGCTCCGGAGGACTTCCCCGCCGTGGTGGGCCGGATCAGCTTTTTCGTGAATGCCGGCATCCGGTTCGTCACCGAGCTGTGCAAGATGCGCGCCTTCACCCGGCTGTGGGACCAGCTGACCGCCGAGCGCTATGGCGTCACCGATCCGGCGATGCGGCGGTTCCGCTATGGGGTGCAGGTGAACTCGCTCGGCCTCACCGAGCCGCAGGCCGAGAACAATGTCTACCGCATCCTGATCGAGACCCTGGCGGTGACCTTGTCCAAGGACGCCCGCGCCCGCGCCGTGCAGCTGCCGGCCTGGAACGAGGCGCTTGGCCTGCCGCGCCCCTGGGACCAGCAGTGGAGCCTGCGGATCCAGCAGATCCTGGCCTATGAAACCGACCTGCTGGAATATGAAGACCTGTTCGATGGCTCGCATGTGGTGGAGGCCAAGGTCGAGGAGCTGTGCCGGGGCGCCCTGGCGGAACTGGCCCGGATCGAGGCGATGGGCGGGGCTGTGGCGGCCGTGCCCTACATGAAGGAAGCGCTGGTCGCCTCCAACCGCGAACGGGTGCGCGGGATCGAGACTGGCGCGCAGGTGGTGGTGGGGGTCAATCGCTGGACCGAGACCGCGGTCTCGCCGCTGGCCACCGGAGCCGATGCGATCCAGACCGTTGATCCGATGGTGGAAAGCCAGACCGTGGCAGCCCTTGCCGCCTGGCGGGCGCAGCGCGACGAGGCCGCGGTGGCGGCAGCGCTGGCGGAGCTGGAGGCAGCGGCCCGCGCGGGGTCCAACATCATGGAGCCCTCGATCACCTGCGCCAAAGCGGGCGTGACGACCGGCGAGTGGGGCACCGTGCTGCGGCGGGTATTCGGCGAGTACCGCGCCCCCACTGGTGTCTCGGCCGTGGTCACCATGGAGGGCGAGGATGTGGACGCGGTCAGCGCCCGGGTGCGGGCCGTGTCGGCGCAGCTGGGCCGCACCCTGTCATTCCTGGTGGGCAAGCCGGGCCTCGACGGCCACTCGAACGGCGCCGAACAGATCGCCACCCGCGCCCGGGCCGTGGGCATGGACGTGAGCTATGAGGGCATCCGCCTGACGCCCGAGGAAATCGTGGCTGCGGCCGCCGCCCGCAAGGTGCATGCCGTGGGCCTGTCGATCCTGTCGGGCTCGCACCTCGATCTGGTGCGCGATGTGGTGGCACGGATGCGCGCTGCGGGCCTGGGTGATGTGCCCGTGGTGGTGGGCGGCATCATCCCGCCCGAAGACGCCCAGGCCCTGCGCCAGTTTGGCGTGGCCGCCGTCTATACCCCGAAGGACTTCAAGATCACCGAGATCATGGGCGACCTCGTGGGCATCGTCGAAGCCCGGGTGGACTCACTAGCCGCCCGCTAGCAGCGTCCCCGGCCATGGAACCGGGGCCTGCCCCCCGGATCACGCACTCTCGACCGGCATCACCAGCGGGGTGCCGAGCAGCACGTCGGTGCCGGCCAGTTCGGCGATGGCGGCGCGCAACTCGGCTTCCGGGCAGGGCTTGGTGGTGAGGATGATCGGCACGCTGGTGGCGCCGGGCTCGGGCGGGCGCTGCAGGAAGCTCTCGATCGAGATGCCGTGGCGGGCCACCAGGTCCGTGATCGCGGCGATCACGCCCGGCCGGTCGGCCACCCGCAGGCGCACATAGAACCGGGACGGCACTGCCACCGCGGTGGCTGTCGCTGCCGGGTCGGCCATCAGGTCGGCGGGCCCGGCAAACACCGGGCGCACATCGCCAAAGGCCAGGTCCATCAGATCGGCTGCCACCGCCGAGGCGGTGGGTCCCGCCCCTGCCCCGCGCCCGGTCAGCACCAGCCGTCCGACCGGCTCGGCATCGATCACCACGGCATTGAGCGGTCCGTCGATCCTGGCGATGGGATGATCGGCGGGCAACAGGGTCGGGCGGACCGACTGGGTGATGCCGGCCCCGGTGCGGGCGGCGCGCGCCACCAGCTTGACCCGGTAGCCCAGGAACCTGGCTGTCTCGAGATCCACCGGCTCCACCGCCGCGATCCCTTCCAGGGCCACGCCGCCGAAGTCGGGGGTGCCCGTGAAAGCCACCGCTGCCAGCAGGGCCAGCTTGTGGCCGGCATCGGCCCCGGACACATCCAGCGTCGGGTCGGCCTCGGCATAGCCAAGCTGCTGGGCATCGGCCAGCACCTCGGCAAAGGCACGGCCGGTGCGGTCCATCTCGGTGAGGATGTAGTTGCAGGTGCCGTTCAGCACCCCGGCCACGGCCTGCACCCGGTTGGCGGCCAGCCCCTCGCGCAGCACCTTCACAGCCGGGATACCCCCGGCCACAGCCGCTTCCCAGCGCAGCTGTGCGCCGCTCTCGCGGGCCAGATGCGCCAGCGCCTCGCCATGCTCGGCCAGCAGCGCCTTGTTGGCACTGACCACCGCCTTGCCGGCCCGCAAGGCGGCCTCGACCGCAGCCTTCGCCGGCCCGTCCGCCCCGCCCATCAGCTCGACAAACACGTCGACATCGGGCGCGGTGGCGAGCGCCACCGGGTCGTCGAACCAGGGCACCGCGCTGACATCCACCGCCCGCTTGCGGGCGCGGTCGCGGGCGCAGATGCCCGACAGACTCACCGCCCCCGCCAGCGGTCCGCCCGCAGCCATCATCTCCAGCAGCCCGCCACCCACCGTGCCAAGGCCTGCAATCCCGATCCGTACCGGTGTCATCATCTCACTCCGCCGCCAGCGATGGCGTGCCTGTTGCCTTCTGTGCCGCAGTCCCCGGCTCGCGCTCCTCGCCATTGAGGAAGCGGCGCACGGCGCGGGCGGCCTGGCGGATGCGCTGCTCGTTCTCGACGAGGGCGATGCGGACATGGCCGTCGCCATATTCGCCAAAGCCCGCCCCCGGTGCCACCGCAACCCCGGCCTTCTCCAGCAGCTGCTTGGAGAATTCCACCGAGCCCAGATGGCGGAACTTCTCGGGGATCGCCGTCCAGGCGAACATCGAGGCCTTGGGCTCCTCCAGCGGCCAGCCGGCCTTGGCGAAGCTGTCGACCAGTGCATCGCGCCGCGCCTTGTAGGTGGCCCGCATCTCGGCCACGCAGTCCTGCGGCCCGTTCAGGGCCGCGGCCGCTGCCACCTGGATCGGGGTATAGGCGCCGTAATCGAGATAGCTCTTCACCCGCGCCAGCGCCGCGATCACCCGGGCATTGCCAAGGGCAAAGCCCACCCGGAACCCCGCCATCGAATAGGTCTTGGACAGGGTGTTCACTTCCACCGCAATGTCCTTGGCGCCGTCCACCTGCAGCACGCTGGGCGGGGGATCGTCCTCGTCGAAATAGATCTCCGAATAGGCCATGTCGGAGAGGATCAGCAGATTGTGCTTCTTGGCCAGCGCCACCGCATCCTTGTAGAAATCAAGCCCCACCACCTGCGCGGTCGGGTTGGCAGGATAGCACAGGATCATGGCGATCGGCGGCGGCACCGAATGGCGCACCGCGCGGGAAATCCCCGCCAGATACTGCTCGGGGCTGTGGGCCTCGATATGGCGGATCACCCCGCCGGCCATGATGAAACCGAACGCATGGATCGGATAGGACGGGTTGGGGGCGATGATCACGTCGCCCGGGGCACACAGCGCCTGGGCGAGGTTCGCAAAGCCTTCCTTGGAGCCGAGGGTCGAGATCACCTCGGTATCGGGATCGAGCTTCACCCCGAAGCGGCGGTCATAATAGCCCGCCATCGCCCGCCGCAGGCCCGGGATGCCACGGCTGGAGGAATAGCGGTTGGTGCGCGGCTTGCGGGCGGTCTCCACCAGCTTCTCGACGATATGCTCGGGCACCGGCAGGTCGGGGTTGCCCATGCCGAAGTCGATGATGTCCTCGCCGCGCGCCCGCATCCGGGCCTTCAGCTTGTTGACCTCCTCGAACACATAGGGCGGGAGGCGTTTGATCTTGTAATAGTCGTCGCCGCTCATGGCGGGTTTCCTTCAGGGCTGGCCGCGGGGCCGGGGCTGGTCGGGAGCGCAGGTCCTGCAGCGCATCCGGGGCGGCAATGGGGCAGACGATCGCGGTGCGATCAGTTGGGAACATCGGAGACAGGAGGCAGCCGCCGCAGCAGCGCCTCCATTCTAGCTCGCTCGCCCTCGGCCCAGGCTACCGCTTCGGCATCGCTGCCGGTGGCAGGAGCGGAGCGTGGATCGGCCTCCATCCTTGCCCGTTCGGTATCGGACCAGGCCATGGAGGTCTCGGCCTCGCTGGGGGGACGGGCGCCGGGATCGGCAGCCAGCGCCCGCTGCTCCTGGGTGAGGCGGCCCTCGAACTGGGTCCATTGCGCATCGCTGGGCAGGTCTGCGGGGGCCTGGGGCACACGCGACAGGTTGGGGTATCCGGACCCGGCCAGATCGGCGCCGACGGTGCGCACCGCGTCGGGCAGCGGGCCTGCCGCCGCGCGCATGCTGTCGGACATCCCGGCACAGCCGGCTGCCGCGCCCAGGGCCAGGGCGGCCAGGGCCAGACGGGTCGCGCGCTGGACTCGGATGCCGGGCATGCTCTTTCAGGCCTTTCAAACCGCGTCTGTTGCGGGCAAAGTAGAAGCGCTGAGGCGCGTGTTCCCAATGCGCCGCTCCGCAGCCCGATGCAAGGTTTCCGACGCATGGCCAACGCGCCGCCACCGCCTCCGGCTTCACCTCCTGCTTCACCGCCGGCGGCTGAGACCCTGGTCGAAGCGCTGGGGTCGCAGACCGGCGACAGTCTCGAGACCCTGGCTGGACGGCTGCTGGAGGCATCGGCGCTGCTGCAGAAGATCGGGGCCAGCGTGCTGCAGGGCGTCGAGAGCCACCCCGCGCGGGTGCCGCAGCGGCCCGACCCCTATGGCCTCGCCCCCTATGCCGCGGAAATGGCCGCGCGGCTGGCAGCCCGCCCCGAACAGCTGGCGCAGGCGCACCAGCAGCTGTGGCAGGGCTATGCCGAGATCTGGAGCGATGCGGTCCGGGCCCAGCTGGCGCAGCTGCCGGGCGGCACCGAGCTGGCGGGCCTTGCCAGCTGGCCGGGCCAGCCCGCCGATGGCACTCCCAGCACGGCGGGCAAGGTGGCTGACAAGCGCTTTGCCGATCCCGACTGGGGCAACCTGCCGGTGTTCGACATGATGCGGCGTACCTATCTGCACACCGCCGGCTGGCTGGAAGGCCTGGTGGCCAGCGTGGACGAGGCCGACGACCTCACCCGGCGCAAGTCGCGCTTCTTCGTCAAGCAGCTGGCCGATGCCGCCTCGCCGGCCAATTTCTTGATGACCAATCCGGTGGCCCTGCGCGAGCTGCTGAACAGCCGGGGCGACAGCCTGCTGCGCGGCCTTTCCGCACTGGAGCGCGATGTCGAGAAGGGCCACGGGCGCCTTGCCATCACCCAGACCGACGATGCGCCGTTCCAGGTGGGCGAAACCCTGGCCACCACGCCGGGCAAGGTGGTGTACCGGTCCGAACTGTTCGAGCTACTACAGTACGAGCCGGCGACCCAGACGGTGTTCGAGCGGCCGATCCTGATTTTCCCGCCCTGGATCAACAAGTTCTACATCCTGGATCTCAGGCCCGAGAATTCGATGATCCGCTGGCTGACGGCGCAGGGCCACACCGTGCTGGTGGTCAGCTGGGTCAATCCGGCGCCGGAGCTGTCGGGGCGGACGCTGGAGGACTATCTGCGCGGCGGCACGTTCGAGGCGGTGCAGGCTGCCCTGGACGCCACCGGGGCAGCCGATCTGAACACGGTGGGCTATTGCATCGGCGGCACGCTGCTGGCCTGCGGCCTCGCCCTGATGGCCGAGCGCGGCGACACCCGCATCGCCAGCACCACCTTCTTCGCCTCGCAGCAGGACTTCGAGGAGGCCGGCGACCTCAAGGTGTTCACCGACCAGGCGGCGATCGACTATATCCGCGACGAGATGGATGCCGCCGGCGGGGTGCTGGATGCCTCGGTGATGGCCGAGACCTTCAATTTCCTGCGCGCCAACGACCTCGTGTGGCAGTTCGTGGTCAACAACTATCTCCTGGGCAAGGCGCCGCGGGCGTTCGACCTGCTGTTCTGGAATTCAGACCAGACCCGGATGCCCCAGACCCTGCACCTGACCTATCTCGAGCGCTTCTACCGCGACAATGCGCTGGCGAAGGGCGAGCTGGTGGTGGAGAACACAGGGCTCGACCTCGGCAAGGTCAAGATCCCGATCTACATGCAATCCTCCCGCGAGGATCACATCGCCCCCTACCGCTCGATCTTCCGGGGTGCACGGCTGTTCGGCGGGCCGGTCCGGATGATCCTGGCAGGCTCGGGCCATATCGCCGGGGTGGTGAACCCGCCCGCAGCCCGGAAGTACCAGCACTGGCTGCCCGCTGCCGATCCGGCGGCCACCGAACAGGCCCCCCTGCCCGCCACGGTCGAGGCCTGGCAGGCCAGCCTCACCGAACGCCCCGGCTCCTGGTGGGACGACTGGGCCGCCTGGCTCGCCGCCCGCTCCGGCCCGCAGGTCCCGGCACGGGTGCCCGCCGACACAGGCCTTGGCGCTGCACCGGGCAGCTATGTGCTGGTGAAGAGCTGATGGCGGCGCCGTCTCCCGGGAGACGGGACATCAGGCTGCGCGCGACAGGCACCCGCACGCCAGTGGATTGCCACTGTGTCATGCTGTACGCCCTAACTTGGCCTCAAACCGATGTTAGTGTTATAGAGTAACAATTCAGGCCGACCCGGAGCCCGACTGCATGCACCTGCGCGCGCGCACCACAGCCATCTTCGCCGGCCTCGTGCTGGCATGCGCCCCCTTGGCGGCACAGGCCCAGACCCTGCTGCGTGACAGCGAGATCGAGGGCACCCTGCGCGACTGGTCCGAGCCGCTGTTCGTGGCGGCAGGGCTCGAACCCGATGACATCAAGATGTATCTGGTGGGCGACCGGTCGATGAACGCCTTTGTCACCGGCGGGCAGAACATCTTCATCCACTCCGGCCTGATCCTGGAGGCCGAGCGGCCCAACCAGCTGATCGGCGTCATTGCCCACGAGACCGGCCACATCTCCAACGGCGACCTGGCCCGCTCGAGCGAGGCGATCCAGAATGCGATGGTGCCTGCCTATATCACCATGGCGCTGGGGGTGATCGCGATGGTGTCGGGCGCCTCGGAAGCCGGCGCGGCACTGCTGGCCAGCTCGCAGCAGTTCGCGATGCTGAGCTTCTTCAGCTACACACGGGTGCAGGAATCGCGCACCGACCAGGCGGGCCTCAGCTTCCTGGAGGCCACCGGCCAGTCCGGGCGCGGGCTGGTCGAGTTCTTCTCAAAGTTCCGCTACCAGGAAGTGCTGTCGGAGGCGCGCCGCGCGCCCTATTTCCGCTCGCACCCGCTGTCCACCGACCGGATCACCGCGCTGTCGCGGCGGGTGGAGGAGATGGAGCACAAGGACGCAACCGACAGTCCGCAGGACGTGCACCGCTTCGCGATGATGCAGGCCAAGATCTATGGCTTCACCTTCACACCGGCCCAGACCTATGTGCGCTATCCTGCCTCCGACACCAGCCTGCCGGCCCGCTATGCCCGGGCGATCGCGGCCTATCGCGCCCCCGATATCCGCACCGCCACCACCCTCACCCGCGCCCTGATCGAGGAGCAGCCGGACAATCCGTGGTTCCACGAGCTGCTGGCGCAGATGCTGTTCGAGAACAGCCGGGTGGAAGAATCGATCGAGCCCGGACGGCGGGCGGTGGAACTGGCGCCGGATGAATCGCTGCTGCACATCGGCCTGGCGCGGTCGCTGATCGCTGCCGGCGGCGAGGAGCGGCTGGTGGAGGCCGAGAACCATCTCAACACCGCCCTGCGCCTCGAACCCGACAATGCGTTCGCCTGGAACCAGATGGCGCGGGTGGCCGATGCCCGCGGCCAGGACGGGATGGCGCGGCTGGCAACGGCCGAGGAAGCCTTTGCCCTTGGCGATATGCCGCGCGCCAACCGTTTTGCACAGGCTGCGATCCGCAATCTCGACCCCGGCACCCCGGCCTGGCAGCGCGCCACCGACATCCAGGCGGTCTCCGCCCGGGGCGCTGCTGCCGCTGCCCGTCGCGGCACTGGCCCGCGCCTCGCGCCGATCGCCAGCAGCGATGCCGCGCGTGCCATGTCGTCGCAAGGCGTGACCGCACAGGCGATGCCCCATGATCACGGCGCCCATGCTCACGGCTTCGGTGGGCACGCGGGGCACGCGCACTGAAATCCGTCCTGCCGGACGGCGGCGCAGAAGCGTTAACATCTGCCTGCTATCGGCCTAGATGTCCGACACCGATCCTGGCCAGTCTGCGGAGCCCTGCGATGCGCACCCGTACCGTTTTCCTCGCCACCGCCGCCCTCGGGCTGATCCTGCTGGCCGGTGGCTGCAAGGGCGAGGCCGCCGACCAGGCCAAGACCGAAGCCAAGGGTGATGCGACCAAGAGCGACCCCAGCGCCTATGCTGCCCTGACCCCCGAACAGCAGGCTGCCGTGCGGGCGCTGGTGCGCGACACCTTGATCTCGAACCCGCAGATCATGGACGAGGTGCAGGTCGCCTATGAGGCCCGCGCCCAGGCCGCCCTGCAGGCCCGGGTTGACGAGGCCGCACCCGGGCTGTCGCGCGAGCATGCCAGCCTGGCCATCGGCCCGGCCAATGCCCGCATCACCGTGATCCAGTTCTTCGACTACAAGTGCCCCTTCTGCCACCAGTCCAATGCCTGGACCCAGAACCTGGTGGCAAGCCGCGACGATGTGCGGGTGATCTTCAAGGAGCTGCCGGTGCTGTCGGAGAACTCCACGGGCGCCGCGCGGGCGGCGATCGCGGCTGCGCGGCAGGACAAGTACTGGGCCTTCCACAATGCCCTCATGACGGCCCGCGGCGACCTCAATCCGGCGCAGGTGATGCAGATTGCCGCCAGTGTCGGCCTGGATGTGGCCAAGCTGCAGGCCGACATGGCCTCGGATGACGTGACCGCGATGCTCGACGGTGTGCGTGCCCAGGCCACCAGCCTCGGCATCAACGGCACCCCCGCCTTCGTGGTGAACGGCCAGCTGATCAACGGCTGGCAGCCGGAGCTGGTGGAAGCTGCCATCGCAACCGCAGCACCCGGCGCCGCTGGCGAGGGCGCAGCGCCGCGCGGCGAGCAGCCGGCCCCTGCCCGCTGACGGATGGGCCAGGACAGACCTGTCGCGCAAACGCAAAAAGGGCGCCGCTGGACCAGCGGCGCCCTTTGTCTGTCGTGACAGACGGATGGATCAGGCCTGCGGGGTCTCGGCTGCGGCGGGCGCGGCAGCGGC
>JAIXTH010000292.1 GCA_027484265.1 Alphaproteobacteria bacterium
GCAGGGGCAGGGGCGGAACCGGATACCGTGCCGGCCTTCCGGGACACAACCCTGTCGCCGGATGGCCTGCGGCTCGACTGGCAGCGCGGGCGGACGTTTCCGTGGGCCAAGGAAGCGGCCTTCATGAAGGGCTGGTTCGAGGTGCAGGACGAGGGCAGCCAGATCGCGGCCCTGATGGCCTGTGCGAAGCCGGGCCAGCAGGTGGCTGACGTGTGCGCCGGTGGCGGCGGCAAGGCGCTGGCGCTGGCGGCGATGCTGCAGGGCAGGGGGCAGGTCCATGCCCATGACGTGGACAGCCGCCGTCTTGCCAATGCCCACGAGCGGGTGGAGCGGGCCGGGGCCCGCAACATCCAGCTGCTGGCGCCGCGCCGCGATGTGGACGTGCTGGCACCGCTGGCCGGGGCCATGGATGTGGTGTTCGTGGATGCACCCTGCACCGGCTCGGGCACCTGGCGCCGCGCGCCCGACAGCAAGTGGCGGCTGCGCCCCGGCGCGCTCGACAAGCGGCTGCTGGAGCAACAGGCCGCGCTGGACCTCGCGGCCCCGCTGGTGAAGCCCGGCGGGCGGCTGGTCTATGTCACCTGTTCGGTGCTGCCGCAGGAGAATGCCGGCGCGGTGGCGCGGTTCCTCGACCGCACCACAGGGTTTGTACCGCTGGATCCAGTCGCCGTGGCGCAGGAGGCAGGCCTTGATGGGCTGCCAGAACGGGCGCTGCGCGCCGGACCCGGCCTGCAGATGACCCCGGCCCGCACCGGAACCGACGGCTTCTTCGTCACGGTACTCCAGCGCCAGGTCTAGGCCGGGCGCGCCGGGTCAGCTGCCAAAGCGGCCCATCAGCTGCTGGTGCAGGTCCTGTACTGGATTGGCGGGCATCACAGCTTCGGCCTCTGCGAACATCTGGCCATCGAGCCGGTCGATCCGCTCATACAGCCGGGCCGAGCGCTCCAGCAGGCTGGCGAGGCGCGGTGGCAGGTTGGCCGGGCCGTCGCCTGCGGCGCCGCAGATGGTGCGGGCGCCCAGCCGGTACTTGGGATCGCGGGCCTCGCGGGCGCTCATCTCGCCTTCGCGTACCGCCCGCTGCACCAGCAGCCAGGAGGCCGCCTGCATCAGGCGCGTGGTCAGGCGCATGCTTTCCGACGCATAGGCCAGGGCCGAGGCCCGTTCCAGCTTGCGGCTCTCGGCGCGGCCGTCGCCATCGAGATAGGCGGCGGTCTCCTCCACCAGGTCCATGCCCTCGCGGAACATCCGCTCGAACATGTCGGACGCGGCAAATGCCACGATACGGTCGTCGGAAGCCGCTCCGGCAGGCGTGGCTGTAAACATGCGCGCGATAGCCCCTGATGTGGTCGACTGTCTTAGGCCACGGACCGCTTTTCGCCAAGCAGGCGGTGTGCGCCGATCCGGTGCCCCTTTCGGAGCCGGTCCCAGCAAGCTCCGTGCCGCGTTACCAACCCGTCTACAGCTTGAAGAAGCTTTCAGCAGCACTGGCGGAGGCGCGTTTGGCGGCGATCAGGCCGCGGCAGCGTTCGATTTCGGCCTCCAGATCGCCGATCCGGGCCTCCAGCTCATGGATCGACAGCTCGTCCAGCTTCACTGGCTTGGGGGCCGGGCGGGCAAACGGATCATCTTCGGGCAGAGCCATGGTGCCTCCAAGTGGACAGGCGCGGACCATGGCCCGGCCTTGGATGCCGTTCAAGAGCATGGGGCTGTCAGCCTCGCGGAGCTGTCGTGGTTACCCGATCCTTGTCCCGAAGCGGGGCTTTTGGGGGTCGGATTGCACCCTGCCTGAACCCGCCTCTGGTACCCGTGTCCCATCCAGAAGGATCGGGACGAACCATGAGCGGGTTCAGCGCATTCGACATTTCCATCCTGGGGTCGGTTTTCGCCTCCCAGTTTGGCTACGGGCCGGGCAGTGCCACCGGCTCGGTCGCACCCAATGCGAATCGTGCGCTCTCGGCTGCCGAACTGGCCAAGCTGCCCCCGTGGGACCAGCGCCAGCCCAAGGTCAACCAGACCCAGGAAGTGCGCAAGATCCTGGCGGCGCGCTCGATCCTTGATCCCGATGCGGGTCGCTGGAAGAATGCCCGGGCTGGAACCGAAAGCGACATCAAGAAACTGTTTGCCGTCCACCGGGCGATGGACCGGCTGCAGACCCTGTCGGAAGCGGCCAACCGCAACGGGATCTCCGGCTCCGAGCGCAAGCGGCTGAATGACCGCTTCCAGAAGGGCCTGAAAGAACTCGACGACTATATGACCGGCATGAAGCTGTCGCGGGCGGACCTGATCAAGGGGAAGCGCCAAGACAAGCTGGAAACCAAGGAGTTCCGGTCGGTCACCGGGGTGCTGCAGGGCTCGAACCTGACCACCATCGGCCCGCATGTGGCGATCCAGGACTTCGCCAACGCCCAGCCGTTCAGCTTCACGATCACCACCGAGGCGACCGGCCCGGTGGAGATTGCGTTCGATTTCGCCGAGATGGGCGACACGGTACGCTCGCTCGACAATGTCGCGGCCTATATGAATGGCAAGCTGGAGCAGGCGGGCTTCGATACCCGCATCCGGCCCGAATACCGGATGGATGCCGCCACCGGCCAGTATGGCTGGGGCCTCAATCTGGTGCGCGCCACCGGCGAGGAGCTGACGTTCGACGATGGCACCCCGGCCGGGCCGGTGCCCGGCGGCAACCTGATCGTCAATGGCGACATGTCGAGCTTCTCGAACCCGCTGTTCGTCACGATCGACGGCGGCAATGGCCAGTACGACACGCTGGATGGCTGGACAGCCTGGAGGAACGGCCAGCTCCAGGCCTCGCCGGAATTCAATCTCGAGCGCGCCCGCGCCGGGTCGGACAATCTGGGTCTCGATACCGACAACCGGGGCGGCCAGGACGCCTACAGCCAGACGGTCCAGACCGAGGCGGGCAAGGCCTATACGCTGAGCTGGGATTCCTGGCGCAACATGAACGGCACCACCCCCGGCACGGGCGACTACGAGGTGCTGTGGAACGGCCAGGTGGTCTCGGTCATCAATGCCGATGGCGACACCTCCGTGCGCGGCTATTCGGTCAATGTCACCGGTACGGGCGGGCAGGACACGCTGATGTTCCGCGAGCGCGGGGCCGATGATTCCTATGGCAGCATCATCGACAACATCCGCCTGCAGGAGGCGATGGTCGGGCCGGCGCCACCACCGCCGCTGCCGCCGCCGCCTTCAGGGCCCGGGGCAGGTGTTGACCTGCTGGGCGGGGCGGGATCGTTCGAGACACCCAATCTGACCAATACCTGGCAGAGCTTCACCTCCGCCAATGGCTGGAGCGCCACGGGCGCGTCCGGCACTTTTGGCGTGATCGATGGCACGGCGCTCAATGGCCATGGCTCCACGCAGGGCAACCAGGTGGTCGAGCTGCAGGGCCGCGACCTGTCGCGGACTGTGAATACAGCGGCGGGCCAGAGCTACCGGCTCAGCTTCGACTTCATGCGGGGCGACAGCGGCACCCAGGCCGAAGGCGCCTTCCAGGTGCTGTGGAATGGCCAGGTGGTCGGCAATTTCAGCGGGCAGGACACCGACTGGGAATCCGCCCAGCTGAATGTGACCGGCACCGGCGGTGCCGATACGCTCACGTTCCGGCGGCTGGACACCACCAACCTCAACAATGGTGCCTGGCTCGACAACATCACCCTGAACACCAATCCAACGCCGACAGGTCCGAACCTGGTCAGCAATGGCAGCTTCGAGAACAGTCTCACGGGCTGGACCCAGTCTGGCGTCGGGCTTGTCACGGACGCCACGCGCGCAAGCGACGGCACACGCACCACCACTTTGAGCTCTGGCAACAATGGCACCGGATGGTCCATGAGCACGAATGTGTCCGGCACCGCCGCCGGACAGGCCTATGCGCTCGAGTTCGACTATGGTGCGTTCGGCAATGGCACCAATCCGGAGGGCGGCGTCCGCGCCGTTGTTAGGGATTCGGGCGGCGCCATCATCGGCACCCGCGACTTCTATGACAGCACGCAGCAGCTGTCCGCGCCCGGCATCTACCAGAAGGCCCGGCTGGATTTCACGGCGACGGGCGGCAATGTCACGGTCGAGTTCCTGGACATCAATTCGGGCAATGCGATCGCCGACTCGATGATGCTCGACAATGTGTCGGTGCGCGCGATCTCTGGCGCCCCGGTCAGCCCGCCACCGCCGCCTCCGCCGCCGCCGGGCGTTGCACAAGGCACCGAAATCCTGGTGAATGGCAGCTTCAATACCTATTCAAATCAGGTGCTTGATTACGGTCAGTTCTCGGATGTCTATCAGAACGTCCAGGGCTGGACTTCGACTGCGGACGTGCCGTGGGCGGGTGTCAACAATGGCTTCGAGGTGGTCTATGCCACCGCCAGCGGGCGCACCAATGCCGTGGACCTCGACATGGATGCCGGCGCCGCCGACACCATCTCGCAGACGGTCCAGACCGAGGCCGGCCGCACCTATGATCTGAGCTTCACCTTCGAGACCACGCCGCAGGCCATCAGCAATGGCGGCAACAGCGCCGGCTTCGAAGTGCTGTGGAACGGCACCGTGGTTGGCATCTACAGCCCGACCTCGGCCGATCCGCAGACGGTGAACCTGCAGGTGACTGGCACCGGTGGCCAGGATGCGCTGAGCTTCCGCGAGATCGGCAACAATGACGGCTATGGCGCGGTGCTGAGCGATGTCTCGCTGCGGGCGGGGGCGCCGGTAAGCGGGCCGCTCGGCGGCAATCTTATGAGCAACGGCAGTTTCGAGGCCGATGCGCTGGCCAGCAACAGCTTTGCCGTCACGAACATCACCGGTTGGAGCGGCATCACAGCCTCGACGGTCGAACTGCATGACCAGCTGTCTCCGCCCAATCCCGGCACCGGTCCGCAGTACATCGAGCTGATGAATGGGGGCCTCCGCCAGTCCGTCACCACCGTTGCAGGACAGACCTACCAGCTCGATTTCGCCAGCCGCTATGGCAATGACGGCACGGCCCAGTCCAATGCCTTCGAAGTCTGGTATAATGGCTCCAAGATCGCCGATGTGAACCCGGTGCAGGGCCAGCCGTGGCAGAACAACACCTTCACCTTCACCGGTGCAGGGGGGGCGGCCAACCTCGAATTCCGGATGAAGCCCGGTCAGGAGGGCGGCGAGGGGGCCTTCATCGACGCCGTGCAGGTGCGCCAGGTGATGGGCGCCGGTCCGCAGGCCCCGGTCAATCTGATCCAGAACGGCAGCTTCGAGCAGCTGGATACCGGTACGAGCTGGAACTTCGTGGGTGATGCCCTCGTGGGAATGTCCACGCCCACGGGCTGGACCAGCAGCGCTGGCAGTCAGACCAATATCCTGCGCTCCGGCGCCGGCAACTATGCCAGTGATGGCCAGAACTCGCTGGAACTCGACGCCGAGATGGGCGTCGACAGTATCAGCCAGTCGGTGCAGACGGTGGCCGGTCAGGTCTATGACCTGCGCTTCGATACCAGGCTCGGCCCCAACACCGCGCCATCCACGGCGGACATGGAGATCCTCTGGAACGGTGCGGTGATCGGCACCATCCGCCCGGATTCGCAAGCCTTCGAGGCCATGAGCTTCCAGGTGGTCGGCACGGGTGGCAATGATACGTTGACCTTCCGCGAGCTGGCGGGTCAGAACAACCAGATGGGCGCGGTGATCGACAATGTCAGTCTGACAGCCGCACAGACGACCCTGCCAACGGGCTATGGCGCCGAACTGGTGACCAATGGCGGCTTCGAGGCCAATGACATCGCCAGCAACAGCTTCCAGTTCCTGAATGTGAACGGCTGGACCGGCATCACCGGAACCCAGGGCGAGCTGCAGGATGCCACCTGGGCGCCGCAGGGCAGCCAGGTGATGGAGCTGATGAATGGCGGCACCCGTCAGTCCATCAACACCACTGCCGGCAAGGTCTATGAGCTGAACTTCGCCAGCCACCGCGGCTGGGACGGCAACGCCGCCAGCCACGCGTTCGAGGTCTGGTACAACGGCCAGATGATCGCCGATGTGGCGCCGCAGGTCGGTGAGGGCTGGAAGAACAACACCTTCACCTTCATGGGTGCGGGCGGCCCCGCCAATCTCGAGTTCCGGATGAAGCCCGGGCAGGAGAATGCCCAGGGCGCGATGATCGATGCGGTCAGCCTGCGCGAGGTGCTGCCCGGTTCGCGCCCGAACCTTCTGCGCAACGGCTCGTTCGAGGCCGATGACCAGGTTGCGGGCGGATATGTCTATCTCGATGCCCCCATCGGCTGGACCGCGTCCAATCCCGGCGTGAACGAGGTGGCCGACACCTGGAACGGCATTGCCGGCACCGATGGCTTGCAGTGGATCGAGTTCAGCTCCACCACCCTGTCGCAGTCGGTCACGACCCAGGCGGGGCAGGCCTACACCTTCTCGTTCGACTATCGCGGCGGCGACACCGGCACCGGTGACCAGCAGCGGTTCCGGGTGCGCGTGAATGGCCAGCTGCTGGATCTGGTGGACGCCAATGGCGTCAACAGCTGGAACAGCGAGAGCTACACCTTCATCGGCACCGGCAATGACACGGTGCAGTTCGAGCGCCTGTCGGGTGGCAGGGATTCGGGGGTCTGGCTCGACAATGTGGCCGTGCGCGCCGCAGCCGTCACCCCGCCGCCGCCGCCCCCGCCGACTGGCCCCAACATCGTGACGAACGGCTCGTTCGAGACCGACAATGTTGCCACCGGCGGCTATGTCTATCTGACAGCCCCGGCAGGCTGGACCGCCTCGAACCCGAACGTCAACGAGGTTGCGGACACCTGGGCCGGCATCCCGGGCACCGACGGTCCGCAGTGGATCGAGTTCAGCTCGAATACCCTGTCACAGGCGCTGACAACGCAGGCCGGGCAGAACTACACCTTCTCGTTCGACTATCGCGGCGGCGACGAGGGTTCGGGCGACCAGCAGCGGTTCCGCGTGCGCGTGAATGGCCAGCTGCTGGAACAGGTGGATGCCAATGGCCTCAACAGCTGGGCGAGCAAGAGCTATTCCTTCACCGGGACCGGTAACGACACGATCCAGTTTGAACGGCTCTCGGGCGGGATCGATACCGGGGTGTGGCTCGACAATGTGCAGGTCCGCGCCCAGCTGCCGCCGCCGCCGCCAGTGGCCTCCGGCACCAATGTCATCACCAACGGCTCGTTCGAAGGCACCGATGTGGCCAACAACTCATCAGCCGATGTGGTGCAGGCGGGCTGGAGGACGGTGCTCGGCACCAATGGCAACCGGGTGGACACGCTCGACTACAACGGTGCGCCGGACGGCGAGCAATATGCCGAACTGGATCAGGCAGGCGGCTATCGTCAGGTGGTGAACACCGATGCCGGCCGGGTCTACACGCTGGACTTTGACTTCAAGAACAACGCCAACGGCTCGGTGGCCGACAACGAGTTCGAGGTCTGGTGGAATGGCCAGAAGGTGGGCGACTATGCCCCTGGCACCGGTCAGGGCTGGACCAATTCCCAGCTGAACCTGGTCGGTACCGGTGGTGCGGTCGCACTGGAATTCCGCACCAAGACCAACACCCAGGGCATGAGCAACTTCAACGGCGCCCATATCGACGGGATCGAGCTGCGCGCCGGGGCATCTCCCTCAAGTGGCAACTGGGGCGCCAACATGCTCGTCAATGGCTCCTTCGAGAACTATGGCGGCGCGGGTGGCTGGGCTGGCAACAGCGCCAACATGGCCAACACCCAGGTGGCGGGCTTCTTCGGCCAGCTGACGGGCTGGACCGGCAACAGCAATGGCGGCACCGGCAGCGGCGGCGACTTGGTGCGCGGCAACGCCGGTGCGCCGATCGGCACCGACGGCAATGTGGTGGTGGAGCTCGATGGTGTGACCGGTGCCTCAGCCGATGGCCTGAGCCAGACGGTGCAGACCACGGCCGGCACCCAGTACCGCCTGCAGTTCGACCTCAGCCGCTACAACAATGTCGCCAGCGCCAGCTCGGCGGTGGAAGTGCTGTGGAACGGGCAGGTGGTGGGCACGGCTTCGCCCAGCACCACCAATGGCCAGTGGAGCACGGCCACCTTCATGGTGACCGGAACCGGCGGCGCCAACACGCTGCAGCTGCGCGAGGTTGGCAGCCAGAATGACGGCGGCGGCGCCCTGATCGACA
>JAIXTH010000063.1 GCA_027484265.1 Alphaproteobacteria bacterium
CGACTTGCCGATGATGCGTCTGGATATCGCCGACCATCTAGGCATGACCTTCGAAACCGTCAGTCGCGAGATGACCAAGCTGCGCCAGGCCCGGGTCATTGCCCTGGCGGGGCCGCGCAAGCTGATCATTCTGCGGCCGCGCTTCCTGGCGGCGCTGGCTCAGGCGGACTGAGCTGGGCGGCGGGTCCGTGCCTGGCCGAGGCCGCGCAGGCCGGAGCCTGCCCGGGGCCCCTTCCCGCCAGTGACACCGGGCCACTGGCAGGTCGGGGGAAACCGGACAGATCAGCGCAGGGTGATCATGTTGCTCGGGATCAGCACCGTATCGATCGAGTGGATCAGGCCGTTGCTGGCCTCGATATCCGGCTGCAGCACACGGGCGTTGTTGATCATGACCCCGTTGCGGCCATCAATGTTGATGTTCAGCCCTTCCAGGGTCGGACTGGCCATCATCTTGCCCATCAGGCCGACCGAATCCATCCGGCCATTCAGCACGTGGTACAGGACCACCTGGCGCAGGGCTGCCTGGTTCTCCGGCTGCAGCAGGCGGTCGAGCGTGCCAAAGGGCAGACGGGCGAAGGCGGCGTCAGTCGGTGCGAACACCGTGAGGGGACCTGCGCCGGACAGGGTGGTGCTGAGGCCTGCGGCATTCACCGCCCTCAGCAGGGTCGCGAACTGGCCGGAACTGGCGGCAACGGAGCCGATGTCGCCAAGCTGTGCGGGCGGGGCCCACTGGTTGGGGGCGACAACTGTCACCTGTGCAGGGCGCGGGGCCTCATAGCGGGTGGTCGAGCAGGCAACCGCCGAACCTGCGCCGGCAGCAAGCAGGGCGAATAGGGCATAGCGGAGGTATGCAGGGGGGCGTGTCATGGGGAAGTCCCTTTCAGATCAGCATTCAAGGCCGTCACTCATGGCAACGCCCGAACAGTCCAATGGTTCCAGTCCGACCCGTTCAGGGCACGCCGGTGCGCCGGCGTTCCAGCTCCCTGCAGCCGTCACAGCAGACTGGCGATCAGGGCCTTGAGGTCGAGCAGGGCAAATGCCACCGACGAATCCGACACCCCGTAGGGCAGCAGGATCGCATCGCCATTGCGCAGCGCCCCGCAGGAATAGACCACATTGGGCACATAGCCGTTGCGACCGGTATCGGTGGGCACCAGGATCGGCTCCGGGGTCCTGCCCAGCACCCGGCGCGGGTCGGTCTTGTCGAGCAGCATCGCGCCGATGGCATATTTGCGCATCGCCCCCACGCCGTGCGTCATCACCAGAAAGCCCTCGTCGATCTCGATCGGCGAGCCGCAATTACCGGTCTGGACCAGATCCCACAGGAAGGCCGGCACCGCGATCCGCTCGCCTTCATCCCAGTCATGCAGGGACCGGGACTTGATGAGGAAATGGCTCTCGCCGTCATGGCGCCCCAGCATGGCATAGGCGCCGTCGATGCGGCGGGGGAACAGCGCCATGCCCTTCGACTGTACCGCCGCCCCGCGCATCGGCGCCAGGGTGAAGTCGGTGAAGTCGGTGGTGCTGAGCAGTTCCGAGCGCACCCCCGCCCCCGAATAGGCGGTGTAGGTCCCGTGATAGGTGATGGTCCCATCGTCGTCCTCGAACCGCACCAGCCGCAGGTCCTCGAGGCCACTGCGCTGGGCCTCGGTGACCGGGAAGATCACTGCTGCCGAGATCGGAACTGTGGGCGGGCGGCGGACCTGGACCCGGCCGCTGTCGTCCGGGCCGGTGGAGCTGGCAGCCAGGGTAGGGCTCGACTGCGGCCACAGCTGCAGCTCCTGGTCGCGGGTCAGGATGCCCTCGCGGAACGAGATCGACGAGATGTGCCCCTCGCCCACGTTGCGCAGCGAGAGGATGAAGCGAAGGTCGCCATCCCGGATACCCGACTGGTCGGGATGCGGCACGATCGAGGGATTGGTGACCGCGGCAGCGCAATAGGCGTATTCCAGACAGAAATAGGCACCGATCAGCTCCATGTGCGCGGTGCTGAGGAGCGCACAGTCGGCGCCGATGGCGGCGCAGATCAGCGCGCTGCGTTCCAGAAAGAGGGCGCCGGTCTGCCAGTGGCGCCCGGAGAAGTCGGCATTCACCTGGCGCAGGGCCCTGTCGCAGCGATCAGCGTCCAGTGACGCGACGGCCGCGAAGATACGCCGGGCCCGGCCGAGCTGGGTCGGATGCAGGTCACGCGGCTCCGGGGCGATGTGGAACGGTCGGATCACCACCAGTGCCGCGTCCGCATGGAGGCTGGCGGACAGGTGCCGGATCACGACAGCCGGGCCCGGAACCGGTCCACCAGACTGGTGCCGCCCGGTGCCGCCAGCGCCATGGCTGCGTTCGCCATCTGAAGTGCCAGGATCGATTCGGCGCCCTGATTGCGATTCAGCCCCTCGGGGCGCAGCCCGTCAAAGCAGCCACCGCGCCGATCGGCGAGGCTGAGCCCCGCATCATTGCCGCCAAAGAACCAGGCATGGGCGGTGCGCGCCATCCGCAGCCACCGCGGATCCGAGGTGATCTCGCACGCCACCAGCGCCGCATCCACGCTGGCGCAGGCCTCGATCGGCTGCTGGTCGAAACGGACCGGTGCCCTGTGGCGGGTGGCAGGTACGGCGCTGCCGACCGGTCTGAAGTGGCCCGCCGCAGCGGTCTGAACCCCATCCAGCCAGGCCAGGCTCTCGAGCCCTGCAGCGATCATGTCCGGCCGGTTCAGGGCGCGCCCCGCCACCAGCAGAGCCTGCGGGATCCGGGCATTGTCATAAGAGAGCGACGGCTCGAACCACGGCCAGTCCGGCAGGCCGTGGGTCGCGATCCGCGCCATCAGATCGTCGCCGGCCAATGCCAGTATCTCCCTGACGCCGGGCAGATACGGGGCCGCATCCAGCAGACCCTCTGCCCCCAGCACCGCGAAGCAGCGCGCCCGCAACGATGTCAGGCCAGCCACGCACGGCAGCACCTGGGCCGCCAGCTCCTGGGCCCAGATCCGCAGATGGGCCCCGCTGCCATGCCGCACCACCTCGCCCAGCGCCCACCAGGCACGGCCGTTGGAATCCTCCGATCCGCTGTCTTCCTGCCAGCCGCGATCATAGCCCATGAAGTTGCGGAACCGGCCCCGTTCCGGATTCCAGGCTTGCAGGATGAAACTGCCGAACGTCTCCTCCAGCCGGTCCAGGGGCAGGTCGACCAGACCGAGACGGCGCCACCGCTGCACCAGGATGAGGCCGCGCGCATTGTCGTCCAGGCAGTAGCCGTGGGCGCGGTGGGCGATGCCATAGGAGCTGTGCTGGAGGATGCCGCAGGAATCGGTCGTCCGGACCACCGCCTGTGGGTCGGGCCAGGCCGCGGCGTGCGGCCCCGCCGATACGACGGCACCGCCGGCAGCACGGCCGATCACGGCCTCGAAGGCCTCGATGTAATGCTCGGCAGAGCGCGCCCAGATCGTGGCACGCCCCCGGCTCCAGGCCACCGCTCCGGCGGCCTGCAGCAGCGCCGGGTCATCCAGAAAGCGGCAGATCGCAGCGGCAAAGCCGTGGGCATCACCGAACCCCACCAGCGCCCCGCTGCGCTCGTCCACCAGCTCGGCGGCATGCCAGTAGGGCGTTGAGACGACTGGTTTTCCAAGGGCCACCGCATAGGCCAGCGTGCCGGAGGTGACCTGCGCCTCGTTCGGATAGGGTGTCACGAAAATGTCCGCTGCTCCCAGATGGGCCAGAAGCTGGGGCATCTCCACGAAAGCATCGACAAAACGCACGCTGTCCAGCACCCCCAGCCGGGTCGCCAGATCCACCAGGCCCTCGCGGTAGCTCTCGCCAGACTGGCGGATCACGTGCGGATGGGTCGCGCCGAGGATGACATACAGCACGTCGGGGTGGCACCGGACGATGGCGGGCATCGCCGCGATCATGGTCTCGAGCCCCTTGCCCGCCGACAGCAGCCCAAAGGTCAGCAGGACCTTGTGCCCGTCAAGGCCCAGACCGGACTTGAACACGGTGGCCGGCATCAGCGGGCGGTCAGGCGCACCGTGGGCGCAGATCGAGATCCGGTCGCGGCTGGCGCCATAGACCCGGACCAGGATCTCGGCCCCCTTGGCGGCCATTACGATCACATGGGCGCTGTGGCGCAGGATGGCAGCCATGATCCGCCGCTGCCCCGGTGACGGCTGCTCGAGCACCGTATGCAGCGTGGTGACCACCGGCGCCCGCACGGCAGCCAGAAAGGCGAGCACATGGGCGCCGTCCGGACCGCCGAAGATGCCAAACTCGTGCTGCAGCGAGACCACATCCACGCCGAGATAGTTGAGACGCGCCGCCGCGCGTTCATAGTCGCCATCGACTTCCTGCCGGATCTCGATGGTGGCCGGGCGCACATCGATCGTGCCGCGCGGTTCCATGATGGCCACGACATCGCACTGCCAGCCCGGGCGACCCGCCAGTGACGCCCGCACGTCGGCGGTGAAGGTTGCGAGGCCACAGCGGCGCGGTGGCAGCGGCCCCACCAGCGCGACCCGCCGCACGCGGCCGGGCGCCAGCACGGGTTGTACGGGCCGGACCGGGATTGCGGGGACCATCCGGGCGGCGGGATGGTGGGCGTTCATGGTCGAAGGCACGGCCAAGGGCATGGTCGGGGGCATGGTCGGGGGTCTCGCAATCCGGTTCAGTGGTCCGAACCGGACACAACGCGGTTGCACGCCAATGGTTCCCGGCCGGACCAGAGCGCGCGTCCGGGATGCCCCCCGCAGCTACCATCCGCTGCACGCCCCCGCGCCCGCAGGGAACCGATCACCGGCCGGCGCGTTCCCCCAGCAGCAGCAAACACAAAGGATGCTCACATGAACAACGACACGATCAAGGGTCAGGTTGACCAATTCATTGGCGCGGCAAAGACCCAGTGGGGAAAGCTCACCGACGACGATTTCCTGCGCGTGAAGGGCGATGCCCAGAAGCTGCGCGGCCTCGTGCAGGAGCGATATGGCGTCAGCCAGGACCAGGCGGCCCACCAGGTCGCCGAGTGGGAACGTGGCCGCAAGGCCGCTGCGATGGATTCCCACAAGTCCTGAGCGCTCCACCCGGGCCTGCCCGAGCGCAGGCCCGTACCGCAGGCCGTCGGGCACCTGGACCCCATCTTCCCTTCCAGGCTGCCCGACGATCCGTCCAGTTGGCGCTGACGTGACAGGCTCCCCCGCTTGCACGGCCCTGCCACTGGTCATCTGGCCGCCATCCTGGTTCCTCGGGGTGGCGGCCATTTTTTGATCCGGACCCGCGGTCCAGCGGCCGCCCCGGCGTCCGCCGCGCAGCCGCATGCAGCAACACCCCGATCCCGGGCAGGATCGGGGTGTTGCGCTTGTCCGGTTCCGGAAATGGCAGGCAGGTCCGGCCCGGGATGCGGTTCAACCCGGGGCCGGGCCGCTAGAGGCCGCGCGGTGTCTGGGTTGCCGACCAGCAGGTCCGGTCGGTGCCGAGCACGAAATAGTAGGGCCGCCCGGTGCTGTCGCGGAACGTCTCGCTGCGCGGGCTGTTGCGGCACTCGGCCTGGCGCTGGTCCAGCGAGTAGCCGCGCACGGCGCCGATCACGCCGCCGGCAGCTGCTCCGACGGCAGCTCCGGATCCGGCGTCACCGCTGCCGGTATTGTTGCCGATGACGGCGCCAGCAATGGCACCGGCGGCGGCCCCGCCGGCAGCATTGCGCTCGACATTGCCAGTGGAGGTGCAGGCACCGCCCAACAGGGCGATCACGGCAATCAGGGAAAGGGTGCGGGACATGGTAGAACTCCAGATGTTCCAGGACTGGTCAGGCCTCAGGCGCTGCCGTCCCGTATGGGGACCCGTGCGTGTGACGGGCGGGTCGTGGGTCGATTGAAGATGCGGTCAGCGAGAGGACGGGGGCAGTCGGTCCGGGCTGGCAGGGATCAGGTCGGCAGCTTGCCGCGCAGGGCCGCCGCCAAGACGCTCACCACGAACAGGATCGCAAACAGGAAGAACAGGACCTGGGCGATGTCGACCGAGGTTCTGGCAATCCCGCCGAACCCGAAGAAGGCGGCGATGATCGCGAGAACCAGAAATCCGATGGACCAGCGCAGCATGGCGGTCTCCTTCTAGGCTGGAGGCTGGCCGGTCTGGTCGCCCTATCTCACCAGAACGCCCCGTGACGGCAAAGGTTCCGGCTGCAGCGCAAGCGCCGTATCGGGCAGACCTCGGCCGGGCAGACCTCAGGCGGGCAGACCTCAGGCGGGCGGACGTTTGGCCGGGTCAAGCTGTTGCAGGTCGCCAAGGATGCGGGACAGGGCATCGCCCCCACTGGGCCGCTGGCCGCCCAGAGGCCGCAGCGGTGCCTCCATATAGGCGCGCAGGGACAGCCGTCCCCGCGCCACCCGGCTCTTGACGGTCCCCACGGCACACCCGGCGATCTCGGCAGCCTCCTGGTAGGAGAAGCCACCGGCCCCCACCAGGATCAGGGCCTCGCGCTGCTGCACCGGCAGAGTCCGCAGGCCAGCCTCGAGATCGGCGAGGGCGAGGTGACCCGCCTGCGCCGGCTCGCTCACCAGCAGCTGTTCGGCCACCTCCGGATCCCACACCGCCACGCGGCGCTGCTTGCGGCACCAGGAATAATAGTAGTTGCGCAGGATCGTGAAGGTCCAGGCCTTGAAGTTGGTGCCCGGTGCATAGGACCGGCGGGCCGACCAGGCTCTGGCCAACGCTTCCTGGGCGAGGTCGTCCGCCAGTTCGGAGTGACCGCACAACCCGCGGGCAAATGCCCGCAGCGACGGGATTGCTGCAACCAGCCGCTTGCTGAAATCGGCTGCCTGACCGGCATCGAGGTCCGGGGTGGCGGCCCGGGGTGCCCCCATCGACGGCCCTCCGGGCCCGGCGGGGTGACCCGGGCGACGGGTCACGTGGTCTCGCCTGGAAACACGGTGCCGGACCTGTCGACGCCATTGTGCCCGCCCGGGTGATTGGCGGCCTTGGCCAGACTCTCGTCGATCTGTCGGAGAATGGCCAGAAACTCGTCCGGGACAGGCTCCTCCAGAACCGAATCATACAGGCGCTTCAGGCCCTGGACGATCGGGTCTTCGGCCAGGTGATCAGGACCCGGCTCGACCGGCTCCGCCAGGGGCTCGCCGGGTGGTGGAGTTTCCACGTTCACGCTATCGTTCCCTGTTGACTGCCGGAGGACTGTGGGCCGGCTGTCCGGTCAACCTGCTCGAGCCTGAACAGCTTCAACGCAGGGCGTGCGACTTGGTTCCAGTACACCGGGAACCTTTCGCTGGCACGCGCGTTCTGTCTGCCGAACCCTTTCAGGAGCATTCCATGTCCGCAGCTGCAGACTTCGGCCCGCACTTGCCAGCCCTTCGCCGCTATGCGCGCGCCCTGACCGGCTCACAGGCGAGCGGCGACGCCTGTGTGCGGGCCGCGCTCGAGGCCATCCTCAGCGCACCGGGCCAGATCTCGGACGAGTATCCGCCTCACATCGAGCTGTTCCGGCTGTTCCATGCCGTCTGGCCGCCCGTCCTCGGGGGTAGCGACATCCGGATCCGGCCGGGCCGCAGCGCCCTCATGCTGACCACGCTGGAGGGCCTGCGGGTCACGGAAGCCGCCATCGTGCTGCAGCAGGATGTCGAGCAGGTGCTGGCCGAGATCGACCAGGCGCGCACCGAGATCATGTCCGAGCTGCGCGGGCGGGTGCTGATCATCGAGGACGAGGTGATCATCGCCATGCACCTCCAGACCCTGGTCGAGGACCTCGGCCATACGGTCACCGGCGTGGCCAGCACCCATGCCGAGGCGCTCAGTCTGATCGAACGCGACCAGCCGGACCTGATCCTGGCGGACATCAGGCTCGCGGATGGTTCCTCGGGTGTGGATGCCGTGCGGGAGATCCAGGAGACCAATGCGGTGCCGGTGATCTTCATCACGGCCTTCCCTGAGCGGCTCCTGAGCGGCGAGCGCCCGGAACCCACCTATCTGATCACCAAGCCGTTCCTGCCGGAGACCGTGACCGGCACCATCAGTCAGGCGCTGTTCTTCCACCGCGAGCATCAGGCCGGTCACGGCCCGCTGGCGCAGGCCGGGGGCGAGGCTCCGGCCCGCCCCTGATGCTCGTCCCGTGGCGGCCCGATCACGAGCCGTTTCTGGCTTTCTGTTCCGCCGCACGCCGGGCGCGGGCCTCTTCCTCGTCCTTGCGGACCCGCTCGCGCGCCATCTCGCGCTGCGCCTCTGTGGCGGCATCGGAGACGGCGTCGCCGCCGGCGCTGACGTCGCGGCCGGCGCCACGAATGGTATTGCAGGACACGATGGTGACGGTCGCGAGCAGAAGCCCGAGGAATACCGCACCCAGCAGAACCTGCTGCCTGCCTTGCTTGACTGTCATGATGACCATCCTTCCTGGGCAGATGTGGACCAGGTCACGGGTGTGTAACGCCTGCACAGTCCGGAAGTTCCCCGCCGCCCCGCCCACGACGCGCGACCAGGATCGGCCTAAGGCGTGTGCGGTCACGGGCTCGGCCCATCTGCAAGCAAGCCGCCCTCGATTGACATTGCGCCTGCGCAGGCGCGGTGCTGTTCCTCACCGGGGGCGGACTGCGCTCCCAGAGGACAGCGCCATGGACGGCTCCAGCCACCGGACGCGGCACGCGCCATGGCCGCCGACCGAGGTGTGCGGCCGGGATGTGAGGCGGGGCGGTGCGGCCAGGGAACCGATCGCCACCTCGGGCGCTTGAACAGCATGCCAGACCCGATCCCCTTCCCCACCGCCCTGGTCCCGCACGCGACAGCACGGGCCCGGGCCGCCACCGACGGCGCCGCCAGCGGGTCGAGCCCGACAGACAGCCGGCCGGTCAGCTCGGAGCATGGCGAGATCCAGTCGGCGGGCTTCCTCCTGGGCGTCCTGCCCGACTGGACTGTCGGGCGCGCGTCCACCAGTGCGGCGGCGTTCCTCGGCCGCCCGATGGGTGCGATCCTGGGTGCCGGCCTCGCAGAGCTGGTGCTGCCGTCGGCGGTGCATGCCATCCGCAACCGGCTCTCGGCCCTGTCGAGCCCGGAGGCCGTCGAGCGCGCTTTCTCGGTTGCGTTGCGGCCAGAGGGCCAGCTGTTCGATCTGTCGGTCCACCGCGCCGGCGGCCTGATCCTGATCGAGGCCGAGCCAAGCGAGCCGGCCGGGGAGCTGCACACCGTGGCGCTGATGCGCACCATGACCAGCCACGTGCAGAACCAGCCCACTGTTGTGACCCTGGCACGCCAGTCGGTCCGGCTGATCCAGACCCTCACCGGCTATGATCGGGTGCTGGTCGAGCGGTTCCATAACGACCTCTCCGGCGAAGTGATTGCCGAACAGGCGCGCGATGCCCTGCGCCCCCTGATGGGGCTGCGCTTTCCGGCATCGGGCCTGTCGGACGCGACCCGCGCCCTGCTGGTCCGAAGTCCGGTCCAGATGCTGGTGGATGCCGACGCCGCAACCTCGCCGATCCTGGCAAGCGCCCTGCCGGGAGCTGCGGGGGTTCCCGACGGGACGGTCGACCTGTCCCGCTGCACGCTCAGGGGCCGTTCACTGGCACACCGCGCCTTCCTGCACGGCATGGGGGTGCGGGCGACGCTGACGGTATCGCTGCTCAAGAACGGAGTGCTGTGGGGGCTGATCGTGTGCCATCACGGCATCGCCCGCAGCGTCGGCTGCGAGCGGCGCACCTTGATCGAGCTGTTCGCCCAGGTCGTGGCATTGCTGATCGACCGCGCCGAGCGCGAGGAGTTGCTGGCTCATGAGAACGCAACCCGCCAGATCACCAGCAACCTGCTGGCCTCGGCGGCGCTCACCGGGGTCGAGCCGCATCACCTCGCCGACCTCGCCAATCACATGGTGGATGTGGTCCCCTGCGACGGGACCGCTGCCTATATCGACGGGCGCCTCACCATTCGGGGCAGTGCGCCCGATGCGGCCGAATTCGAAGGACTGCGCCAGTTCCTCGAGCGCCATGTCGGCAGCGAAGTCTATGCCACGGACGAGATCGGCGCCGTCTATCCCGAGAGCCGCAGCTTCGCCGGCAAGGTTGCCGGGCTACTGGCGATCCCGATCTCGACGATGCCCCGGGACTATCTGGTCTATTTCCGGAAGGAAACCGTTCAGACCCTGCTCTGGGCAGGCGACCCGGCCCATGGCGCGCCCGACAGCCCGGCTGCCGGCTCCCAACGTTTCGGGGCTTGGCAGGACCTGATCCACGGCCGCTGCAACCCCTGGACGGAACCCGAGATCCGGGCCGCGCGGTCATTGCAGGCCACGGTGCTCGAAGTGGTGCTGCGTCTGATCAGCCATACCGAAGCCGAGCGGGCCGCGGCCAGCCAGAAACAGGAGATGCTGATCGAGGAGCTGAACCACCGGGTGCGCAATATCCTCGGCCTGATCGGTGGCCTGATCTCCCAGGGGCGGGTCGAGGGGCAGGATGTGGAGATGTTTGCACGGGTGCTGGGGGAACGGGTGCAGGCACTGGCCCGGGCGCACGACCAGATCACCGCCAAGAGCTGGGGCCCGGGTTCGCTGGAGACGCTGATCGCCACCGAAGCCGGAGCCTATCTCGGCCCGCTGTCGCGGACCATCCGCATGACCGGGCCGGATGTCCTGCTGAAGCCACAGGCCCTGTCCACGCTGGCGCTGGTGGTGCACGAGCTGATTACCAACGCCGCCAAGTACGGCGCCCTGCTGGGGGGCCATGGACATGTGGAGATCAGCTGGCACCTCGATCCGGCCGGTGCGCTCCTGATCGACTGGGTGGAAGTGGGCGGTCCGCCGGTCCGGCCACCGACTCGGCGCGGCTTCGGTTCCACCATCATCGAGCATTCGCTGCCCCACGAGCTGGCGGGGCGCGCCAGCATTGCCTTCCCGGTCACCGGTGTGACCGTGCATCTGGAGGTTCCGGCGCAGCATGTCGTGGCGCAGCCCGGCCTGGCCGTCATGCCGGCTGCTCCCCTGCCAGGTAGCAGTGGCCAGCTCGGCGGTACGGTCATGGTCGTGGAGGACAATCTGATCATTGCCCTCGATGCCGAGACCATGCTGCTGTCCCTGGGCGCAGGCCGGGTTGTGATCGCCAGCAGCGTGGCGGATGCGCTCGCGCTGATCGAGACCGAGGCGCCCACCTTCGTCCTGCTGGATGTGAACCTCGCCGGACAGGACAGCGGTCCGGTGGCCGCGCGCCTCGACGCCTCCGGAATTCCCTACCTGATCGCTTCGGGCTATGGCCAGCCGCTGTCCAGCCGCTCCGGATCGGGAGCGCATCCCGCCGTCACCAAGCCCTACACCCGCCAGAGCATCGCCGAGGCCCTGCCCCGGCCAGGCCAGGACTGGACGGGGCCGCCGGGATGCGGGAAGCCGACCGTCTGACGCGCGTCGTCCCCGGGGCCCTGGCGCCACATCGGGGTCCACAGACCGGCAGACAGCACCGCGCGCCCTGCCCGTCGCGTTCAGATGGCCTTTGTCATGCGCAGCAGCGGCACCTTGACGCCGTTGATGTCAGCATCCGTGCCCTCGCCGGCCGGGACGTAGCCCACCGCACGGTAGAGCGGCACGCCTGCTGCCGTCGCCATCAGCTCGACCCGGCGGAAGCCTGCGGCTCTGGCAGCCCCCTCGCACAGTGACAGGATAGCCGCGCCGATACCGCGCCTGGTGTAGGCCGGATCGGTGTACATGGCCCTCACCTTCGCTGCGTCCGTTGCCGGGTCGAGGCGCTGGGTGTCCCGCGCCACAATGCTGGCATCGCCACCGAACAGGGTCGCCCGGAAGCTCCAGCCGCCACAGCCGACAATCACGCCCTCGCACTCAATCACGAAATAGGTGCCGTCCCGTACCAGCTGGGTATCGAGGCCCATCACCTTGTAGCTGGCCTCGATCTGCTCGGGTGTCAGGAAGGGCTTCTGCAGTTCCGCGATGGCCCGGTTCATCAGCGCGTGCAGGGCCGGCAGATCGTCAAGCCGCGCGACGCGATGGGCAAGCGGCGAAGCTGGCGTGATCACAAAGTCCTCCAATGCTGAAGCCGGCGACCGGACCTGCCGCCAGCAGCCTCGCACCGGCCTGCAACCGGCGACCCGACATCTTGACTGCATCGAGAGGCAGCACAAGCCAATGGAAATCACGACAATGTGAAAGTCCGTGATTTTTCCCCAGCCTCCAAGCCTAGAGACATGTTTTCATTGATGTCAGCGGGCCAGCATGCATGCATGCAAACCGACCGCCCACCAGTCGACAGATCAAAAGGTCTTGAGCGGTACCCCATACTTGCCCGCAGGACGGTCAGGATGCATCGCTTTGCTTCCAAAGAAGTTCAATAAAGCAGCAGTTTCCCATATCGACCGTATACATCAGGCACAGTTCTTGACGCCCTGCCGCCGCAATCTACCCTCATCA
>JAIXTH010000313.1 GCA_027484265.1 Alphaproteobacteria bacterium
CCCCTGGAGCGCAGTTGCTTGCAACTGCGCAGCACGAAGTGCTGTGAAATCGACATTTTGTGCGGCCCTGTAGCGCCGCTGCGCGTCGCTGGCGCAGTTGCAAGCAACTGCGCTCCAGACCGTTCGGCCGCGCGCTCAGGCCTGGCGGTCTGTCCCGAGGGTCTTCCATACGGCCCCGCCGCCTCGCGACCTCGTGACGCAGCAGGTGAAGACAGCTGCTGTCCGGGACGCTATCGGTACCCCACAAGAGCGCGGCGGTCGTATCTGCCAGCCGCGCCACGGGGAGAGACCGCCATGTTCGATTTCGAGGCCACCCGCCATGTCGCCGACATCACACGGGTGCAGGCCCGCCAGAACCCTGGCGTCACGGCCTTCAAGTTCAAGGACCGCGAGACCAGCTATGCCGCCCTCGACGAGGCCGCCAGCCGGATCGCCCATGCGCTGATCGCGGCGGGCGTCCAGCCGGGCGACCGGGTGGCAGTCTATGCCGCCAATTCCGACCGCTACATGGAGCTGTTCTTCGGCTGCACCAAGGCGCGCGCCACGCTGGTGGGGGTCAATGCCCGGCTCGCACCCCCCGAAGTGGCCTATGTGCTCGACGACAGCCACGCCAAGCTGCTGTTTGCAGGCTCGCATTTCTATGCCGCCAGCGAAGCCGCGCTGGCGCATGCCACCAACCGGCCGCCGGTGATCGCCCTGGATGGCGGCCATGGGTCCTGGCCGGATTTCGAGAGCTTCAAGGCCTCCGGCAGCCCGGTGGACCCGATGCTGGAGATCCAGTCCGATGATGACGTGATCCAGCTCTACACGTCCGGCACCACCGGTCTGCCCAAGGGCGTGCAGATCACCGATGCGGCCTATCTCGGCTTCTTCGAGCACGGGGTCGGCGCCAAATGGGCCGAGTACCAGGCGGGCGACGTGGTGCTGGTGGCGATGCCGATGTTCCATGTGGCCGGGATCAACACCGCCGTCCTCACGGCCGGCCAGGGCGCCAAGGGCATCATCCTCGAGCAGGTGGACCCGGTGGAGATCCTCACCCTGATCGAGACCGAGAAGGTGCAGCATGCCTTCTTCGTGCCGGCGGTGATCAATTTCCTGCTGCAGGTGAACCAGAAGCGGCCCACCGACTTCTCCTCGCTGGAACGGGTGTTCTACGGCGCCTCGCCGATTGCCGAGGACCTGCTGGTGGCGGCGCAGAAGACCATGGGCTGCTCGTTCACGCAGCTCTATGGCATGACCGAGAGCCTGGGGGCCGGCACCTATCTGTCGCCCGAGGCCCATGACCCGGCGCTGGGCAAGCTGCGCTCGTGCGGCAAGCCGTGGCCCGGCTTCGAGATCGAATGCAAGCGCGACGACGGCACCCCGGCCGCGGTGGGCGAGGTGGGCGAGATCGCCATGCGCTCCACCGTGCTGATGAAGGGCTACTGGAACCGCCCCGAAGCCACCGCCGACACCGTGCGCGATGGCTGGCTCTATACCGGCGATGCTGGCTACTTCGATGCCGACGGCTATCTGTACATCCACGACCGGGTGAAGGACATGATCGTGTCGGGCGGCGAGAACGTCTATCCGGCCGAAGTCGAGAATGCGGTGTTCGGGCATGAATCCGTGGCCGATGTTGCCGTGATCGGCGTGCCCGACGAGAAGTGGGGCGAGGCGGTGAAGGCGATCGTGGTGCTGAAGCCCGGCGCGGCGCCCGACCCAGAGGGCATCATCGCTTTCACCAAGGGCCGGATTGCCGGCTACAAGGTGCCCAAGAGCGTGGATTTCATTGAGGCCCTGCCGCGCAACCCGTCCGGCAAGATCCTGCGGCGCGAGCTGCGCGAGCCGTTCTGGGCCGGTCATACCCGCCGGGTGGCTTAGGCCTGCGCTCTGCTGACGGGGGCGTCACGGTTCGTGTTTTCGGTTGCTGTCCCGGCGGGGCGGGCCTAGCCTGCGCCGTGGTTGCAGTGCAGGAGGGAGCAGCATGGCTGGTGTGGACGTGAAGTGGATTGTGGCGGGGGCATGCCTTGCCGGTGCTCTGGCCCTGTCGGGCTGCAACCAGGCGGAGACGGCCACAGCCGACGCCGCACCGGCGGCCGCGACCGACGCTGCCAAGGCGCCCGCGGAAGCTGCGGCAGCTGCGGCTCCGGCCAATGCACCGGCGGCCGCGCCGGCATCGGGCCCCGTGGAGCGCACCATCACAGGCACGCTGGTCGCCGCCGAGGATGCCGGCTTCCCGCTGTTCAATCTCGGCATCACGCCGCCGGGCGCCCGTGAGCCGACGGTCATCACCTGGAACAGCGAAGGCTCCACCGACGTGGATGGCGTCAGCATTGACGAACTGGTGGGCAAGACCGTGACGGTCACCTACCAGAGCCAGCCACAGCGCACCGCCCTGCGCCTGGTCCATGCTGGGACCGATCTTCTGTATTTCCCGGACAGCTCCGTGCCCGAGCTACCGCCCGGTGCCGTGACCGTCAGCGGCGTGCTCGGCGGCGCGGGCGCACCCACCGCCGGCGACCTGCCCGACACGCTGACCGTGACCACGTCGGACGGGCGCAAGATCGAGTTCGACTACTTCGTCCTGCCGGAAATGGTGGTCGCCAATGGCCAGATGGTGGATCTCACCTATGTGGACGGCACCAGCGATGAGGTGACCGCAATCAAGGCCGGGAACTGAGCGGTATGGCGTTCCTTCCTCGCGCGCGGGAAAGGAACGCCCGCCGCGCCGCTCCCGCGTCAAGCCTGCGCCGCGAACCAGGCGTCGATTTCGGCCACTTTCACCACATCCGCATATTTCAGGGCGAGGTCGGTGAGGTTGGCGAAATGATAGCTCTCGTGCTTGTCGGCGACGCACTCCTCCGGGACGATTGTGCGGTAGCCGCGTGACAGGCTCTCGACCGCCGTGGCGCGCACGCAGCCGGATGTGGAGCCGCCGGTCACCACCACGGTGTCCACCTGATGCCACACCAGATAGCTCTGCAGCTGGGTCTCGAAAAAGGCGCTGGGCATGCGCTTGGTGAACACCAGGTCCGCGGTGCAGTCGACGGCGCAGCGCGGATCGAGGCGGTGGCGGTCCGAGCCATATTTGATGTTCTGCAGGCTGTCGGGGGTATTGGTGCGGGTGCCCCACACCCCGGCATCGCCGCCGCTGTCCATATAGGCCACCTGGGTCCAGATCACCGGCATGCCAGCTGCGCGCGCCAAAGCACTGATCCGGTTGGTATGTTCGATCTGGCGCGGGTCGGTGACATAGGCCGATACCGGGAACAGGTCCGGCCGCGTATAGGCCTGCTGGAAATCCACGTTCACGATGGCGAGCTTGCGGCCAAAGCCGAATTTGGCGCGGGCCGGATTGGCCTGCACCCGCTCGTAGATCTGCCGCGCGGTGAGGTCCTCGCGCACCATGGTGGGTTCGAACGACAGCTCGGTCATTGGGCAGGGCCTCCGGTGGCAGGAACGGGGGCAGGAACGGGGGCAGGGGCGGGCGGCCCGGCCTGCAGCTGGCGGATCTCGGCAAGGTCGGCGGGCGGCGTGCGCCACAGCGGGGCCTTGTCCTCGACATAGGCGCGCATGCTGGCCGGCAGGTCCTGATAGCGCTCGACCCGCCAGGTGGTGAGGTGCATCACCGCCGGGCGCCCGCCCGCCCAGGGCGGCAGCGGCCCGGTGCGCATCCAGCTCAGCTGGTGCGGCTCGGCCAGGCCCGCCGCCGGCGGATGGATGAAGAAGTCATAGTTTTCGAACACCTGCATCCGGTTGCCATTGGGCAGCGGGATATCGAGATAGAGCGGGGCGGTGAAGGCCGCCGTGTCGCCCACCATCTGCGCGCTCATGCCGGTGATCGGCCCCAGCCGCTGCAGGCGCGCGCCCGAACCCTGCTCGACGAACGTGTCCACCTCCGCACCGTTCAGGCGGTAGGTGATGAGCTGATAGGGATAGGCGATCGGCGTCACCGGCCGGCCCTCATAGGTTTCCACCACCGCGCCGGTATTCGGGTCGCGCATCACATAGATCTTGCGCGACAGCTGCACCGCCTCGGTGCTGCCCGGGGCCCGGGGCACCAGGCGGGCGGCATCCCAGCCCTCCATCACGAACAGGGTCTCGCCCGACGGGAACGCCCGCACCGTCCCGATCGAATACCACCACACCGGCTCGCCCGTGCCCGCCCGCGCATCCACGAACGTGTCGAACAGCGGCTGCGTGAAGCCCCCGGCCAGCGCCGTCCCGCCGGTGACGGCAGCAGCCGCCGCGCCCGCAGCAGCCAGGAGAGATACCAGTCGTGCCCGTACCGTCATGCTGTTCTCCTGTCGCGGCCATCACCCGTGTGGCCATCATCCGATCTGGCCTTGCAACCCCTGTGCGGCAAGCGGTGTGTGCATCCGTTTTCCGCTGCAGGTGCCCGGCCCCGTTGCGCGCTCCCAAGCCCCTTTGTGTGGCAGTCCAGTGACAGCCTGCACCAGACCCGATGCAAAAAAGCAGACGCGACTTGTCCGGACAAAGGGTAGATTGATATATCATTTTGGCCGTCGCAAGGGCGGTTGATCACCGGGAGACAGTCCGATGCGGCAGCGTACTCTGCTCACAAGCGCCACCATGCTGGCGGGTTTGGCCACACTGATGGCAGCTCCAGCTGCGCTGGCCCAGTCGGCAACCGCATCCACGGGCGCCGGCACGGCAGATGAGCCCACCGAGAATGTCGTGATCGTGTCCGCCCAGCGCCGGGCGCAGAATGTGCAGGACGTGCCGGTGGCCGTGACTGCCTTCACCCCGATCCAGCTGGAAGCAGCGCAGCTGAGCGACACCGCCAAGCTGGTGCGCTTCACCCCCAGCATGACGGGCGGCCTCAATACCGGGACCGGTGCAGCGGTGAGCTATTATATCCGCGGTCTCGGCTCGACCGAGCAGGTGCCGAGCTTCGATGTGCCTGTCGCGACCTATGTCGACGAGGTCTACATCGCGCGGCAGAGCGCCAACAATGTCTCGCTGCTGGATGTGGCCCAGGTGGAAGTGCTGCGCGGGCCGCAGGGCACCCTGTTCGGCCGCAACACCACGGGCGGGGCGATCAACATCACCACACAGCGGCCAAAGGATACCTTTGGCTATTATGTCGATGTGGCAGGGGCCGACAACAATCGCTGGGAGCTGAAGGCCAGCGTGGACACGCCGCTCACCGAAGACGCCAGCGCCAAGTTCACGCTCCTGCGCGTCACCGATGACGGGTATGCCCGCTCGGTCACCACCGGCGAGCGGCTGAATGGCGAGGATTCTTTCGGCGCCCGCGCCGCGATCCGCTGGGACATCTCTGAGAGCGTCGACTGGAATGCCTCGATCGAGTGGCTGGACCAGCAGAAGACCACGGTGGGCTCGGCACCGTTCGATGCGCCCTATATCAGCCGTACCGGCCTGCGCACCACGACCTGCGAGGATGACGTCATCGAGACCTTCCTCAGCCAGCGCCTCGGCAACTGCTCCTCGATCGAGAGCCTGGCCATCACCTCGAACGTGGGCTGGGACATCGGCATCGGCACCTTGAACTTCATCACCGGCTACCGGGTGGTGGACCAGGACTTCGCCCTCGACTTCCTCGGCGGCACCAATCCGGCGGGCGGCTTCACCATCGCCAACCAGGTGGAGAACACCTCCTTCAGCCAGGAGGTCAAGCTGACCGGCGAGTTCGGGGCGATCTCCTATGTGGCCGGCCTGTTCTTCTTCACCGAGGACAGCGTGACCGAGCAGGTGGACACCGCCGGCGCCCTGATCCTGGGCGACCGGCGGATGGAGAATTCCACCGAGACCTTCGCCGTCTATGCCCAGGGTGACTGGGCCGTGACTGACCGCCTGACCGCCACGCTGGGCGTGCGGGTGACCGGCGAGAAGAAGGAGGTTGCCTTCTTCGATACGGTGCGCGCTGTCTATCCGGCCGGCTGGGTGACGGCCGCCATTGCCGCCCCCGCCAACCGCCCCACCAGCGCCAATCTGACCCGACTGGGGATTCCGCTGGAACAGGACGAGCAGAAGGTCACCCCGCGCCTGTCGGTGCAGTATGACCTCAATGACGACATCATGCTGTTTGCCTCGGCCACCGAAGGCTTCAAGTCCGGCGGCTGGAACGGGCGCCCCACCACGGCCCCCACCGCCTCGGCCTTCGGGCCGGAGACGGCGCGGACCTATGAGGTCGGTGCCCGTACCGAGTGGATGGACGGGCGGCTGCGCGTCAATCTGACCGGCTACCAGCTCGAGGTGGACGACCTGCAGCTCCTGTCGGGCTTCGCGATCCCCGGCGGCGGCATTGCGTTCGTGACCCGCAACGCGGGCGGACTGGAAGCCACCGGCCTCGAGCTGGAAGTGTCGGCCACCCCGGTGGACGGGCTCGATGTGTTCTTCACCATGACCGCCGCCGACCGCAAATATGTGGACATCCCTGCGTCCAACGGCACCGGCAACGTGCCCTGCTCGAATACGCCCGAGCCCACCAACTGCACCACCGTGCGCGATGCACCGGTGCGCTTCCCCACCAGCCAGGCGGCCCTGGGCGGCAACTACGTGCTGCCGGTCGAGCTGTTCGGCGGCGAGCTGAGCGTGAACGGGTCGGTGTCCTATTCGGGTAAATACTGGACCAGCACCTACAATGACACCGGGATCGTGTTCGGCGTGCCGTTCGGCTCGCCCGCCGGGACCGCGCCGGTCCAGGCCTATCTGTCGCTGGTGCCCTCCACCACGCTGGTGAACGTGGGTGCGACCTGGGAATCGGCCGAGGGCAACTGGAAGGTCTCGGTGGACTGCTCGAACTGCACCGAGGAGTACTACTTCACCTCCTCGCTGGCGGGCATCGGTTATCCCAACGCGCCGCGTCAGGTTACCGCGCGGCTGCGCTATACCTACTGACAGGCGATGGCGCGCGGCCCGCTGGACCCGGCAGCCCGGCTGTCGGGGAGCGGGCCGCATCCATCTGATGGGGCCTGTATCTGACAAAGCTGCTTGGCGCTGGCCCCGGCCTTTGCCAATCAGTCTGGCAATCCACTCCAGCCAGCAAGGCCCCCTCCCATGCCCTTCGATGATGAAGACGACGCCTCCGTCGCCCCGCAGTCCCTGACCCAGAGCTCGAAGGAGAAGCTGCGCCAGTATGTCGACCGCATCGAGCGGCTGGAGGAAGAGAAGACCGAGCTGATGGGCCAGCTGAAGGAGGTCTATGCCGAGGCCAAGGCGCTGGGTTTCGATACCAAGGCGCTGCGCCAGGTGATCCGCCTGCGCAAGCAGGACGCCCGGGAGCGCGCCGAAGCGGAGATGGTGCTCGACCTGTATCTCCAGGCGCTCGGCGAAATCTGAGCGGGTCCGCGCACGGCGACCCACGCCTCCTGTCCCGATGGCCCGCAAGGTTGATCCCGCCCTCACCCGCCAGGCGATCAACTGGCTGAAGCGGGCACGCGCCCGCGCCGAGGGCTCGGGCGAGGGGGTGACCGAATGGGAGGACGCGTTCCTCGCTTCGGTGGAAGAGCGGCTCGAACGCTTCGGCTCGGCCTTCACCGACCCCGACAAGGGGCAGCTGTCGGCACCGCTCTCGCTGCGCCAGGGGCTCAAGGTCCGTCAGATCGGCAAGCGGGGCGCCAAGCCACGCGCCAGACCGGGCGCCAAACCGGGCGCAGAACCGGCCGCCGGGCACGCATCGACCGAGACCGTTGAGGGCGATGGGACAGCGCCCCCATCAGGCTCCAGGTCTGCACCGCGTCTTTCCAAGAGCGGTTTCGGTCGGTCTGGCGGCTTCAAGGACGGCAAGGACGGTGGCCTCACCCGCAAGAGCGGCCTGACCCGCAAGGCACCGCTGCGGGCGCGCAAGCCTAGCCCGGACCGGGGCTGACGTCAGACTGCCATGCCGGCGGCGTGCCCGGATGACCAGGCCCACTGGAAGTTATAGCCGCCGAGCCAGCCGGTCACGTCCACGGCCTCGCCGATCAGATACAGGCCCGGCACCGCCCGGGCCTCCAGGGTCTTCTGGTTCAGGGCATCGGTGGCGACCCCGCCGCGCATCACTTCGGCCTTGGCATAACCCTCATCCCCCACCGGCACGAGGTGCCAGCCCTTCAACAGGGCCGCCAGCGCATCGAGGGCGGTATCCTTGACATCGGCCAGGTTCTGGCTCGTGTCCGGCACCCCTGGCAGGCCCGCGAATGCCGAGGCGAAGCGGGCGGGCAGCAGCTCGCCGAGGATGGTCGAGAGCTTTGTGCGCGGCCGGGTGCGCTTGAGCTCGCGCAGCCAGCCGGTGCCGCTGTGGTCGGGAGCGAGGTCGACCGTGATCGCATCGCCAGGCTCGCGATAACTCGACACCTGCAGGATCGAAGGGCCGGACAGACCGCGGTGCGTGAACAGCATCCCCTCCCGGAACGCCGGTCCCCGGCTGCGCGCCACGGCTTCCAGCGAGACCCCGGACAGGGGGCGCATCAGGGCGAGATCCGATTCGGCGAAGGTGAGGGGCACCAGCGCCGGGCGCGGCTCCACCACCGGCAGGCCGAAGCGGCGGGCGATGTCCAGGGCAAAGCCGGTGGCGCCCAGCTTGGGGATCGGCAGGCCGCCGCTGGCCACGATCACGCTGTCGGCCTCCAGCAGGCCGTCGGAGGTGTCGACCCTGAAGCGGTGGCCCTTCTCGATGCCGCGCACCGCGACGCTGCACCGCACGTCCACCTGCTGCGGCGGTGCCTCGTCCAGCAGCATATGCACGATCAGCCGCGCCGATCCCGCTCCCTCACAGAACAGCTGGCCCAGCGCCTTCTCGTAGAAGGCAATCCGATGGCGGCGCACCAGGTCGATGAAGTCATGCTGGGTGTAGCGCGCGAGGGCCGACCGCGCAAAATGCGGATTGGCGCTGATGAAGCGCTCCGGCTGTACATCGAGGTTGGTGAAGTTGCAGCGCCCGCCGCCGGAAATCAGGATCTTGGCGCCGACCTCGCGATTGTGCTCGAGCACCAGGACGCGGCGGCCGCGCTGACCGGCAATCCCGGCCGCAAACAGGCCGGCGGCGCCCGCGCCAATCACGATCACATCCCAGGGTCCGGCCATGGGAAGGCCTTAGCCGCTTGCGCCGCCAAGTGGAACGGGGCCGGACATCTGTCGCGGCCCCGTCAGTGGAGTTCGGTGATGGTCGGGCGGCGGTGCCTGCTCCAGTCGGTTCGGACCGGGGGGCCGCGGAAGGTGATCCAGCCGGCCAGGCCGCCAATCAGGGCGGCCACGGCAGTCGAGATGACAATGCTCAGGGCTTCGCTCATCGCAGTGCTCGCCCGGCTTCAGCGCCGGATGTCGCGTTCGACGGCGAACATGCCGGCCATGCCAGCACCGATGACGGCGATCCAGGCGGCAACGCCTGTGGTGATCATGGGAAATTCTCCTTGGCTTGCGGGTTCAGGGGGGGGAGGGGGCGTCAGTTCCGGCGCTCGACAACAGCCATCGAGGCCATGCCGGTTGCGAGAAGAGTGAGCCAGGACAGGACGGCTGCGGTGATCATCGGGGTGCTCCATGTTTCCGACTTGGTGATCTATCGGATGGGTGTACTAGTATACTAACACACCAATGACGTCAACAGGGGCGATGCAGATTTTTCTGAACACATTTTTCCGGTCACATTTCCTGGGCCAACGCCATTGCGCGCGCTGGTGGCCATATCGGATCGCAGGAAGGGGAGGCTGGCCGAGCGGCCGGGGATCAGGTGATCTCGGCCTGGAATAGAGCAAGGGTCGACACGGCCGCCATGGACTCGCCATCTCCGCCATTGATTTCAGACAGGCTTGTCAGTGTGGCCATGGCCTGTTGCACGTCGGTCTGCAGCTTCGCGCGCGTATCGGGCGAGATATCCGCCACGACCCGGCCGAGGGCGAATACCAGCTGGGTGAGGGCAATCAGCTCGCCCGCTCCCATCCGCAGTTGCGCATCCGTGTGATCTGTCTGCGAAATCACCGCATCGACATCCGACATCTGTGTCTCCACTGAGATATCCATCGGTGGCATGCACTGGTGGAACTAATCAAGAGTTTGTTGCAGGTAGTTCAGGCCAAATCACTGCCTCTCGTGAGCCTGCTGCAATTGGAACAGCGCTGACACTGGTGTCAAACGAAATACTCAACCACCAGCTCAATTGTCAGCTCATAGTTAAGGATGCGTAGCTATAATATACAATCTTTAATACATTTCCGACATGTTGAAAGGCCAAATAGCATTGTTAGTGGAGGACAACTCTCATTTCATACACTATCGCTGAGTGTGCTAAGGTATGGCTTCATCCCCGAAATGGCCGGTTCAGGTGTCTGACGTTCCCCCTTGGGTTTTAGTCCAGGCGCCGGTAGAGCGACTCTGCCTCAACAGGCGGTCCGCGGCGCCAGCCAGGCGCGATGATTTCCACTGCCACCGCACGGTGGCCGATCACGCACGACAGTCGATCCCCCACTGCCACCGGCTGGGCAACCTTCTGGACCCGCACCGGGTCCCGGCCCGGTCGTTCCAGGCGCACAGCACCGCTTTCGATCAGGCTGGCTGCCAGCGATCGTGACTTCACCAGCCGTGCACGCCAGAGCCAAACGTCAAGCCGCACCGGTCCCGGTGCGGCTGACGCATCCCGCTGGGGCCTCTCAGGCGAGACCATCGGGTGCCGGCACATCAGGTGCGGCCACGGGAGGCGGCTCGGCTGTCTCGATGGTGGCCTGGGGGGGAGGCACGGCGGTGGCCGGGGCAGCGGATTGCCCTGAACCGGCAGTCTTGGCACCCTTGCCGCTGCGACCCTTGTTGCCACCCGAAGCCGGGGGTGGCTGGATCGACTGCTTCAGCGCCAGCAGCGCCGCAAACGGGCTGGAAGGGTCGACGCCGGAGCTGCGCGACCGGTCAGGCCCGGCCTCGATCCGGCGGGGGCCCTGGCCGCGACGGTCTTCTGAGCCGAAGCGCTGGCCGGACCGATGGCCCTGACCGCCGCGATCGGATCCCGGATGGCCCGGACCGGCCCCGCCAGCACCCCGTCCCCCGGAGCGTACGCCTGCCGGATGCGGGCCGCCTTGTTGGCCACCGGACTTGCTACCGGACCGGCCCCAGGACTGGCGATCGGACTGGCTATCGGA
>JAIXTH010000040.1 GCA_027484265.1 Alphaproteobacteria bacterium
ACATAGGCTTCGGGCTGGTAGTAGTCGTAGTAGGAGACGAAATACTCCACCGCATTGTCCGGAAAGAACGCGCGGAACTCGCCATCGAGCTGGGCGGCCAGGGTCTTGTTGTGGGCCAGGACCAGCGCCGGACGCTGGGTGCGGGCAATCACCTGCGCCATGGTGAAGGTCTTGCCCGAGCCGGTCACCCCCAGCAGCACCTGGTCGCGGTCACCGGCCTCGGCACCGGCCACCAACTCCTCGATCGCCTGCGGCTGGTCGCCGGCCGGCTGATAGTCGGAGACCAGCTTGAAGGCCCGCCCGCCCTCGAACTTTTCCGGGCGCTCCGGGCGGTGCGGGGTCCAGGCGGGCGGCGCCTCCTTGCCACGCGCATCCAGCACTTCATAGTCGAAGTCATAGACGAACCGCTCGCCGGACAGGGCCACGGTGGCCGGACCGGTGGACGCCCCGGCTTCCGCCAGATCCTGCCCGGCGTCCCCCTCCCCTGCGGCGTCGCCAGCCGCCAGCGCAGCCGCCATCTCCTGCAGCCGCTCCATGTTGGAGCGGGCCTGCGCCTTCGACGTGGTCGGGTGCGGATTGGGACGGCGGGGACGGGAGGGTGCGGGCATGGCCGGAACATAAGCGGACCGGCACGCGCTGGCGAGGGGCCATCGCGCACCGGTCCACAGGAGCCGGGTCTGTCCGGCGACTGCCTACTGGCGGGTGACCGTCAGCTGGTAGGTGCCCGCGGTCACGCCATCGAACAGGGCGCTGGCCCGGATCACCTGCGGTCCGCCGGTCTCCACCTGATACTCCAGCCGCGAGTTCAGCTCGCCGCCGCTATCATCATCCTCGGCCCAGCCGACCGGATCGCTGCCCGCAGGCCCGACCCGCACATAGGCATCGAAGTCGGTCGAGCGCAGCTCGATGACATAGGTCTCGCCCGCCTGCGCCTCGAACACATAGCGGTCGAAGTTCTGGTTGCTGTTCGGCTCCACCGGATCGGTGGCGTCGAGCTGTCCGGACACCGGCGTGCCGGGCTCCAGCGGCGTGGGGGCCGGCGGTGGTGGCGGCGGCTCTGCGGCCTCGACCGCCAGCGCATAGGGGCCGGCCTGCCCGGGGCCCAGCGCCCCGGCCCGCACGATATAGGCACCATCGGCCGGCGCCACGAACAGCAGCCCCGCATCCAGCCCCGATTCAGGTGACATGTCGTCATTCATCGCCAGCGGCCCGTCCTCCGGCGTCGCCCCGAGCTGGAGCACCATCAGGATCGGGTCGAGCTCCGACCCGGCATCGCCGCGACGCATCTCGATCCGCACCGCCTCGCCGGCCCGCAGGGTCAGGCTGTAGTCGTCGAACAGGCTGCCTTCCTCCATCCGGTCGTCACTGTCTTCCAGCGCACCGCGCTGCGTGGCACCGACTGTCAGGGCTGGCGGCGGCGGCAGGGCCTCCACGGTCAGGCTGGCCAGGCCGGAATCCTCCACCGACAGGCCACGGGCCCGGACCAGGTAGCTGCCGGTTGCCGGCGCGGTGAAGCGCAGCAGGGAATTGGGGAAGCCGGCGCCGTCATCATCCATTGCCAGCATCTCGAACGCGGCCGGCGTGCCGCGCCCGACTTCCACCACCGGATCCGGCAGGTCGCCGGTGCCCTGACCGGTGGACAGCGCCACCGCGATCCGCTGGCCAGCCTCCAGCTCCACTTGCCACACCTGGTACAGCGCCAGCTCGGCGGTGCGCGGCCCGCCCGAAACCAGGCTCACGGCCGCCCGGCCCGGCACCGCCAGCGGCGCTGCGGCGGCAGGATGCGCGGCCATCGGCACCGGCGACAGGGCGAGCTGGAAGCTGCCGCTCTCGGTGGGGCTGCTCGACACCCGGACGATCAGCGGTCCGGTGGCATCGGCCTGGAACAGCACGGTGGACGGTTGCGGCCCATCGCCGCTTTCCGACATGCCGCCGCCACTGGCGGTGGAGATGATGTCGCTTCCAGGGCCCTCCGGATAGGTGCCGACATTCACGAACGGCTCGAAGCCGGTCGGGACCACTCGCAGCTCGTACAGGCCCCCTTCGGTGGCATTGAAGGAGAAGTCGGCCACGCGGCTGATGTCGCCGCCGCTGGACTCGGCCAGCGGCGAGCGCGGGCCGATGCTGCCGGACACGGTCTGGCCGACCGCCAGCGGGGCTGCGCGCGGACGCGGCGGGGCGGTGACCGGCCCGATGCCAACCGTATAGGCACCCCCGGCATCGCCTGCCAGAGCCCGGGCCCGCAGCTGGTAGGTGCCGCTGACCGTGGGGGTGATGCGGATGCGGGCGCCAAGGCCGGGGCCGCTGTCGTCGTCGGTGACCGGATCGATCAGGCGACCGTCAGGTCCCACCCGTCCCAGCACCAGGAAGGGATCGAGCAGATCGTTGCCCGGCGCCGCATTCATGGAAATCTCCACCGGGCGCCCGGCCCGCAGCTGCACCGTATAGACATCCTGCACCTTGTTGGCCTCCGGCCCCTCGCCCTGCGGATCGATCCAGTCGCTGTCGGTCAGGGTGCCGCGCACAGGCGCACCGGCTGCCAGCCCCCGGATCGCGGGAGCCGGGTTCGGCATCACCTGCGCCTCCACGGCATAGCGCCGCGCCGTCTCCGCCTGGTCGGTGCCGACCACCAGAATGAGATTGCCGGTCTCCCGGGCGATCACGGTGATGCGCCCGACGCCGTCCGGCTCGACAAAGCCGGTGGTGCAGTCCTCGCAGGTCTCGATCTGCGCGGCACCGGGCCCGCCTGCCACCACGATGGCGGGCGCCCCCACCGCATGCACCCGGACCGAAACCCGCTGGCCCTGCGTCACCGGCAGGCACCAGATGTCGGCCACGCCGCTGCCGTCGAAGATGCTGGTATCACCGCTGCGCAGCAGGCCGCTGCGCGGCGTGCCCGGGTGGAGGCGGTTGGCGGGCGTGCAGACCGCGCCGGTGCCTGACACGCCTGCTCCGTCACTGCTTTGTGCCGCTGCCACACCCGGCAGGGCCAGTGCACCTGCCGTCACCACCAGGCCAGCTGCCAGAGCCCGCCACGAAACCATCATGCCACCAACCATTTGCCACTCCCGCACCAGACGCATGTCCCTCACGGGTTTGTGCACGGGTCGCTGGGCCAGCACAATGACGAATCCACGGTATCAGTGTGGCATCGCGTCTCGACCGCACCGTGCGCGCCATGCTAGCGCCCCCGCATGCGGCTGAACCAGCAACGGCTGGCGCGTGTGATCGACCGGTTTGCGGAGATCGACGCGCGCCTCGCCTCCACCACCGACGGCACCGAGATCATGCGTCTCTCCAAGGAGCGCGTGCGCCTGGCGCCAGTGGCCGAGGCCGCCTCGCAGCTCGAGCGGCTGCGGCGCGACCTGGCGGATGCCGAGGCGATGCTGGCGGAACTGCCCGCCGATGACGAGATGGCCGCCCTTGCGCGGGACGAGGCCGCCAGTCTGGCCGGCCGGATTCCGGAGGAAGAGCGGGCGCTGCAGATCCTGCTGCTGCCGCGCGACGAGGATGACGATGCCTCGGTGATCCTGGAAGTGCGGGCCGGAACCGGCGGCGACGAGGCCAGCCTGTTCGCGGGTGACCTGTTCCGGATGTACCAGCGCTATGCCGCCACCCGGGGCTGGCGGGTGGAAGTGGACAGTGCCTCGGAAGGCGAAGTCGGCGGCTACAAGGAGATCATCGCGTCGGTGACCGGTGAAGGCGTGTTCGGCCGGCTGAAGTTCGAAAGCGGCGTGCACCGGGTGCAGCGGGTGCCGGTAACAGAGGCCGGCGGGCGGATCCACACTTCCGCCGCGACAGTTGCGGTGCTGCCGGCGCCGGAAGATGTCGAAATCACCATCGAGGACAAGGACATCCGCATCGATACCATGCGGGCTTCCGGCGCGGGCGGCCAGCACGTCAACAAGAC
>JAIXTH010000110.1 GCA_027484265.1 Alphaproteobacteria bacterium
CATCCTCGCCCGTGCCCTTGGCAGGGCCGAAGGCGGCGGCGAGTTTGCCGGCGTCGTCGAGGGCGGCGAAATGTTCGCCGGCGGCGCGGACCTGGGCCAGGTCCTTGACCTCGCCCACGGCTGGGACGGCCTTGAACAGGCTGGGGTAGATTTCGGCCACCACCACGCCGACGCCCTCGAGCGAGGGCTTGTCGAGCGCCTGCCAGCCGGTCTCGAACGGCCAGATCCGCGTATCGGGGAATTGCGCCTTCAGGCGGGTGACGGCGGGGATGCCCATCAGGGCCTGCGAGCCCACCGAGCCGGCGGTATAGAGCTTCCACACCGGGCTTGCGCCCTTGGCGGCGGCTTCGGCGTGACGGTGCTCGGGCAGATCACCCTCGCCATGCGGGCGGGTCTTTTTGGGCTGGAGCGTGGTGACGGCGTCACGCGGCGGACAGCCCCAGAACGGGAACGGGCCGCCGGAGATGCGGCGGTTCATCATCGCCGCCACCTGGAAGCGGTTGTTGGCGTTGTCGGCCTTGTCCTTGATTTCCTTGGCCAGGAACGCGTGCATCGCCGACCACGGCGCCTCGCCCGCCAGATTGAGGGCCGCCGACGTGCCGCGCGGAAAGCCGAGCGGGAAGTCGAAGCCAACCAGGGTGCGGTCACCGCGCCGGGCAAACTCGCCCAGGATACCGCTCAGGGTCTCCAGCGCCTCGGCGCGGGTGCCGGGGTTGGAGGCCTCGAAGCGCAGCTGCAGGCGCACGTCACGGCGGTGCACCCCGATCCAGATCGAATCGGCGCCCAGCGACTTCTTGGCCGCAGCCGACCAGTCGATCATCACATAGTTCTGGAACAAGCGGCTCATGGCCTGTCGGCTCCCATCAAGAAGGGCGCGCTTCTAGCGGCCACGGGCGCATCCGTCACCCTGCAACGTGCGCGCGTTTCCGTGAGGCGGTGGGTCTGTTGCAGCACGCCGCCGCAAGGACCGCGCGGGTGCAGTTGTCAGCGCCGCAGGCAAAGACTTGGCAGGCGTGCCCATGCTAGGGGCGCGGCATGGATAACGACCGGCCCGTCCCGCCTGATTCCGCCGCTGCCGCGCCGCCGCGCAGCTTCATCAAGGTGATCGCCGACCTGGCCGAGACCCATGCCGGGCGCGACATCACGCTGGGCACCATCGTCGACCAGCTCGACGAGCAGGCGTTCGGTCTGTTGATCTTCCTGCTGGCGATCCCGTGCCTGGTGCCGGGCCTGCCGGGGGCACAGCTGATCGCGGTGCCGATCTTCCTGCTGGCGCTGCAGCTGGCGGCGGGGCGGCACGAGCCGTGGCTGCCGCGCAAGGCGCTGGATGCCGTGGTGAAAGCGCCATGGCTGGCGGCCACAGCGGGGTTTGCCACCAAGCGGCTGCGCTGGACCGAGCGGCTGTCGCGGCCCCGGCTGGGGTTTGCGGCAACAGGCCTCGCCGAGCGGCTGGCGGGCCTGGTGATCGCACTGGCGGCGGTCACCATCATGCTGCCGATCACCAACACCATCCCGTCGCTGGCCATCACGCTGGTGGCGGTGGGGCTGCTGCAGCGCGACGGGCTGTTCACGCTCGCGGGCATGGCTCTGGCGACGGCCTGGATCTGTGCGCTGGTGATCCTGGTCTGGGGCTTGGCGACAGGTGCGGGCTTTGCGCTGGACCTCGCGCGCGATGTGGCGCCCTGGGCGGTGGAGTGGTTCGGTCACTGAGGGGGCAGGAGATGCTGGCGCTGAAACCCAATTGCGAATGCTGCGATGCCGATCTGGCGTGGGACAGCCCGGATGCGTTCATCTGTTCGTTCGAATGCACCTGGTGCCGCGACTGCGCCTCGGGCCGGCTCGGGGGCAGGTGCCCCAATTGCGGCGGCGGGCTTGAGCCGAGGCCGGTGCGCCCGTCCGCCGCGCTGGCGCGCTATCCAGGCCAGCGGGAGCGCGCGCCGCTCTCCCCGGCCTGCCGCACCCCGGCTGTGTGAGTGGGAGCGGGCGCGTCAATCCTTTTTTGACCAAGAAGGCCCTAAGTCTGCCGCCCAGTGCGCTCGATATCCGATCATCCCGACCTCACAGCTGAGGCGCTGGCGGCTGCCAATATCGTGCCCAGCACGATGCTCGCGACCGATTATCTGAATGTTTTCAACGAGGCAGTAATGCTTCTCGGCCTCGTCGCCGACATGCCGGACATGATCGACGAGCTGAAAGCCTGGGAGCCGCTGTCCTACCGCGAACATTTCCAGCGCTCGGGCTTCCAGGCACGGGACATGGCGATCCTGGCCTACGAACATGCCGATCCCGCCGTACGCGGACCATTCGACGCGCTGTCGGAGCAGGTGGCCGGGCAGATCGGCCAGGCCATCGCCGATGCGGAGGCTGATATTGCCGCCGGTCGCCAGCTGGACGTGGCCATCGCCGCGGCCATCGTGGACATCCAGGCGCGGCTGATGGTGCTGGATGGCATGGTGCACGGCACCAGCCACGACGACCAGCCCGGCGCCAGCGCCCAGGACGACATCGACGCCCTGTTCGACTGACAGGTACTGCCGGGGCCCCATCCTCCGCGACCGGCATCCGCAGATCTGTGCGCAGCGGCCTTCACCGCGACCGGCCGAGCGCGTATCGGCAGGACATGGCCCTTGACCTTGATTTCCTGAATGCCGTGCGCCCGCTGGTGGCGCTGGCTGTGGCGCTGGTGGCGTTTCCTGCTGCCCACTGGCTGGCGATGCGGGTGAAGAAGGCGGCGATGGTCAGCGCCGCCCGCACCGGAGCCGACACCACGCTGGTGCGGTTCCTGGCCGAGGCAGCCCGGTTCGGCCTGCTGGCGGGGGCGGCGGTGCTGCTGCTGCTGCTGGCAGGGGTCAGCCCGGCCTCGATTGCGGGCGGGCTGGTGGCGGTGGCGATCGCGGTGGGCCTGGCCCTGCAGGCGACCCTGGCCAATGTGGCGGCCGGCATCCTGATCGTGGTGCAGCGGATCTACCGGCTGGGCCACTTCGTGCAGATCGGCACGCACCGGGGCAGGGTGGCGGTGGTCAGCCTGTTCACCACCGAGATCGAGACCCTGACCGGCACTTCGGTCACCTTCGCCAATGGCGAAGTGCTGAAACAGCCGGTGATCAATTTCTCCACCCAGCCAAGACGCCGCTTCGATGTGGAAGTGGTGCTGGACTGGCAGACCGATACCGAGGCGGCGTTGCGGGTCGCACGAGAGGCAGTGGCCGGTCTGCCGGGGGTGCTGGCCGAGCCTGCGCCGCTGGTGGAAGTGGCACGGCTGACTGCCGCCGGGCCGCAGCTTGCGGTGCGGGTCTACTGCGTTCCGGGCGACATCGCGCTGGTGTCCGGGGCGGTGCCGGGTGCGGTCCACCGGGCTCTGCTGGCGGCGGGTTTTGCACCGGGGGCGGTGGAGGGCGCCTGAGCCCGGTGCAGCCGGGCAGACAGGAAGACGGCCCGGGATCGCTCCCGGGCCGCAAGGTTCGACCGCCGCCGGTTTGTTGGTCTTGTCCCGGCCTTGGTCCCTTGTTGTTCTTGGTCTTTTTTTAGCGGAACAGCGACAGCGCGGTCTGGGCCGAACCGTTGGCGATCGACAGCGCCTGCACGCCCAGCTGCTGCTTGACCTGCAGGGCCTGCAGCTTGGCGCTTTCCTTGGAGAGGTCCGCGTC
>JAIXTH010000073.1 GCA_027484265.1 Alphaproteobacteria bacterium
ACACCATGGCGCACCGCGCGGTGGAGGCGGCGCAGACCACCCGCACCCTGCGCGTCCTGATGGCGGACAGCGCACACTTCGCGGTGCACGACCCCCTGCCCCATCATGCCTTCAGCTCTGACGAGGGCGCAGCCAATCACATGCGGCTGTGCGCCGGCTTCGGCGCGGCGGGGGTCGAAGTGTTCGTCTATGGCCGCGACGGCCATGCGCCGCCGCAGCCGGGCTTTCCCGCCCGCCAGACCCGCCAGACCGGCGAGGCCGTGGCACGCCGCCACGGCCTGTCCCCCGCCCGCACCGTGCATCTCCAGCAGTCGCGCCGCGCCATCGATGCCGGTGCCTTCCACAATGACGTGGTGGCCGTGGCCAGCCGCGAGGTGCTGTTCTGCCACGAGCATGCCTTCGAGGACCGCGCGGGCGCCTATGCCGCCATCCGCGCCGCCAGCGCCGGGCTGGTGGAGCCGGTGATCGTGGAAGTGGCCGATGCCGATTTGCCGCTGGCCGATGCCATCGCCAGCTATCTGTTCAACACCCAGCTCCTGGAGATGCCGGGCGAGGACCGGCTGGTGCTGGTGGCGCCGGAGGAGTGCCGCGAAACCAACAGCGTGAACCGCTGGCTGGAGGCGATGGTGGCGGGCAACGGGCCGATCGGCCGGGTGATCTTTGCCGACGTGCGCCAGTCGATGCGCAATGGCGGCGGCCCCGCCTGCCTGCGCCAGCGCATCGTGCTGACCGGGGCGCAGCGGGCCGCGCTGGGCGGGCGGATGGTGCTGGACGCGGCCCTGCTGGCCGATCTGAAAGCCTGGGTCAGCCGCCACTACCGCGACCGGGTGGCGCCCGAGGACCTCGCCGATCCGCTGCTGATGGAGGAGAGCTTTGCCGCCCTCGACGCCCTGACCGGCATCCTGCAGCTCGGCAGCGACTTCTATCCCTTCCAGCGCGCCTGATTGCGGCGCAGGATAACCATGACCATGCCCGCATCCTTGCCCGCACAGACCCGCGCCATCCATCACGAAGCCGGACAGCCGCTGGTCCTGACCCAGCTGCCGATGCCGCAGCCCGGCCCCGGCCAGGTGCTGATCGCGGTGGAAGCGGCCGGGATCAACCGGCCAGACCTCGTCCAGCGCGCCGGCCTCTATCCGCCCCCGCCCGGCGCGCCGCAGACCATGGGCCTGGAGGCCGCTGGTCGGATCGTGGCGCTGGGCGACGGCGTGACCCGCTGGCAGCCGGGGGATGCGGTGACGGCGCTGCTGCCTGGCGGCGGCTATGCGGCCCATGCGGTAGCCGACGAAGGCTCGTGCCTGCCGGTGCCCGCCGGGCTGGCGATGGTGGAGGCCGCTGCCCTGCCCGAGACCGTGCTGACAGTGTGGGCCAATGTGTTCGAGCGCGGGGCGCTGGCGCCCGGCGAGACCCTGCTGGTGCATGGCGGCGCTTCCGGCATCGGCACCACGGCGATCCAGATGGCGGTGGCCCATGGCGCCCGGGTGTTCGTGACCGCAGGCGACGCCGACAAGTGCGCCCTGTGCGAGAAGCTGGGGGCCACCCGCGCCATCAACTACCGCACCGAGGATTTCGGCGAGATCCTGAAGGCCGAGGGCGGCGCCGACGTGGTGCTCGACATGGTGGGCGGGCCCTATGTGCAGAAGAACATCGACCTGATGCGGCCCGATGGCCGGATCGTCTCCATCGCCTTCCTGCAGGGCCCCTCCGTCAGCCTCAATCTGATGCCGGTAATGCTCAAGCGCCTGACCCTCACCGGCTCGACCCTGCGCGCCCGCCCGGTGGCCGAGAAGGCGCGGCTGGCGGCAGCGGTGCACCAGACCGTCTGGCCCTGGATCGAGGCAGGCAAGCTGCGCCCGGTGATCGACGCCACCTTCCCCCTGGCAGAGGCCGAAGCCGCCCAGGCCCGCATGACCGCCGGCACCCATGCCGGGAAGATCGTGCTGACGGTATAGCCGCCTGATTGGCTTGAAACCGCAGGCAGGGGCGCCTAGCTGGCGGGCATGACAGATCACAGCACCCGCAAACCGGTTCACATCATTGGCGGCGGCCTCGCCGGGTCGGAGGCGGCCTGGCAGCTGGCGCGGCGCGGGGTGCCGGTGGTGCTGCATGAGATGCGCCCGGTGCGGGCCACCGATGCACACAAGACCCAGGACCTGGCGGAACTGGTGTGCTCGAACTCGTTCCGCTCCGACGACTGGCAGTCGAATGCCGTGGGGCTGATCCATGAGGAGATGCGGCGGGCGGGCTCTTTGATCATGGCCTGCGCCGACCGCCACAAGCTGCCCGCCGGGGCAGCGCTGGCGGTGGACCGCGACGGGTTTTCCGCTGCCGTCACCCCGGCGCTGGAAGCCGATCCGCTGGTGACCATCGAGCGCGGGGAAGTCACCGGCCTGCCGCCCGAGGACTGGGGCCAGACCATCATCGCCACCGGCCCCCTCACCTCCCCGGCGCTGGCGCAGGCGATCCAGAGCGTGACCGGCGAGGACGAGCTTGCCTTCTTCGACGCCATCGCCCCGATCATCCACCGCGAGAGCATCAATTTCGACGTGGCCTGGTTCCAGAGCCGCTGGGACAAGCCGGGCCCTGGCGGCACCGGCGCCGACTACATCAACTGCCCCATGGACAAGGAGCAGTATGAGGCGTTCCTCGATGCGGTGCTGGCGGGCGAGAAGACCGAGTTCAAGGAATGGGAGGGCACGCCCTATTTCGAAGGCTGCCTGCCGATCGAAGTGATGGCGTCGCGCGGGCGCGACACGCTGCGCTTCGGGCCGATGAAGCCGGTGGGGCTGACCGATCCGCGCACCGGGCGCAGGCCCTGGGCGGTGGTGCAGCTGCGCCAGGACAATGCGCTGGGCACCCTGTTCAACATGGTGGGCTTCCAGACCAAGCTGAAACATGGCGAGCAGGCCCGTGTGTTCCGGATGATCCCGGGGCTGGAAGACGCGCAGTTTGCCCGGCTGGGCGGCATCCACCGCAACACCTTCCTGAATTCGCCGCGCCTGCTCGACGGCCAGCTGCGGCTGAAGGCGCGGCCCGCGATCCGGTTTGCCGGCCAGATCACCGGCTGCGAGGGCTATGTGGAGAGCGCGGCCATCGGCCTCCTGGCCGGGCGCTTTGCCGCTGCCGAGGCGCGGGGCGAGACCACCGGGGCGCCGCCCCCGGTGACCGCGCTGGGCGCCATCCTCGCCCATGTCACCGGCGGCCATCTGGACGGGGGCAAGGGCAGCTTCCAGCCGATGAACGTCAATTTCGGCCTGTTCCCCGACCTCGACGAGACCGCGACCGGCAAGGGCAAGCAGAAGGGCGCCAACCGCAAACTGGCCATGGCCAACCGCGCCCTCGCAGCCCTCGACAGCTGGCTGGGCGAGGACCGCGCTGCGGCGGCGTGAGGCTAGCGCCGACGCGCGCCGCTTGGCCTGCTGGACCGCGCGGCTCCCGCCGCGCATCACCCCCACCTTCGGCGCGGCGTCCACCCCTGGAGCGCAGCTGCTTGCAGCTGCGCCAGCGGCGCGAAGCGACGCTCCATCGTTACGCGCCTCGTTTCGAAGGTCGTGGCGCTGGCGCGCCTGCGCAGCTGCAAGCAGCTGCGCTCCAG
>JAIXTH010000010.1 GCA_027484265.1 Alphaproteobacteria bacterium
CCAGCACCGCCATCGGGATCGGGTCCGGCATGTTGCGACGCAGCTTGCCGGTGGCCCCCGCTGTCGCCAGCGCGCCCGACGCTATCGCAAGATAGCCGATCACCCGCCCCGCATGGCACACCACATAGGTGCGGGTGGCCCCCTGCCGCTGGTTCTGCAGGGCCCGCTGTGTCAGCCAGCTGTCGAGGGCGCCCACACCCGAGCAGAAGCCTGCAACGCCATGATCCTCCCGCAGAAGCTCGGGCGGCGACATCATCAGTCCCACGGCGCCGGGGTCTGCATGGTCCGCTTCAACCGCTCGCCCGGATCGGGCGGGGCGTCGAGCAGGGCCTGGAAGCGTTGAAAGGTGTCCGGATCGACCTGCACCAGCGTGCGGTCCAGAAGGGCCTCTTCAGCGGCCTTGCGGGCCGCTTCGAGGATGAAGTCCGTGCGGGTCTTGCCCTGCGCTTCGGCCGCCCAGTCGAACAGGGCGCGGTCTTCCGGGCGGATCCGCATGTTGAGGGTATTGCGGGCAGTCTGGGTCACGGATGGGCTCCTGCGCAGACCTGCGCCTAGCACATTGCACTGACACTGTCATTACATGCCGGGTACGCCACCACGACCATGACACCGTCGGCTCACCGCAGCCGGAACCGCACGGCCTGGCGGGTGGCGAGGGCCAGCGGCGACCACGACAGGACGCGGGCGATGTCCCAGCTGGAGGCAACGCGCCCGGCCTGCAGCCGGCGGCGGCGCTCGAAGGCTGCGGGCAGGCCAGCGATGCCGTCGCGCATCGCCCGGCCATAGGCTGGCCCCGCCCCGCGCCAGATGGCGTGCAGCCACAGCAGCAGGGTGGCGGTCCCATGCAGCGGCAGCAGGGTCCAGAACAGCGGCCCCGGCATGCAGGCCACATGGCACCACATCCGGTTCCGGTTGCCGTGGAATACCGCATAGTCGCTGTAACGGCTGCCGGAGCCCGAGCCGCGATGGCGCACCACCGCCCCCGCCAGCTGGATGACCCGCCCCCCCAGAAGGCGGTGGCGGAAACCGAGGTCGACATCCTCGTAATAGCTGCCAAAGCTTTCCTCGAACCCGCCCAGACGGTCACGGAGCCAGCCGGTGTGCCAGGCAGCGGCAGCAGCGCAGGGCGAGAAAACGTCTGCATCTTCCAGCATTTGCGGCACTGGCTTGCGATGGGCACCGCGCCAGGCGATGCCCGCAGCCGACATGCAGTCGCCAACGCCGTCAGCCAGGGCCGGGTCTTCGTCCAGCAGCTGGAGCGAGCCGAAGGCTGCCACGCCCGGCCAGCGCGCCTCTGCAGCCTTCAGCGCGCCGATCCAGCCGGGCTCCGGAAAGGCATCGGGATTGAGAAACACGGTGAAACGCCCGCGCGCCAGCTTGAGCCCCTGATTGCAGGCGCGGGCAAATCCGGTGTTGTCGGGATTGGCGATGTACACATCGGCCCGCTCCTGCACGCACTCATCAGGGCCAAGATCATCCGGCGAAGCATTGTCGATCAGGATGGTCTCGAAATCCGGGTCTGTCTGCCCATCCAGGCAGTCAAACAGCCGTGGCAGGTCCGCCCGGCTGCGGTAGGAGACGATCACGATGCTGGCAAACAGGCCAGACGGGGTGCCGGAACCGGCTGGTGAAGTCATGGGGGTCACGGGCTGTGCTGCTGTCTCGAACAGCCTCTTGGAATGGTGGGCGGTGAGGGGCTCGAACCCCCGACCCTCTCGGTGTAAACGAGATGCTCTTCCAACTGAGCTAACCGCCCGGCCCGCCCCGACTAGCGCATGACGGGCCGCGTTTGAAGGACAAGACGCAGACCTGCGGACCGGCACCTGCACCGACGCAGCACGAGCCGTTACAGGTGCCAGCCAGGGTACACCTGTCCAGAAATTTCGCGGACTTGCGCCAGGCTCTGGCGCAGCCTAGCGAAGGCGCCAACAACCAGAACCACCGCTGAGGGAGCCACACTGCCATGCTCGTTGACGACGCCATCCGCCAGCGCATTTCGATCCGCGCCTTCAGGCCCGATCCCGTCAGCGAGGACCTCGTCCGCGAGGTACTGGACGTCGCCCGCTGGTCGCCGTCCGGCGGCAACACCCAGCCCTGGAAGGTGATCGCAGTGGCCGGGGCCGAGCGCGATGCCGTGGTGCAGCTGGCGCAGGCCACCCTGGCGGCCAATCCGCGCGGCGAAGTCGGCGACCACCCGATCTACCCGGCCGACCTGTGGGAGCCCCATCGCAGCCGCCGCTTTGCCGTGGGCGAGCAGATGTACGAGAAGCTGGGCGTGGCGCGCGAGGACAAGCTGGCGCGCCTCGGCCACATGGCCCGCAACTACCGCTTCTTCGACGCGCCGGTCGGCCTGTTCTTCGTGATCGACAAGCGGATGGGCCATGGCCAGTGGGCGCATCTGGGCATGTTCATGCAGACCCTGGCGCTGGCGGCGGAGGCCCGGGGGCTTGGCACCTGCATGCAGGAGGCCTGGGCCATGGTGCGCCAGACCCTGGCGGCGCGTTTCGAGCTGCCGGACACCGAGATGATCTATTGCGGCCTGGCGCTGGGCTGGCCGGACCGGGATGCAGCGGTCAACAGCCTGCGCAGCGAGCGCGCGCCCGTTGACGAATTCACCACCTGGCGCGGCTTCTGAGGAGCACTCATGACCCAGCCTGCCCTCACCATCGCCACCTTCAACGTGAACTCGGTCAATGCCCGGCTGCCGAACCTGCTGGCGTGGCTGGCCGAGGCCGGACCCGACGTGGTGTGCCTGCAGGAACTCAAGTGCGAGGATGCGAAGTTTCCGCGCGAAGCCATTGAAGATGCTGGCTATAGCGCCATTGTCCACGGCCAGAAGACCTACAATGGCGTCGCGATCCTGTCGCGTCTGCCGATGGAGGAGGCCCGCCGCGGCCTGCCGCTGGGCGACGGCGAGGAAGACCCGCAGGCGCGCTATCTGGAGGCCGAGATCAGCGTGCCGGGGGGGTGGATGGTGCGGGTGGCGTGTCTCTATTGCCCCAATGGCAATCCGCTGGGCACCGACAAGTTTGCCTACAAGCTGCGCTGGATGGAACGGCTGCAGGGCCATGTGCAGGGGCTGCTGGCACTGGAGGAGCCGCTGGTGCTGGCGGGCGACTGGAACATCATCCCGCGCCCGGAAGACTGTCATGACCCGGCAGCCTGGGCGGGCGATGCGCTGTTCCAGCCGGAGAGCCGGGCGGCCTGGCGGCGGCTTTTGAACCTTGGCCTCACCGATGCCTTCATGGCGGTGGATGGCGCGGCCCATGCTTACACGTTCTGGGACTATCAGGCCGGCGCCTGGCCCAAGGACAACGGTATCCGGATCGACCACTTCGCCCTCAGCCCCCAGGCGGCGGACGCGCTGGAGAGCGTGCAGATCTGGCGCCCGGTGCGCGGTCGCGAGAAGGCGTCCGACCATGTGCCCGTCAGTGCGCGGCTGTCCTTCTGATGCCGGTGCCCGAAACCCACCTGCCACGAGATGCCGCATTGGCCGGTGCAGCCGGGCCTGCTAGGGGCCGGGATGTGACCGCCTCACCGTTCCGATCCGCCCCCGAATGGCCCCTGCTCGCAGGCCTGGCCAGTGCCGCCATGCTGGCCGGCGCCCACGCGTTCGAACACTTCGGTGGCATGGCCCCATGTGCCTTGTGCCTCCACCAGCGCGAAGCCCACTGGGTCACGCTGGGCGTGGGACTGGCCGGCTGGCTGCTGCTGATGGTCCGCCCGGGACGGGAGGGCGCAACCGCCATCTCGATGCTGCTGGGGGCAGGCTTTCTGGCGGGAAGCGTGATCGCGGGCTTCCATGCCGGGGTCGAGCTCAAGTGGTGGCCTGGCCTGCCGTCCTGCGCGGGCGGAACCGGCACCATCGATTTCGAGACCTTCGCCCAGGCCCTGAACCAGCCGGTTAGCGGCGCGCGCTGTGACGAGATCCCCTGGAGCCTTGGCGGGATCTCCATGGCTGGCTGGAACATGCTGGTCTCGCTGGCGCTGGGCGCCGTTTCGCTGCGGGCTGCCTTCACAGGCGGACGCATCCTCACCCGCCCCTCCCAGGAAGGTCGCTCATGACCGACAGCACTGCCTCCGACCCGGCCGCAGCGGCCACACGACCGGCGCGCCGCCGCATGGGCTCGATGGAACAGCGGGTGCGCGAGATGATCCGGGTGGATCACGCTGGCGAGTTCGGCGCCACGGTGATCTATGCCGGCCAGCGCGCGGTGTTTTCGCGGCTCGCCAATGGCCGTGAGATGACACGGCGGCTGGCGCAGCAAGAAGCCGATGAAGTGGTCCACAAGCAGGCGTTCGATGCGCTGGTCGCCGAACGCGGGGTGCGCCCGACCCTGCTGGCACCGCTGTGGGGCGTGGCGGGCTTCGGTCTGGGGGTCGCAACGGCCCTGATGGGCGAGAAGGCGGCCCATGCCTGTACCGTGGCGGTCGAGGAAGTGATCGAACAGCACTATGCCGACCAGGAAGCCGAGCTGGAGGCAGCCAGGGCCGAACCCGCGCTGCGCGAGCTGATTGCACGGTTCCGCGCCGAGGAAGTGGCTCACAAGGATGAAGCGCTGGCCGAAGGCGCCCGCGAGGCTCCAGCCTATGAACTGCTCACTGGCCTGATCAAGGCCGGCTGCCGTCTCGCCATCGCCACCAGTTCCCGGGTCTAGGAGAACCGCCCGGCCCTACAGCATCGCCGCGTCATTGATCACCCGCCAGGTGAGGACCGCCAGCGCCGCCAGCAAGGCAAGACACTGTCCCGCATCCGCCAGCCGCTCCAGAGGTGAGGCCCGGGCAATCCAGGCATCCCGCCCCTGCCAGCCCAGGAACAGCAGGGTGTCGGCCAGCAGCCCCAGGGCCAGGAACCACGCCGCTGCAGCCTCTGCCTCGGCCCCGCTGAGCAGCGCCAGCACGCTGCCCAGCATCAGCACCAGCGACAGCTCCCACACCCGGCCCCGCCAGCCCGCCGAATAGTCCGCCAGCATCGCCACCTGATGCGGCTTCATGTCGGGCAGGATCGAAGTGGCTTCCTTGCCGGACTTCACCAGTCGCCGGACACGCGCCGACAGCCACAGCGCTGCAGCGCTCAGCAGCGTATAGACCGCCACCACAATACCGCTGATCAGGACAAGTATGCCCAAGGCCGAAGTCTCCCTTGGTCCGCAACCTGCCGCGCCCCGGCGCCAGGATCAAGCTTCGGGCGCTGAAGCGGGAACCGACCGTCCTACAAGTCAGCCATAATCAGCTGCATAAAGCGGGAGTCGGACCAGTCCGGGCCGCGGCCGCGCAGGGCACGGCCGACGCCGCGGGCCTGTCGCACCACCACCAGCTGCCGGTCCGGCAGGACATAGAGCCGCTGGTTGCCGGCACCTGCCGCCAGCCAGACCCGGCCATGGGCGGCCAGCGCCTGCATGTCATCGGCGACACCGGCGCGCCGGCCGGGCCCCTGCATCCCCGCCGCAGGCACCCACCAGGTCAGGCCATAGCCGGGGTTGACCGGGGTCGTCCGCACACAGGCAGCAAGGCTGGCCGGCGACAGCACTGTCCGCATCTGCCGGTCACCCATCATCATCCGGCCAAACTTCAGCCAGTCGGGAGCCGTCAGGGCCGCACCGGACGGCAGATGCGGCATGCCATTCTGATCGCGCCGCCAGCGCAGGGGCCGGATCTGGAGCGGGTCGAACAGCTGACGCTGCAGGAAGTCCAGCGGATCGGATCCCAGCCCTGCAGATGCCAGCTTGCGGCGGGCAATCTCGCCAAACACCTGGAAGGCTACCGGGCCATAGGCAAAGCGCTGGCCGGGGCGGGCCACGGCACGGGCTGCCACGGCTTCGGTATAGGAGGGCACCATGGTGGCTCCCCCCTCGATCCGCCCCGGCAGACCGGAGGTGAGGGTCAGGAGCTGCTGGATGGTGATGTCGCGGCGGCCCGGATCGGTGCGCCATTCCGGCAGGGTAGCCGCACACAGCTCGTCCAGCCGAAGCAGGCCACGCTCGACCATCAGCATCGCCAGCACACCCGAGAAACTCTTGGTTCCACTGGCCAGCTCCCAGGCGGACGACGGCGATCCACCGCCCGGCCAGTCGGCATGGATCTGGCTGCCGGCATGGTGGATCAGCAGCGAGACCCCGTCGCGCTGGGCACTGTAGCTGCTGGCCTCGGCAAAGCGGGCGGCGCGGCGGGCAGCGACCTGGGCCGTGGCCGGACGGGACAGGAAACCAGTGGCAGCCAGGGTGGCAAGACCGGTGATGAGGGTGCGGCGGGCGGGTGCGACTGGTGAGGTGGTCATGCCCCTTGAACGCGGGCGTGCGCCCGGTCCGTCGCATCGGACTGCCACCGGTAGACAAACGCGGCGGCGCACCCGGCTTAAGGGGCCGTTCACTCTCCACGTGCATTGAAGAAGTGCAAGGAATTCCTTTGTTTCGAGCCGGAAGAACCAGCCGTGGTGCTCATGGGAGAAGATGGCCCGCTATCGCGCCTGCGCAGATCCCTGCGCGGGAAGCTGGTGGCTGGCTACATGGCCCTGGCGATGGTGGTGGTGGGCACCTTGATGCTCGCGGTCCTGTATCTGAAAGGGCCGGGCTCGTCGTTCCTGATCCTGGCCGCCCTCGGCGTGGTTGGCGTGACGGCCTCATCGCTCGTGTTCCTGACGCTCGTGAACCGGATGCTCGATCCGCTGATGGAACTCACGGAATTTGCACAGCAAACCAATTTGAAGCGCCTCGGTGCCCGGGTCGACATCCGCACCGGTGACGAACTCGAGACCCTGGCCCGCGCCATCAACCGGATGATGCAGCGCCTCGACGCCTCGATGAAGCGCATCCAGCAGCTGGCCTTCGTGGACACCGTGACCGAGCTGCCCAACCGCGACCGGTTCCGAACCGAGAGCGACGAGCTGATCAAGGTGACCGTCGCGGCCAATACGGTCGGCGCCGTCGTGGCGCTCGATGTCGACCGGTTCACCCATGTGCAGAGCACGCTGGGTCAGGTGGCGGGCCAGGAGCTGCTGGGGCTGGTGTCCGAACGGCTAGCGGCCGCGGTGCGGGCCTCGGACAGGATTGTCCGGTTGAAGACCTGCGGCAACCGCCCGGCATTGCTGGCCCGGCTGAACGGGTCCGAGTTCGCGATCCTGCTGCCAGACCTTGCCGACCCCACGGAAGCGGGCCGCTTTGCCCAGTTGGTGGCCGCCTCGCTGCGCCAGCCGTTCGAACTGGGCAGCCACCGGATCGTGCTGGGTGCCAGCGCCGGGATCGCGGTGTTTCCCCATGACGGCGAGACCGGCGAGGAAGTGATCCGCTCGGCGGAGCTGGCCCTGTCCCATGCCCGCAACGCAGGTGGCGGGCGGGTGGTGTTCTTTACCCGCAAGCTCAACCAGCGCGCCCTCGAGAAGCTGGTGCTGGAGAACGAGATCCGCTCGGGGATCGAGCGGGGCCAGTTCGTGGCGTTCTTCCAGCCCAAGATCGACCTCGGCACCGGACGGATCTGCGGCTGCGAGGCTCTGGTCCGCTGGAATCATCCCACTCAGGGGCTGGTGTCACCGGGCCGCTTCATCGAAGCGGCCGAGGAGACCGGGCTGATCGGGCCATTGGGCGATGCCGTGATGCGGGATGCTGCCTTCAAGGCCGCCGGCTGGCTCAGCCGCGGGCTGGCGGTGCGGGTCGCAGTCAATGTCTCGGCGGTGCAGTTCCAGGACGACAACTTCACCCGCAAGGTGTTCCAGGTGCTGCAGGAAAGCGGACTGCCGCCCACCCTGTTCGAGCTGGAGATCACCGAGTCCATCGCCATGAGCGACCCGGAACGGGTGGGGCGCCTCCTGGAGCCGATCCGCGCCAAGGGTGTGCGGATTGCCATGGATGACTTCGGCACCGGCCACTCGAACCTCGCGTCCCTCACCCGGCTGCCCTTCGATGTGTTCAAGATCGACCAGTCGTTCGTGCAGGCGCTGGGCAAGGACCGCACCGCGCCCACCATGATCGAGACCATCATCGCCATGGCCGGCGGCCTCAATTACGAGACCGTGGCCGAAGGTGTGGAAACCCCGGAGCAGGCCGCCTTCCTCAAGAACCGGGGCGCTACCATCGGTCAGGGCTATCTGTTCGGCGAGCCGATGCCGGTGGACAAGTTCGAGGCCTATGTCCGCAGATGGGCTGCGACCGGCATGTCGATCCCGGCTGTCGCAGCCCCTGCTCCGCCGCCACCCATGCGCGCGTCCGACATCGTGGCACCCCCTGCTGCCGCGCCTGTGATCATGAGCGCAAGCGCCCTGCGCGGCAGCAGCTGATCCCGTCAGGGACGGCCGGTCCGGTCAGTCGCGGACGGCATCGATCCAGTCTGCAACCTCGGTGGCGATGCGCGGGTTGAAGGCTGCTCCCCCCGTTATCGCAAAGCCATGCTCGGTATCGGGCAGGGAGACGAACCGGGCCGCGCCCGGGCGATCGGCATTGATGAGAGCGGCGATCCGGCGCTCGTCCCGGTCATCCACCACCGCGAGGTCCTTCTCGCCATGCATCACCAGCACCGGCACACCCACCTGGCCCCAGGCCCTGGCACGCTCGGCCGTGCCCAGCTGGCGCCAGTAGGCCGAGGCCCGGCCCATCCAGCTGTCGGCGCCGTCCCAGCCGAACACCTCGCGCAGGATGGCAGCGTTCTGCGGCGAGCGCGCCGCGATCGCAGCCGGACCGCCTGGATCGGTCATCAGCGCATCGACCACCGGCGCCAGCTGAACCGCCATGGTTTCCGCCTCGGCCGGGTCGGCGCCCTGCAGGACCGGCTGCCAGCGGAACACGTCATGCAGATAGTCGCGCCAGGGCGCGAGGCCTGTGCCGAAGGTGGCGATCCCGGCCACCCGAATGCCGCGCGACACCAGGATCGGCGCCTGGATCCCGCCCATGGAATGGCCGAAAACATAGATCCGTTCAGGTGCGATCCCGCGCTCTCGCACCAGGGCATCATAGCCGGCCCGGAAGGCAGCCAGCTCGGTCTCGAAATCCACGGTGCCGCAGGCAGGGGTGCTCCGGCTGTCCCCCATGCCGGGCTTTTCGATCCGGTAGACACCGATCCCGCGCGCAGCGAGCCCCGTGATCAGGCCGGCCACCGGATAGCCGCCCTGCCCGGCGCTCTCCACCGACATGCAGGTCACGCCCTGAATGAAGAACACAACCGGCGTATCGGCACCCGCCCCTTCGGGCAGCGCCAGGAAGTCGCGCAGCAGGCCACCCTGGAACGGCACCGCGCCCGGCTCGAGCCGGACACCGGCGAAACGCTCAAACGGACGGCCGACCCAGGTCGCATCGAGCGTCCGGGCGGCACCATCGCGGCGGACTTCCAGCCGCGCCGGGGTTCCGGCGCTTTGGGCCCGCACCGCGGCCACGGCCTCGGCCGGCTGCGCCACGGCCGTTCCGTTGATGGATAGCAGCAGATCACCGGTCCGCAGGCCGAGGGCCTCGGACGTGCTGCCAGGAACCACCTGCGAGACCAGCACGCCACCCTGGTCGGCCTGCAGTGCGGCGCCCAGCCAGGCCGCGCGGGGCAAGGCGAGGCCAGGCGACGGCTGTGCGGCGAGGCTTGCAGGTGCGGAGGAGGGCGAGGCCACTGTGCTGCCGGTCTGATTGGCCAGCGCCGGCGCCGGACCGGCCACGAGCACACCGGTGGCAACAGCCAGCGCCGCTGCGGCGGCCATGAGATACCGCCGCAGGTCGCGGCGCAGGCGCGGATTGTGGATGTCAGATGTCGTGGCGCCGGCCGAGCTGCCGGTCCGTTGTTCCAAGGTCCCCATGTCCCGTCTCCTCCCAGGTGAACGTCGACATGGCTAGGTGGTGGCGCCTGCCCTGACAAAATAAACTTCTGTCATGTTGCAGATGCCGTTCAGGCTGCGGGGCGGCCTGCCATCGCGGTTGCTTGCAGGGCCGGCAGCACCTCGGTGCGGGCGGCATCCAGCGTTGTCACCGCATCAAGCCCACGCGGCAGCAGGATCGTGAAGGAGCTGCCCTGGCCGACGGCGCTGTCCACGCCGATGGTACCGTCCATCGCTTCCACCAGGGCCCGGGTGATCGCGAGACCGAGGCCCGTGCCACCAAAGCGGGCGGCGGTCGACGCTTCCGCCTGGACGAACGGCTGGAACAGCCGCGCGCGGGCTTCGGGTGTCATGCCGATCCCGGTATCCTGCACTTCGATCCGCAGCCCGGGCGCACCGCTCACCTCGGCCGGACGCAGATGCACCGTCACCTGGCCGTCGCGGGTGAACTTGGCAGCATTGGACAGCAGATTCAGCAGGCACTGTTTGAGGCGCATGGAATCCACCAGCGCCTCGCCCGGATCGTCGGTGCAATTCAGCGTCAGACGGTTGCCATTGGCCTCGACCGCCGGGCGGACCGTGTCCATCGCCTCCTCGACCAGCGGCAGGACCGGCACCCTCTCGACAAACAGGTCCATCTTGCCCGCTTCGATCTTGGAATGATCGAGCAGATCGTTGATCAGGGCCAGCAGGTGGCGCGAGGCGCGCGTGATGCGGGCTGCGTCGGCAGCAGCCGTGGCATTGCCACTGACATCGCTGTCTTCCTTCAGGATTTCTGCATAGCCGATGATCGCGTTGAGAGGCGTGCGCAGCTCATGACTGATCCCGGCCAGGAATGCGGACTTGGCCCGGCTGCCGTCCTCGGCGGCGGCCCGGGCGGCACTGAGAGCCCGCAGCTGGCCGCTGACCGCACGCCGTGCGACCAGCACCGCCATCAGGCCTGCCAGCAGCATGGCGAAGGCGATCGGGATCGAGCGGCGCTCGAAGGCCACCGTGCCGGGCAGCTCGCGCTGCCATACCATCTCGCCCACCGGCACCCCGTCGCCATCATAGACCGGCAGCGTCACCAGGCGGGCGTCCTCATCCGCGGCGGACCGCAGCGACCGGTCCGGGCTGGCCGGCACGAAGCGCATGGCCTGCAGGTCCAGCGACTGACCCGTCTCGGCCAGCAACGCGGCATCGATGATCTGGACCGAGACCGACCAGTCGGTGCTGCCGGATGCAGGCAGCCGGTAGGGGCTGCCATCCTCGGGTCGGATCGGGCGGGCGGAAATGGCTGCCAGCGTGCCATCCAGCAGGACGAGGGTGTCGAAATGACCGGCGCGGATGTCATCCACCCGGCTGCTCGCGACCGCGGCCGGTGCCCCCGCCGCACCCTGCACGGCAGGCGGGGTGATGCCGGCCCAGCTGTCCAGCAAGGCGCGCAGCGTGTCGGCACTGCCCTGGGCCCGCTCGTCGGCATGAAGAAAGCGGACACCGGTCTCTGGCCGCCAGACAGCCAGCGCGGAGGCAACGACGGTCTGGAAGTTCGGCTTCAGCCAGGCCTCATCCAGCTCACCACGGGTCGCCAGCCAGGCATCCGACCAGTTGCCATAGTCCAGCGCCACATTGGCATTGAGCGCCACCTTGCCATCCAGCGACTTGCGCACCAGCGACCGGGTGTGATCGGCCCAGTTGCTGTCCTGCTCCCGGGCGATCGAGCCCAGCAGCTGGAAGCCGAAAAAGGCCAGCACCACCACCAGCGCCAGGATTGGCGCCCCGACGGTGACCGACAACCGCAAGCCGTCATGCCGTACAAGCGCCGCGAGCCACGGCGGCAGGCCCCCTGCGGGGCGACGCTCAGAGAACGGGGTCCGGGTCACAGGCACGGGAAGAAACCTCGCGAACATCCAGCCGTCGGCCAGATCGGTGTTTGCAGCCTGACACAGGAACCCTTACGAACCCGTATAGCTGTCCGAACCCGAAACAGCTACCTTTGGGAATTTACTACTCAACCGGATCAACCCGGCCAGATGCACCAGCCCCCGGCAGGGGTCCTGGAGGCCTCACCACGTCAGGGCGCGACACGCACCGGCAGGGGCGCGTTGCAGATTTCCAGACGGTTCGCCCGGAACAGCGTCCAGCCATCGCGGCGGTTGCGGCGGCTTTCCAGCAACTCGACATAGATCGGGTGGCCGGTATCCAGTGCCTGAAGCCTGGGCTGCTCCTCCGGCGGCAGCTGCGAGGCGAGGCGGGCCGAGACGATCTGCGGCCGGGCCTGCGCCGGTCCATAGAAGCCCAGCGCCTCGGTACCGCGCGGCAGAGTGGTCAGATGCTCCATCCCCTGCACCACGCGGCCGAGCAGCGTGACATTGCGGTCGAGGGCGCGCGGGCTGTGGCCATTGACGGCATAGAGCGAGGCCGGACCGCCCGAACCGGCATCATTGCCGCGACCTGCCCCCACCATCCCGTTGCAGTGCGGCAGCCACATCCGCCCCGCCGCCGGATCCCAGGCCACCGGCCAGCCCTGCCAGAACCCCACCCGGGGTGCATACACATCGCCATCGGGCAGTGGCACGGGATCAAAGCCTGCCGGGATCACCGCATCGAACTCTGCCGGGATCGCCGCCCCGCGCAGCCCGCTGGCCGTGGCCGCCGCGCCGTCGCCCCACTGCGCCACATAGTTCTCCTGGCTGCGCACGATCGCCAGTCCATCGAAGAAGCGCCCGTCCAGCAAGGCCGACAGCGTGGCCACATGGTCGGGGGCAAACTGGGGCGCCAGAAGGGACACCACCTGTACCGGTTCGGTCTGGCCCGCCGGAATGAACCGCAGCACCATCAGGCGGGCGGGATCGAGATCGAGCCAGGCATCGTCGGGCGCTGCCGCAATCAGCTCGGCCGAAGTCATCCGGCTCCAGGGACTGGTGGCATCCGCGGGTGGCGCGACCGGTGTCCCCTGCGCGGCCGCCACGCCTCCGCCTGCAAGTGCCAGGACGGCGGCAAGACTGGCCAGAACCGGAAAGCGACGGTTGACGGACATGACAGGCCCCCTCGAGCTGAACGACGAACCTTGCCACTGTGCGCGGCACCGGCGCCAATGCCAAGCCCACCCGTCAGGGGGAGCAAGGCGGCCGGCAGCGTCGGGGGGCCGGCCTGGACACGGGGGCGAAGGCCTTGTCCTGGCGATCCACAGGACCGCGCGGCACCTGCCGCGCATGGCACCCTGGGGGGGCGCGACAGGAGTCACGCGGTCCGGCACCCCCACTGAAGGCCCGAGGTGGCACTTCTTGCCTGCAACCCGGCAGCTTGTGCCCATCGAACCGGCAGGTCCTGCCGGGGTCTGGTGCTGTTAAGGAAACAGAAGCCAAGAAAAACCCTTGCGAACAGAAGCACTTGAGCGGCGTTCAGTGGCAAGGCGCTTGCTGATGGGATGTCGGGTCCCGAACGGACCTGCGCTTCGAGAACGAGGCGCCACATAACCAAAGGTCACAGAACGATGATCTCCGTCAACACCAACATGGGCGCCATGGTCGCCCTGCAGTCCCTGAATTCAACGAATCGGGACCTTGCTGACACCCAGAACCGCATCTCCACCGGCCTGAAGGTTGCTTCGGCCAAGGACAACGGCGCCATCTGGGCCATCGCCAACCGCATGCGTTCCGACGTCAGCGCCTATGACCGGGTGCGCGAGACAACGGACCGCGCCACCGCCCTGGTGGATACCGCGATCGCCGCCGGCGAGAGCATCATGGAACTGCTCAACGAAATGAAGGGCAAGGCTCTGGCCGCGACCCAGGCGGGCCTGTCGGCCTCGGCCCAGGCCGCGCTCAACGCTGACTTCATCCAGCTGCGCGACCAGGTCACCAGCATCATCAACAACGCCACGTTCGACGGTCAGAACATGACCAACGGCGCTGCTGCCATCAACAACGCGGTCTC
>JAIXTH010000015.1 GCA_027484265.1 Alphaproteobacteria bacterium
CAGTACAAGGCCACCGACTTCGTGGTGAAGGGCAAGGGCAAGCTGACCGTGCGGTTCGAGGGCGAGGACGGTGAAGTCATCGAGCACGAGGTGTTCCAGTATCCCGGCGGCGGCGTGGCGATGGCCATGTACAACACCGACGAGAGCATCCGCGAGTTCGCCCGCGCCAGCCTGGCCTATGGCCTGGCCCGCAGCTATCCGGTGTATCTGTCCACCAAGAACACGATCCTGAAGGCCTATGACGGGCGCTTCAAGGACATCTTCATGGAAGTCTACCAGGCCGAGTTCGAGGCCCAGTTCAAGGCGGCCGGTATCCATTACGAGCACCGCCTGATCGACGACATGGTGGCCAGCGCCATGAAGTGGAACGGCGGCTTCGTGTGGGCCTGCAAGAACTATGATGGCGATGTGCAGTCCGACAGCGTGGCCCAGGGCTTCGGCTCGCTGGGCCTGATGACCTCGGTGCTGATGACCCCGGATGGCAAGACGCTGGAGGCCGAAGCGGCCCACGGCACCGTCACCCGCCACTATCGCCAGCACCAGAAGGGCGAGAGCACCTCGACCAACTCGATCGCCTCGATCTTTGCCTGGACCCGAGGCCTGTCGCACCGCGCCAAGCTGGACGGCAACGCCGACCTTGCCACCTTCGCCAACACCCTCGAGCAGGTGACGGTGGCGACGGTGGAAGCCGGCTTCATGACCAAGGATCTCGCCCTGCTGGTGGGCGATGCCCAGTCGTGGCTGACCACCGAGGGCTTCCTCAAGAAGGTGGCCGCCAATCTCGAAGACGCGATGGCGAGGGCCTGAGCCTGACCCTCAATCCGCACTGCCGCTGGAGCCAGCAGCTCCGGCGGCGGTGCAGTCGGCGGCCCAGGGTTCCCAGCAAGGAATGACGTTGATGACTGGCATGCCCTTCACCGGCTTTCCGATCGATCGCGCGGGCCTGAAGCGGCGCGACAGTGCCTGGATCGCGGCGCAGCTGGCCGATCCCGGCACCGACCTGATCCTGCTGCGGGCGGGCCAGCCGGTGCTGGAGGCCCGGACCGCGGCCGATGGGTCCCAGGCCCTTCTGCGGCTGTCGGCAGCGGCCCTGGGAACCGCGCTGCCATCCGGTCTCGATACCGTGTTCCTGGGGCTGGAGGCCGACGGGCGGGCGGTGTTCGCCGTGGCGCTGCCGCGGCGGTTTGATCTGGATGACGGGCCGCTGGCGGGTCTGGGGGAGGTTGCCGAGCTGCGCGGGGCCGCTGCCGGTCCGCTGCGGGGCGGGGACCTGGCGCTGGCGGCGACTGCCAGGGACCTGTTCGACTGGCACGAGCGCCACGGCTTCTGTGCCCGCTGCGGCCATGCCAGCGACCTGGCGGAGGCCGGCTGGAAGCGGGTGTGCCCCAGCTGCGGCGCCGAGCATTTCCCGCGCACCGACCCGGTGGCGATCATGCTGCCGGTGCGCGACGGGCGCTGCTTCCTGGCGCGCAATGCCCAGCGGTTTCCGCGCGGCTTCGTGTCGGCGCTGGCCGGCTTCATCGAGCCGGGCGAGACGGTGGAGGAGGCCTGCGCCCGCGAGATCGAGGAAGAGGCGGGGCTGAAGGTGATCAGCTCCCGCATCGTCGCAAACCAGCCCTGGCCGTTCCCCAGCCAGCTGATGATCGGCCTGATTGCCGAAGTGGCGCAGGGGGAGGTGCGGCTGGATCTGGACGAGCTGTCGGAAGGCTACTGGTTCACGCCCGACGAGGCCCGTGCACTGCTGTCGCCGCAGGGGCATGATTTCGACGGCATCACCTGGCGGGCGCCTCCGCCCCTGGCGATCGCGCACCATCTGATCCAGGCCTGGCTGGCTACTGACTGAACGCGGCGCGCGGCAGCTTCGACTTCAACCGGCCGCGCGTTGCCGCCTGTCGCAGCCAGCGCGCCCCGGCACGATCGGTCGACTCACCCGGTCCGGCGGCTGAACGGGTAGCGCCGGCCATCGGTGAGGCAGCGCCAGACCCATTCCAGCGGGCCCTGCTCGTAACGGGCACGGTACCAGCGCGAGGCCAGGACCTGCACCACCCACACCGCCACACAGATGCCCAGCAGTGCCGCGCGGTCCACGTGGCCATAGAGGCCAAAGCCGCGCCAGCCCAGGAACAGCGTGGTCATGATCAGGGTCTGGCCGATGTAATTGGTGAGGGCCAGCCGCCCGACGGGCTCCAGCCAGCTGCGCATCAGCCCCAGCCCCCCGGCCCGCAATCCCAGAATGATGGCCGCCGCATAGGCCAGCGTCACCAGCGGCGCGAGAGCGAGATTGGGCACGGCTCCGCCGGTCATCATCCGCACCGGATCATAGCCGCTGGCGGCGTTCGACAAAGCCTGCGCGGCAATCAGCACCAGCGCCACGGCGCCGAGGCCGATCAGGACCAGATAGCTGCGGGTCTGCCAGTGGCCGTGGAAGAAGCCGCTCTTGAACAGGCCAAGTCCCACCATCATCAGGCCGGCGGTCTGCGGGGTGAAGAACGGGATGGAAACCAGTCCCCACTGAAGCCAGAAATCAAGGCCCTGTGCGGCCGCTGCGCCGGCAGAGCCACGCATCGCCTCGACCTGTGCCTGCAGCTCTTCGGCAAGCGGGGCGGCAAACACCTCCTGTGCCGTGGCCGGATCCATCTGCTTCAGCAACGCCGCTGGCCCGGCGAACAGCAACAGACCCAGGCCGATCAGCGCCAATCCGGCGATAAACAGGTTGCGTGCCCGCCAGTGCCGTACCGGCAGCACCAGCAGGCCTGCCACGGCATAGAACAGCAGGATGTCGCCGAACCACAGCAGCGCCCCATGGGCGATGCCGAACAGGCCGAGCCAGAACAGCCGCGACAGCAGGCGCCGCGAACCCGCCTTGCGGGCTTGCGCTTCATCCGGACTGCCGCCGCCCACCAGGAACAGCGAGATCCCGAACAGCATCGAGAACAGCGACACGAACTTGCCCTCGGCCAGCACATGCACCCCCCAGGCCGCGAACCAGTCCAGCAGCGTGGCGGGGGCAAACGGCGGTGTGGTCATGGACAGGCTGACATCCGGCGGGAACGCGAACGCGGCGGCGTTCACCAGCAGGATGCCCAACAGAGCAAATCCGCGCAGCACATCGAGGTTCTCGATCCGGTCGGTACCGGGAGGCGGGGAGGGATCGCTCATGGCCGGTCTGCACCTCACGGTTCGGATCGCCCTCAAGGCGAGTTGCTGCCCCTGCCCCTAGCCGCAAGGCGCCCGTTTCGGCTAGAGCCCGCGCGCATTCCCTTCTTTTCACGGATCACATCCCCATGGCCGGGCATTCCAAGTTCAAGAACATCATGCATCGCAAGGGCCGCCAGGACGCGATGAAGGCCAAGCTGTTCACCAAGCTGGCGCGCGAGATCACGGTGGCGGCCAAGAATGGCGCGCCGGACCCCAACATGAACCCGCGCCTGCGCCTGGCGATCACCAATGCCCGGGTGCAGTCGATGCCGAAGGACCGGATCGAGCGGGCGATTGCACAGGCTACTGCCGCCGGCGGGGAGGACTACAAGGCCGTGCGCTACGAGGGCTTCGGGCCGGGCGGCGTGGGTCTGATCGTCGAGACCCTGACCGACAATCTCAATCGCACCGCCGGGAACCTCCGCAGCTTTTTCACCAAGAATGGCGGTAATCTCGGCACCACCAACTCGGTCACCTCCGGCTTCGACCGGGTGGGCGAGATCCGCTATCCGCTGGCGGCGGCCAGCGAGGATGACATGCTGGAAGCCGCTGTCGAGGCCGGCGCCGATGACTGCGTCAGCGACGAGGACGGCCATGTGGTCACCTGCGGCTTCGAAGCGCTGAACGAGGTTTCGGCGGCGCTGTCGACCCGGTTCGGCGATGCCGAGAGCGCCAACGTGGTCTGGCGGGCCCATGCCAGCATCGAGGTGACCGGCGATGCCGCGACCACGCTGATCAAGCTGCTGGACCTGCTGGAGGACGATGACGACGTCCAGAACGTGTTCGGCAATTACGAGCTGGACGCAGCCGCGCTCGACTGAGGCATCGGTTCCGCGACCGGGCGCACCGTGCCGGTCCCGCTGCGGCGGGCCAGGGCCGGCAGCGCCACCGCTGCCCCTGCGGCCAGACCCAGCAGCATCGGATCGAGCAGCAGGCGGGCTGCCGTCAGGTCGCCATAGCCGGCGGCCCCGAACACGCTGAGGCCAGCAAACAGGCCTGCCGCCAGCCCTGCCAGCCGTCGCTGTCCCCCCAGCAGCAGGCACAGCGCAACACCGGCCAGCGCCAGCAGGCCCAGGATCGCGAACGGCAGCGCCTGGGCGATCACCACCAGCACGTCCGCAAGCGTGCCGGGCAGGGTGCGTGCGGCTTCCACCCCCTGGAAGACGCCCTGGCGCACCAGATCGCTGCTGCTGTCGGGATGGCGGAACAGGTCGCTCTTCAGGCCCCCGCTGTCGCTGAAGGCCTTGGCGAGCCAGATGCCGGGGCCCCAGGCCATGGCCGCCAGGAAGCCGCACCAGGGCCGCTCCTCGAACAGCCGCGTCACCAGCACCACACCCACCAGCACAGCCCCGGCCGGCCAGGCGGCCCAGGGCCGGAACCAGCACGCCACCACTGCCAGCACGAAGGCCAGCGCCAGAGGGCCCTGCCGCCCGCTGGCGACGGCCTGTGCGGTGAAAGCTGCCGCCAGCACCATGGCGGCGGCAAACCCGGCGTCGGCCGGTTGATGCACCGGACTGGGTGCGAGGCCCACCACATGCAGCGCGATCGCCACGCTGGCCACGGTCGCCGCCGCCCAGCGCGGCGCGCCCAGCGCCCGGGCCAGCAGCCAGGTTCCCAGTGCCATCGCACCCGAAAGCCCTGCCGCCACCAGATAGAGACCCGGCTCACCCATCCAGCGCAGGATGAAGCCCTTCAGTCCGCCCGGCGCCATGGCGGGGTCGAGCATGGCCTGTGGCCCGAGGGTCGGAAGAGCCTGGATCAGGGCAGGGATCCAGGCTGCCGCCAGGATCGCAAGCGGGATCAGCCGCCAGATGGTGCGTTCGGTGCGGGCCCGCAGATCATCGCCAGCCACGGTGGGCGCAGGCGCCGGTCCGCCTGTGGAAAGAGGCGGCGGCGCGCCGATCTGGATCGTTTCGGGACCGGATGACATGATCGGTGCATCAGTGCACGGGACATGCCGTGTGGCGACCCGGTTCGCGTTCCAGGCGAGGCGTGTGGCGGCTGGACTCCAATCGCGCGGTTGGGTTCAGGCGGCGTCGGTCTCGGGAATGGTCCAGGTCTCGGCAGCGCCAGCTTGGTCCCAGGCCCTGAAGTCGGGGTCCGCCAGCACCGTGTCGCACCAGGCCTGGCAGACAGGCGAGAGGGCCGTGCCATAGGTGCGGAAGCGGGTGGCGACCGGCGCGAACATGGCATCCACCACCGACCGGGTCCCGCACAGCCACGGACCCAGACTGGCCGATCGGGCGCGCAGGCCCTGCCACAGCGCCTCGATCCGGGCGATGTCGGCTTCGGCAGCCGCTGAGATGGTATGGTCCGGCTTGCGGCGGCGCAGGTTCATCGGCAGCTCGCGTCGCAGGGCGGCAAAGCCGGCGTGCATCTCGGCACTGGCACTGCGGGCCAGCGCGCGCAGCACCGGATCGGCCGGCCACAGCGCCGGCGTCTGCTCGGCGGCCCACTCGCCGATCGCGAGGGATTCGTGCAGCCGTGTCCCGTCTGCCAGGATCAGCACTGGTACCCGCCCGCTGTCACTGAGGGCGAGGATCGCCGGGTTCGGCTGGCCATTGCGGGGACCCAGAGGGACCACCTGCTCGGTGAAGGCAATCTGCCCCCAGCGCAGCGCCAGCCACGGCCGCATCGACCACGAGGAATAGTTCTTGTTGCCGATGGCAAGGACAAGGCCAGTCATGGCAGGTCAGCTCCCTCAGACCACGCGCGGCGGATAGCCCGAGGCCACCAGCGCATCGACGATTTCCTGGGTGTGGCGGGAATCCCGGGTCTCCACCAGGATCCCGAACTCGGCGCCCTTGGCTGGCACATCCAGCGCCAGCCGGTTGTGCGCCACTTCCAGGATGTTGCCGCCCAGATCCCCGATCACCTTCGACACCACCGCCAGCAGGCCAGGCCGGTCGTCCCCCACGATCTTGAGGCTGACGATCCGCTTCTCGCGCACCAGCGAGCGGGTCAGCACCGAAGCCAGAAGGCGCGGATCGATATTGCCGCCGCACAGCACAAGGCCCACGCGCCGCCCTGCAAACCGCCCCGGATGGGCCAGCAGCGCGGCCAGCCCCGCCGCGCCCGCGCCCTCGGCTACGGTCTTTTCCACGTTGCAGAACAAGGTGATGGCCTGTTCGAGGTCGGGCTCGTCCACCAGCACCACATCATCCACCAGCCGCGAGCAGATCTCGAACGGCAGCCGTCCGGCCTGGCGCACGGCAATGCCCTCGGCGATGGTCTGGCCGCCGCACAGGCCCACCGGGTCACGCCCCGACAGCTCGGCCTGCATCGAGGGATACATCCGGGTCTGCACCCCGATCACTTCCAGCTCGGGCTTGATCGCCTTGCCGGCGGTGGCCATGCCCGCAATCAGGCCGCCGCCACCCACCGGCACCACCAGCATCTCGAGGTCGGGCTCGTCCGCCATCATCTCCAGCGCCACGGTGCCCTGACCGGCCACCACCAGCGGATCGTCATAGGGATGCACGAAAGTGAGGCCCTCGCGGTCCTTGAGCTGGTAGGCGAAGGTGGTGCTCTCGGCGAGAGTGGTGCCGTGCAGGATCACCCGGGCGCCGTGCTTGCGGGTGTGCTCGACCTTGGTGAAGGGGGTGCCCACCGGCATCACGATGGTGACCGGGATACCGAGCCGCGCACCGTGATAGGCCACGCCCTGGGCATGGTTGCCCGCACTCATCGCCACCACGCCGACCCGGCGCTCGGCCTCGGTGAGGGTGGCCAGCTTGTTGAGCGCGCCGCGCTCCTTGAAGGCGGCGGTGAACTGGAAGTTCTCGAACTTCACCCAGACTTCGGCGCCGGTAATCTCGGACAGGGTTGCCGATCGCTGCATGGGGGTGCGTACGATCCGTCCGCCGAGGCGTTGGGCTGCTGTCTGGATATCGTCGAGAGTGATGGTCATGCTGGCGGGCATACGCACCCACGGCGCCCATATCAATCATGCAGCGATGCGGAGCCGGTCTGCACGGCTGCAACGGCCGCCAGCACAAGCCGTGCCAGCTGCTCCGGCGGTGCGGTGGCGTCCAGGATGATGCCAGGTTCGTCAGCACCCGGAGACTCGAGGTCGGCGAACTGCGAGGCCGCGAGGGCAGGGCCTGCGAAGTGGCCGCTGCGCCGGGCCAGGCGGGCCCGCGCCTCGGCCTCGTCGAGGGTCAGCATCACGGTGAAGTCGGGGGCCAGCACCTGCCGATAGCCCCGCTTCAGGGCCGAACAGGCCAGCACACAGTCCGGCAGGACTCCCGCTGCTGCCGCCACCCGCGCCAGCCAGGGTGCCCGCTCGGCATCCGTAAGGCCGCGACCGGCGGCCATGGCCGCCCGGGCCACCGCATCATGAAAGTCATCCGCCTCCACCAGCGGCCAGCCGAGCGCCTGCGACAGGGCAGCGGCCAGTGTGCTCTTGCCGCTGCCGGCCACGCCCATCACCAGCACTCGCATCAGGGCACCGGTCCGTCTGCCTCGGTTTCGGGCTGGACAGGCATCGCCACGTCCGCCGCCACCGGCTCCATCACGCTTGCGCGCGGGAGCATGAAGTCTGCCAGGTCATAGGGCGCCAGCCGGAAGGCCCAGCCACCGGCCCGGCCATTGATCCGCGCGGCCTCGCCCGCCGCCGGTCCCGCCCCCTCTGCCGTCAGAACCGCCCAGCCCGGATCGCCCGCTTGCCCCCCGCGCCAGACCCGGACCGTCAGCACCAGACCGCCGCGCAGGCGGGTGACATGCACGGCTGCGGGGCCACCCGCCGTCACTGCATCCGCCGGTGCCACGTCCAGCGGCCGCCAGCGGCTGATGGCCAGCGCTGCTGCCGTCGCCGCCGCTGACGGTGGCCCGCCCTCGGGGGCAAAGCCGCCATCAGGGCGGCGCAGGATCGCATAGGCGGCGCCATCCACGGTGGCTTCCACAGAGGCGATCTGTTCAGGTGAGACGTCCAGCACGCCGAGGTCGAGCAGGCTGACGGGCTGGAACAGCAGCGGCAGGTCGCGGTCTGCCCGATACACCGTGGGCCCGTCGGCGCGGCGCAGATAGATGGTGGTGCCGCGCCGCCCGATGATGGCGCCGTCCAGCGCTGTGCCCTGCGGCCCGATCAGCTGCACCAGTGTGCCATCGGCGCCTTCGCGCGGCTCGCCCACCCCCAGCCGCACATATTGCCCCGGGTCTGCCGTGCGTTCCGCCACCAGCTGCAGGCGGGCGAGATCGGCCAGCAGTTGCTCGACCGCATCTTGCGCTGCCGGGAAACCTGCGCGCTCGGGCATGGTCCAGCGCCCGTCGGCGCCGCGCACCAGCGACCAGCCGCCTTCGGGCCGCAGCACCCGGATCCCGGTCAGACCGGCGGTGCGGCCATCAAGGGCCGGGAACGCGGGCCGTGCGATCACCTGCTCGCCGCCGCGCACCTGCTGCAGCCACACGCTCGCCCCGGCCAGCGCCATCATCCCGGCACAGACAGCCAGGGCAACGCCCGCCAGCTGGCCGCGCCGCCTGTCCAGCACCCCGCTCACGTGATCCCCCGCAGCTGCTGGCGGCGACGTCCCCGCCGCGCGGCCAGGAAGCCGGTCAGCAGGATCAACAGCGGCACCAGCACGGAGGTGACCACCACCACGGCTGTCTTCACCCGGCCGGTATCGGCCTCCACCCCCTGCTGGATGGCGCGCAGGCGCCCGCGGGCCTCCACCAGTTCGGCGCGGAAGTCCGCCAGTTCGCGGGCTTCGCCGGGCGAGAGGGTGCCGTCCGGTGCGGCGGCGCCGCGCGCCTCCAGTGCGGCGACCCGCTGCGTGGCCTGCTCGATCCGCACACCCAGACGCTCGCGTTCTTCCAGAAGCCGGGTCTGCGCGCGGCGTTCGATCCCCTCCAGCAGCACCAGCGGCCTGCTGGTCGCCGTGCGCGCCCGCAGCGCCGACAGGCCCGAGCCTGCACCCAGCTGGTCCACGACACCGGCCAGGAAGGCGGCGTTGTCGGCTGCCTCGGTCGCGCCGGCCCGGTACAGGGTGTCGGACAGGAAGTCGGTGTCGGCCACCACCACGATCCTTGCGGGCTCGTCGCGGGTCTGGACCGGCGGCGGTGGCGGCGGCAGCGGGCCGAAGGCCTCGAGCCTGGCACCACTGCGCACCGGTGGCGGCGGGGCGCCCTGCGGGAAGGCGCTGCGCAGCGGGCCGGTGAAACCGGCGGCCACCACCAGCGGCCGGCCCTCCGGCTCCCATCCGGCGGCGACTTCCTGCGGGGAGGGGCTGGCGAGGGCGCGGGCGGCACTCATGCGGCTGGACTGCGCCGAGGTGGCGGCCAGTACCGACATCTGCATCCGTGCTCCCGGCACCGGCACGATCTCGCCAGCGGTGCCGAAATTCAGCCCCCGCGTCAGGCCCGCGACCAGCGGGTCCGATTGCGACAGACCGGCGGGCGGCACCTGGAAGAACAGTGGCTGTGGCACCGGCATCACCCGCCCGTCGATCTCGGCCTCCACCTCCAGCGGATTGCCGCCATCGAGCACCACGTCCGGCGCTATCTCGAAGCCCCAGGCAGCCGGCAGCGGGCCGAGGTTCGCCCCGATCGTGATGATCCCGCCGCCACCGTCCGCTGCCGTGGACGCAGCAGGATCGGCGAGGATCACGGCGCGCCCGTCGCGCAGCACATGCTGGTCCACCAGCCACTGCTGCCAGGGGCTGAGCTCCCAGGGCTGGGCAATGAGGATCAGGCCGGTGTCGGTGGGCAGCTCGTCGAAATCCTCCGACAGCACCACGACCCGCGCGGTCTGCTCGAGTTCCGTGGCAGCTGCGGCGATCGGGCGGGCAATGCCGGTGCCGGTTCCGCCATCGCCGAACAGCCAGGGCAGCGAGGTGATCACGGCAATGGTGGCGCGGCGCGGCCCCGACAGCTGGTCAAGTGCACGGGTCAGCTGGAACTCCAGCCGGGCCTCGTCGGCCGGGTCGAGGAAGGGCAGCACCACCTGCTCGTCCACCGCATTGCGCAACACCGCGCCGAGATACAGCGGCGCATCGGCGCCGGTCTCCTGCGGTGCGATCCCCCGCAGGCCGGCTGCCAGGGCAGCGTCCTCGGCTGGCGAGAAGGGGGCGGGATCGTGCTCGACGATGCGGATGCGGCCGTTGGACAGGGCTGCATAGGTGGCCAGCAGCTCGCGGACCCGCGCCGCATGGGCCCGGGCCTGGGGGATCAGGGCCCCTGCGCCGCGGGCATAATAGAAGTCGATGGTCACCGGCTCGGCGAGTGCCTTGATGGTGGTGCGGGTCGGCTGGGTGATGGTGTAGAGCCGGTCGGCGGTCGCATCGAGGCGCAGGGCTGGCAGCAGTGCGCCCGCCGCCACATTCAGGGCCACGAAGGCCAGCCCCATCAGCCCGAGGACCAGCGGCAGGAACAGCGCGCGCCTCATCGCAGCTTCCCCGCCCGCCGCTGTTCCACCAGCACCACGGTAGCTAGCAGGCACAGGGCGATGAGGCTGGCAAAATAGACCAGGCTGCGGGCCTCGATCACGCCGCGGTGGAAGCCGTCCAGATGATCCAGCACCGAAACCAGCGCCACCGCCTCGCCCGCGTCTGGCCCCAGCAGGCCCCGCACCGTGTCGGTCACCACCGGCAGCCCCGCACTGGTCAGCAGGAACCCGGCCAGCAGCGCCCCGACAAACGCGCCGACCTGGCTCGATGTGGCGGCGGAGAATGCCCCTGCCAGCGCCAGCAGCGCCCCCGCCATCAGGAACGAGCCGAGATAGGCCACCAGAACTGCGCCGTGATCCACCGGTCCGATGACCGCGACGGCGATCCAGACAGGCACGGTGAGCAGCAGCGCAAGGCCTGCCAGCGCCCAGCCCGCCAGGAACTTGGCCAGTACCTGCACAAGGATCGGCACCGGCAGCGCCAGCAATGTCTCCAGCGTCCCGGCCCGCAGCTCGTCCACCCAGGCCCGCATCGCCAGCGCCGGGGCAAACACCACGAACAGCCAGGCATGGAACTGGAAGAAGGGGGCCAGGTCCGCCTGGCCACTCTCCAGGATCCCGCCCAACTGGAATGCCAGCAGGCCCGCGGCCGCAGTGAAGGCCGCCAGATACAGGCTCGCCACCGGAGTGGCGAAGGCGCCCGCCAGCTCGCGGTGGACGATGGCGCGCAGGGCGCGGATCACGGCGCCGCCCCCCGGGTCAGCTGGCGGAAGGCGGCATCGAGGCTGGTGGCCCCGGTCAGCTCCAGCAGCCCTTCCGGTGTGGTGTCGGCTACCAGCCGCCCCTGATGGATCACCAGCGCCCGCGCGCACAGTGCTTCGACCTCATCCAGCAGATGGGTCGAGATCAGGGTTGTCCGCCCCGGTGACAGCGCCCGGATCAGGGCGCGGGTATCGTGCTTCTGATTGGGGTCAAGGCCGTCGGTGGGTTCGTCCAGCACCAGCACGCGCGGGTCGTGCTGGATTGCCCCCGCCAGTGCCACCCGGCGGCGATAGCCCTTGGACAGGGTGGCCAGCGACTGGTCGGCCACATCGGCAATGGCGGTATCCTCCAGGGCCTGGTCCACCAAGGCCCTGCACTGGGCCGCCGGGATGCCGCGCGCCGTTGCCAGGAAGGCGAGGTACGAGCGCGGTGTCATCTCGTCCCACAGCGGTGCGCCTTCGGGCAGATAGCCAAGGAAGGCCTGCGCACTGATCCGGTCGCGCCACATGCGCATGCCGAACAGCGCCACTTCACCGGCATCGGGCTCGAGCACACCGGCGATCATGCGCAGCGTCGTGGTCTTGCCCGCCCCGTTGGGGCCCAGCAGCGCGACGATCTCGCCCGGCTGCACCTCGAAGCTCACCGCGTCCACCACGGTGCGCGCGCCGAAGCGCTTGGTGAGGCTCTGGACGGACAGCATGGTCTGGCTTGTAGCGGCAAGCCTGTCAGGGGCGAAAGGCCCCGGCTCAGCACGGGCCCAACCTGCTCCGGGCTGATGCGCCCATGGTCTGCTCGTAGTAGTCGGCGCTGCCGCCGCCCTCGGATGGGCCCGGCAACAGTGACCCGATGACCTGCATCTCGCGGTTGAGCACCGAGCGCCTGCGAAGGACTGGCAATAGCCGCATAGATACCTGCTCGGCTCCGGCGGCTCTCTAATACTGGTACCAGATGTTCCACGCCCAAGGCGAGATTCAGTTCGGATCATGGTAGTTGGGGTCTACAGTCCACTGCGACCCCGTGAACGAGCGCAGGATTTACGCCCGGCCCCCCTGGGCCTTGTAGAAGATATCCGCCCCGAACTGTCTCTGTACAATCTGTCAATGTCTAGATTCTTTACACATCGAACCATCCAGCTTAGGCCCAACAAATAAACACTGCCACATTCCAATATTATAGTTTGACACCTTTCCCCGCAAGGATATCAGCCTCTGTTTTGACGATCAATTCACCAATATCACGCGGATCAAAACTGTTTACCACAGGACAGTCGAATGGCCCAACTTTCAAGCGGAACCTTTTCTTTGTTGGCTCATCAACAAGTAGAATATGCTGACCTGTGTCAAATTCAGCCAACTCAAAAACCACAGATATCCGCTCGAGCTGCCTCTGGCTAGTGACCCCCGGGATATGCGCAAATGGTGAGGGAGTATCTTCTGGCGCTACCTCGAGGACGATTCTAGAATCGGCAAGTGCTTCCAGAACTGTACCTCCCAATGTAATTAGCATCTCAGATGAGTCGTCAGGATTTTTTTCTATGGCTACACGTACTTGCCCCATGTGGTTTCGATTATATTTGTCTTTGACATTTGACGTAATGACATAGTGGGACAGCGTACATATAATGTTCGCGTTTTGAAGTGGTTTAGTTGGCTTTGTGTGTTCTTTCTTTTTCCAAAACATGACTACCACCGCCGTGTTATAGTGCTGACTGTAACGGGTGGACTTCCAGATGACGCAGCTTGCTGTGCCGCCTTTACCTCCGCGCGTTGCGCGCGGGTTAGGAGCTGCGGAAGAACCAGCAAGACTTCCCTGCGCCTGAAATCACTTGCCCGTAACGTCGTCTGGCCGCCTACACCATCTCTCGTGACTGTCCTAGTTGCATCGACATACTCTCCCACCCTTGAAGTAATGCTGCCTAGCCTGCCCATATAGGAACGACCGTGCGCATCAGGCGACCTGATACTAGTTGCCAATCCCGTTGTCTCATTGACAACATCAAAAGTCTGGATCTCGTCCTTCAGCACCATATCGACCAGGCCAAACTGCGCACGGACTGATGCAGATCCCAGGGTGCAGGCAAGGCCGAGTACGGCCAGGCCTGCGAGGCGGATGGATCGGGAGTTCATGGCAACGGCCTCCTCCGCCACCTGCGATCCATCTCGGGATAGCATCGCGGGTGCAGCCCCCACACTCCCGCGCACGAGGGGCCGGTGGCCGCCAGGCCCTCCCGCATTTGCGGTGGTCCCCGGATGTGACGCTAGCGCGCCGGTGGCGCCGGGCCGAACGGGTTGGCGGGGTCGAGGGTGCAGCTGGCCTGCAGCCAGCGCAGATTGATGCCGATCCGCTGCGCGCCCTCGTCTGCCCAGGAATAGCTGACAGCCCGCGGGTTGCCGGCCTCATGGGCATAGAGCGTGAGCGAGGGCCGGTTGGTGCCATAGGGCCACTCCACCAGCCGCAGGCGCAGATAGAAGCGGCGCGGTTCGGCCTCGTCGGTCACCAGCTGCAGCTCGCCGCCCTGGTCATGGATCCAGCCGCCGCGCTGGAACTGCCAGTTGGCATTGCCCGCGCCGCTGTCGCCATGGGCTGCTCCGCGCAGCACGGCGGTCCAGCAGGTAAAGCCGCGCGCCTTGCGCAGCTTGTGCGGCACGCCCGCCCGGTTGCCATAGACCCAGGCGCCGGTTTCATCGCGGGCGACATCCTTGATCCACAGCGCATCGGGTGTGAGGACCAGATCGTCGTTGATGATCAGCGTGCGGCCCGAACGCCGAGACTGCACGCGGCAGGCATCGGTCTTCATCGAGCCGACAAACTGGTTCTCCTGCCGCCGCCAGTACACTTCGCAGCCCGGATACAGGGTCATGCTTTCCGGCGTCAGGCCTGCCAGTTTCGACGGATCGGCCCAGGCCCCCAGGATCGCCCGTTCCTGCTCGGGGGAGGGGGCAAAGATCTCGAGCTTGATGGCATTCTCGGCGGTGTCCACCGCAAAGCGGTAGATGCGCTGGCGATAGACCCGGGTGGG
>JAIXTH010000068.1 GCA_027484265.1 Alphaproteobacteria bacterium
GCCGGCCTCATCACGGGCGGCGCCTTCACCCATGGTGCGGGTGCTCACGGCCAGGGAGACACGGCCGAGGTCTTCGAAGAACGCCAGCTGCCCGGCATCGGGCATGGCCAGCCGCTGCGACAGGGCCAGGTCCCCGCCGAGGATCCGCCGCTGCTCGGTATCGAGCCCGGCCCGGAAGGCTGCTGCCATCGAACCGGCGGCGGCAATCGCGGCCACGCCGATGGCGAGGCACAGCAGGAACAGCCGGAAGCCCTTCAGGCCGCCGCGCAGCTCGGCCAGTGCCACCCGCAGGGCAAAACCGCCGCGCATCAGCTGACGATCCGCCCGTCAGCCATCACCACCTGCCGGTCGCAGGCGGCGGCGAGGGTGGGCTCGTGGGTGACCAGCACCAGCGCGGCACCGTCCTCGCGGGCGAGGGCAAACAGCAGGTCGCGCACGGCACTGCCGGCAGCTGTGTCGAGATTGCCGGTGGGCTCGTCGGCAAACACCAGTGCCGGGCGCACCACAGCCGCGCGGGCCACCGCCACACGCTGCTGCTCGCCCCCCGACAGCTGACCGGGGTAATGCTTGAGGCGGTGGCCGAGGCCCACCCGCTCCAGCGCATCGGCGGCTCTGAGCCGCGCCGCCTTGCCCTTTGCAATATCGGCGGTTTCCAGTGCCACCGCCACATTCTCGAGAGCGGTCATGTTCGGCAGCAGGTGGAAGGCCTGGAACACGATCCCGACCCGGCCGCGCCGCGCCCGTGCCAGCCGGTCCTCGGACGCGCCGGCCAGCTCCTCGCCAAACAGCTTCACCGAGCCGCTGGTGACGGGTTCCAGCCCTGCCGCCACCGCCAGCAGCGACGACTTGCCCGAGCCCGACCGGCCGGTCACCGCCACGATCTCGCCGGGCCGCGCCGCAAACGACACCCCCCGCAGGATCTCCACCGGCCCGTCGGCCCCTGGCAGGGTGAGGATGATGTCTTCGAGCTGAAGGGGAAGCGGTGCGGGATCGGCTGGCGTGGTCATCCCGCCGGATATGGCGTGCCGCACCGGCGCTGACGACTGCCCAACCGCAGTGGCCGCGCCCGTGTGGACAAGAATTAATGACGCCGCAGGGGGCAGCCCCTGCGGCGTCACGTTTCTGGTTCCAGGCTGGAGGCGATCAGCCGCCGGTCATCGCGGCAACTTCGGCGGCGAAGTCGCTGGATTCCTTCTGGATGCCTTCACCCAGCTTGAACAGGGCAAAGCCCGTCACGGTGGCGCCGCCCACGGCCTTGCCAGCTTCGGCCACGAAGGCTTCCACGGTCTGGTCCGGGTTCATGACGAAGGGCTGCTTCAGCAGGACCACTTCCTCATAGAACTTGCGGATCCGGCCTTCGATCATCTTCTCGATGACGCTGTCGGGCTTGCCGCTCTCGCGGGCCTGCTCGGTGAGCACCGCGCGCTCGCGGTCCACCACGGTGGGGTCCAGCTGGTCGACATTGAGGGCCAGCGGGCCGGTGGCGGCCACGTGCATCGCAACCTTGCGGCCGATGTCGGTGAGGGTCGCGGCATCGCCGGTGCCTTCCACGCCCACCAGCACGCCGATCCGGCCGAGGCCGTCCGCGATCTGGGTGTGGATGTAGCTGGCCACCACGCCCTGGTTCACCGACACCTTGGCCATGCGGCGCAGGGTCATGTTCTCGCCGATGGTGGCGATCAGGTTGGTGAGCAGGTCGTTCACGGTGCCTTCGGTGCCGGCCACCGGAGCGGTCGCCAGCGCCTCGACGCTGTCGATGCCCAGAGCCAGGCCCGTGATGGTGCGGGCAGCAGCCTGGAACTGGTCGTTGCGGGCCACGAAGTCGGTCTCGGCATTCACCTCGACCACCGCGCCGGTGGTGCCGCTGACAGCGACGCCCACCAGGCCTTCGGCGGCCACGCGGTCAGCCTTCTTGGCGGCCTTGGACAGGCCCTTGGCGCGCAGCCAGTCGACGGCCGCTTGCAGGTCGCCACCGGTTTCGGCGAGCGCCTTCTTGCAGTCCATCATGCCGACGCCGGTCTTTTCGCGCAGCTCCTTCACGAGCGCGGCAGTAATCTCGGCCATGGGAGTTCTCCTTCAGGATCTTCACAGAGTGGGGGGCACATACGGGGAGGCAGGGGACACGGCGGCCCCCTGCCCCAGTCCCGTGTCAGTCTGATGTCAGGCCTGGGCTTCGCCCGCGGCGTCGGTGTCGGCAGCAGCTGCCTCGACTTCCACCACCGGCTCCTCACCGGTCAGCTCGGCCACGTCCGAGGCGGCCAGGGCCGGCTCGAACACCTCTTCGGCGGCACCAAGGTCGGTGCCCGAAGCCACCATCGAGGCGCCCAGGCCATCGATCACCGCATCCGCGATCAGGTCGCAGAACAGCTGGATCGAGCGCGAGGCATCGTCATTGGCGGGGATCGGGAAATCGATCTCGTCCGGGTCGCAGTTGCTGTCCACCAGCGCCACGATCGGGATGCCCAGCTTCTTGGCTTCCTTGATGGCGATCGCTTCCTTGTTGGTGTCGATCACGAACATCAGGTCCGGCTTGCCACCCATTTCGGCGATCCCGCCCAGCGCCCGCTCGAGCTTGTCGCGCTCGCGGGTGAGGTTGAGGACTTCCTTCTTGGTCAGGCCGACGGCGCCATTGGCGATCAGGCCATCGACTTCACGCATGCGCGCGATCGACTTCGACACGGTCTGCCAGTTGGTCAGGGTGCCGCCGAGCCAGCGGTGGTTGATGTAGTATTGCGCGCAGCGCTTGGCGGCAGCCGACAGCGGGTCGGAGGCCTGGCGCTTGGTGCCGACGAACAGCACCCGGCCGCCCTTGGCCACCACATCGCGGGTCTTGAGCAGCGCCTGGTGCAGCAGCGGCACGGTCTGCGACAGGTCGAGGATGTGGATGCCCGAGCGCTCGCCGAAGATGAAGCGCTTCATCTTCGGGTTCCAGCGGTGGGTCTGGTGACCGAAGTGGGCGCCCGCTTCGAGCAGCTGACGCATGGAATAGTCTGGCAGAGCCATGTGAATTGTCCTTTTCCGGCTGGCCTCCGCGGGCAGGTGCGGGAGGCCCTCATGGCCCCCGCGCCGGATGGACGTGCGATCCAGTCTGTGCCGGTCCGGCAAGGACTGGCCACAGCAACAGGCTCGCGCGCCGCGAGCCCGCGTGCGTGATGGCGGGGCAGGTAATGCGGGGCCGCCGCGATTGCAAGCATCCGGGGCAGAAGGGGTGCAGCAGCACCGCATGGACCGCCGCTGGAGCGCACCGCCTCGGCGGCGCCCGACGGCAGGGTCGCTGCGCGGCAGGATCGCTGCGCGGCAGGGGCCGCGCGGTCCAGCGGTCCGGCGCGTAGCCGGGCGCCGCTCCTTCAGCAGCCCGCAACGAAGGCCTGCATCACGCCATCGGGATCGGCGGCCGGGGCCTGCCAGACTGTGCCGCTGGACCGCACCGTCACCTCCGGGGTGGCAGCGGCGAGGCGGGCGCGGGTGTCGGCGACGGTCAGGTCGACCGCGCCCTCCACCAGCGTGGAGGAGCCGGCGCGCAGGCCGCCCTGGGCGCGGACCGCTGTGAAGGTGACCGCGCCTTGCGGGCTGTCGAGGACGAGATCCGGGCTGGCGGCAGGGTCCTTGAAGACATGGGCGCGCAGGGTGGCGGTGCCGTCGCCCCGGCACCACAGCACCAGGTCGGGCGCGGCACCGGGCCGGGCCAGGAACGCAGCTGCGGTGCCATCGGGCCGGGCGATCACACCCCAGCGTGACGGACCTGCGGCGCCCGTGCGGTCGCGCGGATCACCGGTCTCGCCGCCCGCACCGCCAGCACCGGCCCCGCCAGGCTGGCAGCCGCCCGATGCCAGCGCCAGAAGCGCGCTGCCGGTGACCGCAAGGATCAGCCGCGCCAGTGCCATCAGCTGCCCGAGAACACGGCGGCGCGCTTCTCGAGAATGGCGTCCACGCCTTCCTCGTGATCGGCGGTATGGTGCATCAGGCCCTGGGCCGCCGCCGACATCTCCATGATGGTGTCGAAGCTGGTGGTCTGGCCATGGCGCAGCAGGCTCTTGGCCACGCGCAGGGCATGGGGCGGCTGCTGGGCGATCCGGCTGGCGAGGGCGCGGGCCTCGTCCAACAGGCTGTCATGGGGCACCACCCGCGACACCAGCCCCCAGTCGGCGGCGGTCTGGGCGTCGATCACATCGCCGGTATAGAGCAGCTCGGCCGCCCGGCTCATGCCGATCAGGCGCGGGGTCAGCCACGCCCCGCCATCCCCGGGGATCAGCCCGAGCTTCAGGAAGGTCACCCCGAACCGGGCCTTGTCGGAGGCAATCCGGATATCGGCCATGCAGGCCACATCGCAGCCAAGGCCGATGGCCGGGCCGTTCACCGCCGCCACCAGCGGCACTTCCAGCCCGTAGAGCGCCCGCACGATCCGGTGGATGTTGGTGCGGTAGGCCTCGCGGATCTCGGCGGGCGAGCCGGCAAACGCACCGGTGCGCTCCTTCATCGCCTTCACATCGCCGCCAGCGGAAAAGGCCCGGCCCTCGCCGGTCAGGATCGCGGCACGGATCGACCGGTCGGCATTGATCCGGGCGCACACGTCGGCAAAGGCGTCGCCATCCCCCGGCTGGCCCAGTGCATTGAGTGCATCCGGGCGGGTGATGGTGATCAGGGCGAGCGGGCCTTCGACGGCAAGGGAAACGACGGTCATGGCGGGGGCCTAGCCGGGTGGCGGACGCATCGCAAGAGGGCCTGCCGCGCAGGCAGTCTGCCGGGTGAGAGCGCGTGGAACCGCGTCCGGTCTTGCCGCTGGCCCGGCCTGCCCCACATGATGTTCCTGTGACTGTCGATATCGATACCGCGCTGCTGCGCACCTTTGTGATCCTGGCCCGGACGCGGCATTTCGGGCGCACCGGCGAACAGATCGGCCGCACCCAGTCGGCTGTCTCGGCCCAGATCAAGAAGCTGGAAGAGACGCTGGGCTGCGACCTTGTGTCCCGCACCACCCGCACCGTCAGCCTCACCCGCGACGGCGATGCGCTGTTAGGCGAGGCGCAGCGGATCGTGGAGATGGCCGACGCGATGCTGGCAAGGTTCCAGGACCGCGACATTGCCGGTGAAGTGCGGTTCGGCAGCCCGGAGGACTTTGCCAGCGCCTATCTGCCCGCGATCCTCGCCGCCTTCGCTGCCACCCATGACCGGGTGATCCTGCATGTGGAGTGCGACTTCACCCTGCCGCTGATCGCACGGCTGGAGAAGGGAGAGCTGGACCTGATCATCATCAAGCAGCACCCGGGCCAGACCTGGCAGAACGCGGTGCCGCTGCTGCGCGAGCAGCTGGTGTGGGCGGGACCGCCCGCACGGGGGCGCAGTGGCGGGAGCGGGCGCCACGACCTTGCGGCGCTGACAGCCGGCGAGCGGCCGCTGCCGCTGGTGCTGTCGCCGGCGCCGTGTGTCTACCGGCAGCGGGCGCTGGAGGCGTTGAAGGCGGCGGGCATCAGCTGGACCAATGTCTTCACCAGCCCCAGCCAGGGCGGGCTGGTTGCTGCCATCGAGGCCGGCCTCGGCTTTGCCCCGATGCCCGCCTCGATGGTGCCACCGCAGCTGTGGCGCTCGCGCCCGGGGGACGGCTGGCCGGACCTGGCCGATGCCGAGCTGTGCCTGCTGGCCGGCCCCCGCGCCAATCCCGCCGCCGAGGCCCTCGCCCGCCACATCGAGACCCAGGTCGCCCTCGGGCGCGGCGTGCGCGCCTGAAGCCGGTTGGCGTCAGATCGCGCGATTGGCGTCCAGCCACACCCGCAGCTTCTCCAGCAACGGCAGCAGCTGGTGCAACTCGCCGGGGTCGAGGGCTGCGAGGGAGCGGCCGAGCAGCGGCCAGGCGGCGGCGATGCAGGCCTCGCGGGCGGCCCGGCCGGCAGGGGTGAGCAGCACCCGCTTGGAGCGGCCGTCGCGGGCATCGGCCACCAGCGTGATGAAGCCCTTGGCCTCCAGCCTGGCCAGCGTGCTGGTGAGGGTGCCCCGCGTGATCTGGAAGGCGCTGGCCAGCTCGCTCGGGGTCTGGTTGTCGCCCAGGCGGACACAATGGTTCAGCACCGTGAACTGCGCGCGGGTCAGGTCGTGGGGCAGCACCCGCTCGAAGGCGGTCGCTGTCAGCTGGTCGATGATACCGATCTCGTTGAAGATGCGGAACAGCTGAGCCTCGCCAGAGGCTGGCTGCCCGGCTTCGGGTGCGGGATCAGGCAAGGTGGGCCTCCAGGCCACGCCGGGGCGTGGGGATCGTGGGCGGTGCATGGCCGATCCTGAACAGCATTTGCACCCGCCGTCCATCTCCGACCAGGCCATGGACCTCGTCGTACAGGTCCGCCATCTGCGGATATTCCTGCAGGGCCTGGCTCCAGGGATGCATGCCAAGGCCGAGGGCGGTCGCCTGCAGGTTCATGCGCACATAGGCCCGCCCGGCATTGATCTGGTCGCCGCGCCAGGCGTTCTCGTTCACCAGCCAGCCGAAGGCCCGGGCCGACATCGCCAGCCCGCGGTACATGTCCAGCCCCTGCCGGAAAGCCGCAGAGCCGGGATCGGCCAGGGTTTCGCGGTTGATGGCACCGGCCAGCTGTCCGGCGGCAATCATCGCCCCCTCCAGCTCGATCCCGTCCGGACTGGCGGCCACCTCGCGTGCGCCGATCCGCATCAGGTCCACCGATTCCTGCAGGGCATCGGGTGTGGTGACCTCACGCTCATGGGCGTCGAAGGTCAGCTGCCGCAGCCGCGCCGCCAGCCCGGTGTTCCCCTCGGTGCGCGCCGACATGCCGAATATCTGCCCGGCCCGCTGGATCTGCAGCAGGGCCTGCGGGTCCACGTCCCGGGGCTCGTAGGGCTGCTTGTTGGAGCGCCGGTCGAGCACATGGGCAAACAGCGGATCGCCTGTGCCACCTCCCGCCAGAAAGCGGACATGGGCCACCGGGCGGGCATCGAGGCGGGCCGGGTCCTCGCCGTCCGGAAACGGGGTAATGTCGACACCATAGCCCTCTTCCGCAGCCGCCAGCCTGAGCAGCTCGAGGAAGGCACCGCAGCCGATGGTGATCTGCCGGTCATGCGGATCGGTCACCGGCAGGCGCCGGTCCTGCTCATGGAACAGCGTCAGGGCGTCATCCCCCTCCAGCCTGACGCGCCAGGGCTGGAGATTGTGGGGATTGGGAGCCAGGAGCGCATAGGACAGGGCGCGGCGCCGGACGTCGCCATAGCGCCCGGCGCGCTGCCAGGGGCGCC
>JAIXTH010000307.1 GCA_027484265.1 Alphaproteobacteria bacterium
GTGGCGCTGCGCCTCCACATGCACCTTGGACACCAGCGGACAGGTGGCATCCACCCAGATCATGTTGCGGTTGCGGGCCTCGTCCGTCACCCGCTTTGGCACGCCATGGGCCGAGAACACCACAGGCCGGTCGTCCGGGCACTGTTCGAGCTCATCGACAAACACCGCGCCCATGGCCTTCAGCCGCTCGACCACATGCACATTGTGCACGATCTCGTGGCGCACATAGACAGGGGCGCCCCACTTCCCCAACGCCTGCTCGACAATCTGGATCGCCCGGTCCACCCCGGCACAGAAGCCGCGCGGGGAAGCCAGAAGCACTGTGAGGGGACGGGGCTCTGCCATGAAATCTCCGCATGAACGCGCCAACTGGCACGGCTGCATGTCATCCGGCCAGGCGCGCAGGCGCCTGAACGGGTTGCCAGAGCGAATGCCTGAGCGGGTGCGTTGCCCGCCAGCGCGCTCGGGCCTATGGACATGCGCGAAGAACAAACGCCCGGCAAGCGGCTTCACGCACGGGCCCCGCATCTGGATGGAAACCGAACACATGCGTGCGACTGGCCCTGCCCGACTTTTCCCCGCCACCAGGATTCTTGCCGGGGCCGCGCTGCTGGTGCTGGCAGGCTGCGCCGGCGGACCGTTCGGTCGCGATCAGGACGGGCCGCCCCCTCCACCCGCCGATCAGGCTGGCGGCGGGCAGCAGCCGGGCGCCGAGGGTGCCGGAGCGCCGCAGCCCAGCCAGCAGGCCCGCCGCGCCGCCCGTCCGGACGGCAGCCCCGAGCAGATCGACCCCAACGCCGCCCCGCCGCCGCCCGAGCAGCCCGGGTTCTTCAGCCGCCTTGCCCGCTCGCTCGGCTCGGAATCCAACACCCCCAATGTCGGCCCCTGCCCGCCGGTGCGGGTGCTGTATGACGCCAGCCGCTTCGTGCAGGTGACCGGCGCCGAGCGGTTCGAGAACATCGGCTATACCGGCGAGATCAACGGCACCCAGAGCAGCTGCCGCTATATCGGCAATGACCCCATCACAGTCGAGCTGGCCGTGGACATGGCCTTCGGCAAGGGGCCGCGCGCCGCCGAGCGGACCACCACCATCACCTATTGGGTCGCCGTGACGCAGATTGTCCGCTCCACCGACCCGGCCACCGGCCAGGTGCTGACAGCCGACATCGGCCCGCTGGCCAAGCAGCGCTTTACCCAGACCGTGACCTTCCCCGAAGGTGCCGACCGCGTGGTGCTCACTTCCGACGTGACCACCGTCACGATCCCGCGCGCCAACGAACGCATCTCGGGCTCGAACTTCGAGGTGCTGGTGGGCTTCGAGCTGACCCCCGAGCAGCTGCAGTTCAACCGTGACGGCAAGCGCTTCCGGATCGACGCCGGCGCCCCGCGCTGATCTGGCGCCCACCGCGTAACCAGAGGCTCGCAAGAGCGGACCAGACATGACATCGCAAACCGTTGACGACCTGTCGGCCAGGCTGGCCGCCCCGCTGGGTGCCGCCTTCGCGGACCTCGGCCTCGACCCCGCTCTGGGCCAGGCCCAGCGCGCCCAGAAGCCCGAGTTCGGCGACTTCCAGTGCAATGGCGCCTTGGCCGGTGCCAAGGCTGCCGGCCGCAACCCGCGCGAAGTGGCCGCCGCCGTCGCGGGCCGCCTGGCCGGGCACGGACTGATCGAGCGGGTGGAAGTGGCCGGGCCGGGCTTCCTCAACATCACCCTGTCGGCCGATGCCGTCACCGACCAGGCCCGCCTGCTGGCAGCCGATCCGCGCAGCGGCGCCGACTGCGTGGCCAATCCGCGCCGGGTGGTGGTGGACTATGGCGGCCCCAATGTGGCCAAGCCGATGCATGTGGGTCACCTGCGTGCCGCCATCATCGGCGAGAGCCTGAAGCGGATTGCCCGCCATCGCGGCGACACGGTGTGGGGCGATGCCCATTTCGGCGACTGGGGCTATCAGATGGGGCTGCTGATCATGGCAGTCCGCGAGGAGCAGCCTGACCTGCCCTATTTCGACGCGGGCTTCACCGGTCCCTATCCGGAGGAGAGCCCGGTGACTCTCGCCGACCTCGACCGGCTGTATCCGCTGGCCTCGGCGCGCGGCAAGGCAGACCCGGAGGTGCGCGACGCGGCCCGCAAGGCCACCGCCGAACTGCAGGCCGGACGGCCCGGCTATATCGCCCTGTGGAAGCACTTCGTGGTGGTGTCGCGGGCGGCCCTGGTGCGCGACTATGGCACGCTGGGCGTGGCATTCGATCTGTGGCTGGGCGAGAGCGATGCCGATCCGCTGATCCCCGGCATGGTGGCCGACCTCGAAGAGCGCGGCCTGTTGCAGGATGATGCCGGGGCGCGGGTGGTGTTCGTCCACGAGAAGATCACGCGCCGCAAGGATGGCAGCGAGGGGCCCGACCTGCCGCCCCTGCTGGTGGTGTCGTCCGAAGGCTCGGCCATGTATGGCACGACCGACCTGGCGACCATTCTCTACCGCGTGCGCGAGCTGGGGGCCGAGCAGTGCCTCTATGTGGTGGACAAGCGCCAGGGCGATCACTTCGAGCAGGTGTTCCGCGCCGCCGACAAGGCCGGCTACATGCCGCGCGCAGCCCTCGAGCACATCGCGTTCGGCACCATGAACGGCACCGACGGGCGCCCGTTCAAGACCCGCGATGGCGGGGTTCTGAAGCTGGCCGACCTGATCGCCACCGTCACGGCCGCGGCCACCGCCAAGATCGAGGAAGCCGGTGTCGGGCGTGACCTGCCCGAGGCCGAGCGGCAGGATATCGCCCTGAAAGTCGGGATGGCGGCCCTCAAGTTCGCCGATCTGCAGAACTTCCGCGGCAACGACTATGTGTTCGACCTCGACCGGTTCCTGTCGTTCGAGGGCAAGACCGGCCCCTACCTCCTGTATGCCGCCGTGCGGATCAAGAGCATCCTGCGCAAGGCCGCCGAGCAGGGGCTGGAGCCCGGCCCGATCACCGTGGACCACCCCGCCGAGCGCAAGCTGGTGATGGCGCTCGATGGCTATGCCACAGCTCTGCGCGGTGCCCATGACAAGCGCGCACCCCATCACCTCGCCGAGCATTGCTATGCCCTCGCCAGCACCTTCTCGGGCTTCTACACCGCCTGTCCGATCCTCGGCAGCGATGGCGCTGTGCGCGCCTCCCGCCTCGCGCTGGCCGCCCTCACCCTCACCCAGCTCGAAGCCGCCCTCGACCTTTTGGGCATCGCGGTACCGGAGCGGATGTAGGCCCAAGGTCGCGCCGCACGCCCCGCATGTCCGGAACTGACGCATAGCTCGGTCAGCGAGCCTACTTGCGCCTGACTTCGCGCGGCTGTCTCATGGGCCTCAATGATCCGTTTTCTTCACTCCGCAGACTGGCAGATCGGCAAGCCGTTCGAGCGGTTTGGCGAGATGGGGGCCGTGCTGCGAGCGGCGCGGCTGGATGCGATCGACAGGATCGGTGCGGTGGCGCGCGAGCAGGGGGTGCGCCATGTGCTGGTGGCGGGCGATGTGTGGGATGGCGAGCGGCTGGCGCCGCTGACCCGGCGGCAGCCGCTGGAGCGGATGCGGGCGGCGGCGGATGTCACCTGGTGGCTCCTGCCAGGCAACCACGACCCGCACCGGCCCGGCGGCCTGTGGGAGAGTCTGATCGCCGACGGGCTGCCGCCCAATGTGCGCACCTTGCTGGAGCCCGAGCCGGTGGAGATGGAGCCCGGCGCCTTCGTCCTGCCCGCGCCGCTGCGCAGCAAGGATGAGGGCCGCGACCTCACGGTCTGGATGGACGGTGCGGCCACCCCTGAAGGTGCCGTACGCATCGGCCTCGCCCATGGCTCGGTGCGCGACTTCTCGCGGCGGCAGGAGGCGCGCAACCGGGTGGACCTGTCCCGGCGCGCCAGTGCGGGCCTGGCCTATCTGGCGCTGGGCGACTGGCACGGCACACTCGAGATCGGGCCGGGCGTCTGGTATGCGGGCACCCCCGAGCCTGACCGGCACGACAGCCAGGAGACCGGTCAGGTCCTGCTGGTGGAAGCGGTCGCTGGCGGCGCCCCCGCCCGCGTCACCCCGCTGCCGGTGGGCAGCTTCACCTGGCGCAGCCAGACCCTCGACCTCGTCACCGAAGCCGTGGCCGGGCCGATGCTGGATGCCATCGAGGCCGCCGCCCATGGGCGGCTTGTGCTGAAGCTGGCGGTGACCGGCGCGCTGGGCCTTGGCGCCCTGCAACGGATCGAGGGGCGGCTGGACCTCCTGGCGGCGCGGCTGGCGCACCTCGATATCGATCGATCCGGCCTCGTGGCGGTGCCCGATCCGGAGGAGCTGGCGGCCCTCGGTACCGGGCCGGTGCTGGAAGCGGTGGCGGCGCGGCTGCGCGACCTCGCAGGGGGAACCGGCACCCTGCCGGCAGGCTTCGATGCGGGCGGACATGTGCCCGCACAGCTGGCGAGCGACGCGCTGGTGCGGCTGTGGCGGCTGGCACAGGAGCGCGATGCGGGCGGGCGGGGCGGGGCAGCGCCGTGATCATCACCGACCTCACCGTCTCCGGCATCGGCCGCTTCGACACCCCGCACCGGCTGGCCGGACTGGGCCCTGGCCTCAATGTGCTGGCGGCCCCCAATGAAACCGGCAAGTCGACCCTGCTGGCTGCCCTGCTGGCGGCGTTCCGCGAGAAGCATACCGCCTCCGGCCAGGGCATCGAGGCCCTGGCGACCCAGGGCACGGACCTCGCCGCCCGCGTGGATGTGAGCCTGGACGCGGTCGGCACCCAGTGGCGGATCGTGAAGAGCTTCCTGCGCCAGAAGCGTGCCGAACTGTGGCGCGACGGGCGGCTGCTGGCGCAGAACACCGAAGCCGACGAGCAGATCTGGAGCCTGGCCGGGATCCGCCCGCTGAACCAGCGCACCCTTGCTCCCTCGGCCCTCGATCTGTTGTGGGTTGTCCAGGGCACCAGCGCTGGCGTGCCGCAGCCAGACGGCACCGCCGCCGAGACCCTGCAGGCCGCCGTGCAGAGCCAGGCTGGCAGCCTGGCGGGCGCTGGGCTGGCCCGCACCCTGCTGGCACGTCTCGACCAGCTCCTGTCCGCCAGCCGTACGGAGACCGGGCGCGTCAAGGTCGGCAGCCCCCTGCGCCAGGCGATGGACGAGGCCGAACGGCTGCGGACCCGGCTGCAGGAGCTGAAGGCCGAGGCCGAGGCACTGGACCGGGTACGGTCGGACCTTGGCCGCATCCGCCAGCAGATCAGCCGCGACGGCGATCCCGCTGTGCGCGCCGGCCTCGTGCAGCAGGCCGAGACCACGGCGCAGGCGCTGCAACAGGCCGCAAGTGCCGCCAGCAAGCTGGCCACCGCCCGTGCCGCCTGCGACAGTGCCCGCATCCTGGCCGAGGCAGCAGGCGCGGCGCTGGCCCGGGCTGAGGCCGATGCCGCCCGCCTCAGCGCACTGGAACTGGCACGCGAGGCGGCTGATGCTGCCCTCGCCACAGCCGCCGCCATCGAGCAGGCGGCGCAGGCCGAACTGATGGCCGCCGAAGCGCAGGCAGCCGAAGCCACTGCCCGGCTGGAAACCGTCCGCGCCGCAGCCCGCCGCACCGAGCTGACCGCTGCCCGCGAAGCCGCCGCCAGCCGAGTCGCCGCTGGCGAGGCCGCTCTGGAGCGCGCCCGCGCCCGGGCGGCCCAGCTGGAAGCCGTCACCCGTACTGTCCAGGAGCTCGCCGCCGCTGCTGCGGCCGAGCCGCAGCTGGCGGCGATCGAGGCTGCAATCGTCCGGGCCCAGGCTGCGATCAACGCCACCAGCGCCCGGCTGACCGTCACACTGGAGCCCGGCCATGACGGCCGCCTCTTGCTCGATGGCGCGGTGCCGGCTGGCGGGCCGGTGGCCGTGGCGCGGCCGATGCGGATCGACGTGGCCGGGGTCGGCCGGGTCGAGATCGAGCCACCGGCGGGAGGATCAACCGCTGTCGCCGACCTCGATCAGGCACAGGCTGCCCTCGCGGACCTGTTGCGGTCGGCAGGCGTTGCATCCGCCACAGCCCTGCGGGCTGCCGCCGGGCAGGCGCGGGAGGCGCGCGCGGCGCTGGCGGCGCTCAAGGCCGACGGCGGGCCGGGACCGGAGCAGGCAGCGCTCGCTTTGGATACGGCACAGGCCGAACTTGGCGCCCTCGACCAGCAACTGGCGGCGCTGCCACCGCTGGAGCCGGGACAGCCAGCGCTGTCGTTTGCCGACGCCGAAACCGCCGCCCTTGCGGCCACCCGCCGCCGCGAGGCCGCCCTCACCGCACAGGCCGCTGCCCGCGCCACCCGCACCGCTGCCCAGGCCCGCGCCGGCCAGGCGCAGGCCGAGCTGGAGGGCGAGCTGGCCCGGGCCGACGGGGCCGCCCGCGCCAGCGCGATCACGGCGGCGCAGGCCGACACCACTGCCCGCACTGCCGCCTTTGACGAGGCCCGCTGCGCCCAGGATGAAGCCGCCGCTGCCGCCGCAGCCGCGGGCGATGCCACCGTGCTGGCGGGCCGCCTGGAGCGCCAGCAGCAAGCCGTGGCCAGTCTCGATGCCACCCTCGCCCAGGCCCGCCAGGACGAGGCGCGGCTCGAAGGCCGCCTCGCCGCCGCCGGTGATGCCGGGAGCGATGAGGAGATTGCCCGGATCGACGAGCAGCTGGCCGCCGCCGATGCCCGGCTGCAGGCGCTGGAGGCTGCGGAGGCCGCCGACCGGCTGTTGCGCGCCACCGTGGCCGAGGCTGTCGCCGAGGCCGATCACCAGCTGGTGGCACCGGTGGTGGAAGCGGTGCAGCCCTATCTCGACCTGGTGTTTCCCGATGCGCGGGTGGCGGTGGGCACCGACCTCGAGGTGAAGGGCCTCGACCGGGCGCTGGCCGAGCCGTTCGGGCAATTGTCGATGGGCACGCGCGAGCAGCTGGGGGTGCTGGCGCGGCTGGCGCTGGCGGACCTCCTGGACCATGGCCACGGCACCCCGCTGCCGGTGATCCTCGATGATGCGCTCGGCCACACCGACGCGGCGCGGCTGGAAGCGATGTACGATGCCCTCCACCGCGCCGCCCGCACCCGCCAGGTGATCGTGCTCGGCTGCCACGAACAGGCCCTGCGCGCCCTCGGTGGCCGGACCCTGACGCTGGAGCGCTCAGAACCAGCGTAGCCAGCGGGCAACGCTGAACAGGGTGGCCGGGGCGGCAATCATCAGGCCGAAGGCGGCATAGAGGCCCCATTCGGTCTGGAACCAGCTCATGGCCTCGAAATTCATCCCGAAGATCGAAGAGATCAGGGTCGGCGGCACGAACAGAATGGTGGCGATCGACAGCGCCCGCAGGGAAGCGTTCTGCCCCGCAGCCGCCATGCCCAGCAGGGCATCCAGCAGGAACGAGCATTTGGCCTGCAGCGCCTCCGACAGGCTGCCGAGCAGGGTGATGTCGCGGCTGATGGCGGTCATGCGGGCCTGGTTCATGGTCTCGCACAGCTTCGACTGCTCGCAATAGGCCATCAGGCGCCCGAGGCCCGACAGGCTGTGCAGGGCGATGGCCAACAGGCCGCCGATCCGGCCGATGGTCTTCAGGCTGGCCTTTTCCTCCCGCGCACCCGGCAGGCGCACATCGGCCTTGAACACCCGCCCCGACAGCCTGCCCATGTCGGCACTGCACTCCTGCATCAGGTCGGCCAGCCGCTCGATGATGCCCTCCAGCAGGGCCAGCAGCACGTCGTGCGGTGCACGGGCATCGGCCACCTGGGCCGAGGCCCGGCCAGTCCCCACCTCGAAGGCGCGGGGGTTGTTGGTGCGCACGGTCACCAGCGTGGACCGGGTGAGAATGAAGGTCACCGGCTCGGAGGAGAACGGCCCGTCGCTGCGCCGCCCCATCACGGCGCAGGTCAGGAAGAGCGTATCGTGATCGGAATAGAACTGGGCGCTGTCCTCCATGGCGCCGCGATCGGTGGCCGTTGGCACATCGATGCCCAGCAGTGCCTCCACCGCCTGCTCCTCGGCCGCATCGGGCTGATAGAGGTCGATCCACAGCGGCAGCTGGCCGGGTGCGAGCCCGGCGAGGCCATCGGCCA
>JAIXTH010000318.1 GCA_027484265.1 Alphaproteobacteria bacterium
GAAATGCGCCCAGAAGGCGTGCATCACCTGGCGCCAATCGGCCCGGCCGCCAGAGATGTCGTCGAGCTGTTCCTCCAGCCCGGCGGTGAAGTCATACTCCACATATTTGCGGAAGAAGTTCTCGAGGAAGGCGGTGACCAGACGGCCCTTGTCCTCGGGATAGAACCGGCCCTTGTCCATCCGCACATATTCGCGGTCGCGCAATACCTGCAGGATCGAGGCATAGGTGGAGGGTCGGCCGATGCCCAGCTCCTCCATCTTCTTGACCAGCGTGGCCTCCGAATAGCGCGGCGGCGGCTCGGTGAAGTGCTGGGTGGCGGCGGTCTTCTGGATCGAGACCGCCTCGCCGATCCGCATCGGCGGCAGGCGCTTCGATTCCTCGTCTTCCTCGTCGTCGCGGCCTTCCTGGTAGAGGGCATAATAGCCGTCGAACAGCACCACCTGGCCGGTGGCCCGCAGGCCCGCCGAGCCGTCGGCGGCGGTGAGATCGATGGTGGTCCGCTCGACGATCGCCTGCTCCATCTGGCTGGCAATGGCCCGCTGCCAGACCAGCCGGTAGAGCCGGGCCATGTCGGGTTCGAGGTTCAGCTTGCCCGGCAGGCGGCGCGGATCGGTGGGGCGGATCGCCTCGTGGGCTTCCTGGGCGTTCTTGGCCTTGCTGGAATAGCGGCGCGGCTGGTCGGGCACATAATTGGGGCCGTATTCGGCGGCGATCACGGCGCGGCACCCCTGCAGCGCCTCTTCCGCCATCGAAACCCCGTCGGTCCGCATATAGGTGATGAGACCCACGGTCTCGCCGCCGATATCCACGCCTTCATAGAGCCTCTGCGCCACACGCATGGTGTGGGTGGCCGAGAAGCCCAGCTTGCGGGCGGCTTCCTGCTGCAGGGTGGAGGTGGTGAAGGGCGGCGGCGGGCTCTTCTTGAGCGGCTTGGCCTCGACCGCGCTGACGGTGAAGGACCCGGCCTTGACCACCGCTTCGGCGGCGCGGGCGCTGGCCGCGTTGGCCAGGGCGAACTTGTCGAGCTTCTTGCCATTGAGCGCCACCAGCCGGGTGTCGAGCACCGCCCCGCCAGCCGCCACCGCATCGGCGGCAACGCTCCAGTGTTCGCGCTTGATGAAGGCCTCGATCTCGAGCTCGCGCTCGACCACCAGCCGCAGCGCCACCGACTGCACCCGCCCTGCCGAGCGCGTGCCCGGCAGCTTGCGCCACAGCACCGGCGACAAAGTGAAGCCCACCAGATAATCCAGCGCGCGGCGCGCCAGATAGGCATCCACAAGCTCCTGGTCGATGGCGCGCGGCGCCGCCATGGCCGCCAGCACCGCCGGCTTGGTGATGGCGTTGAAGGTCACCCGCTGGATGGTCTTGTCCTTCAGCACCTTGCGGGCCGCCAGCGCCTCCTTGAGGTGCCAGGAAATCGCCTCCCCTTCCCGGTCGGGGTCGGTGGCGAGGATCAAGGTGTCGGCGCGCCGGGTCTTTTCCGCGATCTCGCGGATCCGCTGGGCCCCGCGCCCGTCGGCCTCCCAGCTCATGGCGAAGTCCTCGTCCGGACGGACAGAGCCGTCCTTGGCCGGCAGGTCGCGCACGTGTCCGAAGCTCGCCACGACTTCATAGTCAGAGCCGAGGTACTTGTTGATGGTCTTGGCCTTGGCAGGCGATTCGACAACGACCAGCTTCATGGACACCACCGGGCAACACCTTGGAGATGTGCCCCTTGCTTGGAAACCTGCCGGACGTGTGGCCGCCCCCGGTCCGTGTCAAGCGTACCGGTCAGCTGGCGGGGGGCTGGTCCGCAGCGGCGGGGCGGCTGCGGCGGCGATTTCCTAACCCGTCCTTAACCATGATCGGGCACCCACGGCCCGGTCTGATCGGAGAAACCGGCATGAATGTGGAAGCGGCTGGCGCCTCTCCCGTCCGCACCGCCATCGCCAATGCGTCGCGCGCCACCGGCATGGATTTCGGCTTCCTGCTGGCCACTGCCGTGCGCGAGAGCTCCCTCGACCCGACCGCCCGCGCACCGACATCCACCGCCACCGGCCTGTTCCAGTTCCTCGAGCAGACCTGGCTGGCCACCGTCAAGCGCCACGGCGCCCGCCACGGCATGGCCGCCGAAGCCGCACAGATCGAGCAGGGCAGCGACGGGATATTCCGCGTGGCCGATCCCGAAGCGCGGCGCCGCATCCTCGACATGCGCTATGACCCGCAGCTGTCGGCGCTGATGGCGGGCGAGCTGGCCAATGACAATGCCGACATCATCCGGGTGCGGGCCGGTGTCGAGCCGCAGTACGGCGACCTCTATGCCGCGCATTTCCTGGGTGCAGCAGGCGCCTCCGAGCTGATCGTGACCGCGCGCGAGCGGCCCTGGACCGTGGCGGCGGACCTGTTCCCGGCAGCGGCCCGCGCCAACCGGCCCGTATTCTACGAGCCTGACGGGCGCCCCCGCACCGTGGTGGAGGTGCTCGACAACCTGCGGGCCACCGCCCGGCGCGACGTGCCGGCCATCAGTGCCCGCGAGTTTGCCGGCGCCCCCGGTGCCGACGGCCCCTACCAGCGCTGGCCCGACTTCTCGGGGCGCAGCGGCGGCGGCTCGTCCGTTGCCGCACAGGTCTATGGCGCCTCCCTCGCCCCTTCGATCAATGACCGCGCCACCCTGCAGCTGCTGTCGGGGGGCGCAGGCGGGGCAGACGGCAATCCGCTGGCCGCCCTGGCGGACCCGGCCACGCTGGCCCAGGTCTATGGTGCGGACGAGGCCGCCCAGGGGGCAGCTGAAGCGGCCGCCATCCAGGTGGTTGCCTCCACAGGGTCCATCGCCCGCGCCGTGTCGCCCAATTCCGACCGGGGCGGCAGCAGCAGCTCCGCAGCGGACGACAGCAGCCCGGACCCGCTGGCGGGTCTGCGCGGCCGCAACTAAGATCCTGCCCCGTGCAGCGACCGGTGCAGAACGGGTGCCAGACCCGCTGTCCATGCCAGGGCCTGATCCGGTCTCGACCGCATGCAAACGCCGGCCAGACGTGCAATCGCGCCGAAGCTCACTGATCGGGACTGTTGCATTCGCGGGGGGATTCTCCTATGCGCCGCTCCCTGAGATGAAGCCGCCGCTCGCTTCCAAGCGGGCGGCGTGTTTTTCGTGACCCCAGACCTACAGGATGGAGACCGGCCATGACCGGCATCGTGATCAATGTTGACGTGCGTGAGCGCACCGGTACCGGCGGCGCCCGTGAAGTCCGCCGCGCGGGGCGTGTCCCCGGCATCCTCTATGGTGGCCAGAAGGACCCCGTGGCGATTTCGGCTGTCTCCAAGGACCTGCTGAAGGCGATCCGCTCGGGCAAGTTCCTGGCGCACATGATCGAGCTTCAGTACGGCGACGAGAAGCAGCCGGTGATCCCGAAGGCGATCCAGTGGGATCCGGTGACCGACCTGCCGGTGCACTTCGACCTGTACCGTGTGGAAGCTGGTTCGACCATCACGGTCGATGTGCCGGTGAAGTTCATCAACCAGGAAACCTGCCCGGGCCTCAAGCGCGGCGGCACCCTGAACGTGGTGCGCCACACCGTGGCCCTCGATGTGGACGCCGGTGCGATCCCCGAATCGCTGGTGGTCGACCTTGCTGCGGCCCAGGTCGGTGACGTGATCCACATCAACGACATCACCCTGCCCGAAGGCGCGCGCCCGCACATCCGCGGCCGCAACTTCACCGTGGCCACCATCCCGGGCCGCGGCGGCGCCGCCACCGAGGAAGCTGCCGACTGATCCAGTCGCAGGCTCTGCAAGGCTCTCAAGGCCCCGGTCAAACGGCCGGGGCCTTTTGCCGTTCCGGGGGCGACGGTTCCAACTGGTCGCCGGGCTGGACGCAGGGAGGCATTGCTGGCAGCTTCGGTCGCGGGACGGTTACGGAGACCGACACAATGGCGATCACGCACCGGCGTGCACTGATCAGGGCAGGCCTTGGCCTGTCTGTTGCCGGCCTGGCGCCGGCCCTGCCCGGTATTGCAGCGGCGCAAGGATGGATGCCCAATCCCTTTGCGCGGCGCGATGCCGACCCGTTTGCCACCCTGCTGACCGAGCTGTCCGGGGTGACAGCCGCCTCGACCACGCAGTTTGCCACGCCTTTGCCGGACGGCGAGACCTTGCTGGTGCGGGCCACATTGCCAGCCTCGCCACCCGAACGGATGGGCCTGCTGCTGCTGGTGCCGGACACTGGTGTGGACCCGGCCCGCTACGACCTGCTGGCGGCCGGCCTCGCCTCGCAGGGCTATCTGGTGCTGGCCCCGGTTTGCCATACCGTCTCGGACGATACACCTGCCCAGCGCGAGCACCGGCGGGTGGCCGAGTGCCGGCTGATTCTCGACCGCATCCTGGCGGTGCGGTCGGTCCTGGGTGCCTCGGCCGAGCGGCTGGACCCGAACCGGATCGGCTCGATCGGCCATGGTGATGGCGCCTGGACAGCTCTGGGCCTGATCGGCTGGGGACGGGGCCTGCGGCCCGATGCGACGGCCTCGGACGGGCGGGTGTCGGCGGCAGTCGGCCTCCTGCCGGGACAGGTGCCGCCCGCCCGGATCGACAGCCAGGCCGTGGACCGGGTGTCGGGCCAGGGGCTGGTGGTGGGCCGGATCGATGCCCTGCCCGTCCCGCCCGAGGGCTCGGGCCTGTGGGGCGTGAGCCTGCAGCCGGACAGCGCCAATTTCGGTGGTCTGATCGGCACGCTGGGACGCGCCCGCGCCGATGATGCCCGGCGCGAGCGCCCGGCCCTGACAGCCGCCATGGCCGTATCGACCCTGTATCTGGACTGGGTGCTGAAGGAGCGCAACGAGTCCGGCCGGGCGCTGGCGGCCCTGGATGGCCGCACGGTGGAGGGGCTGGTGCGGCCGCTGGCGGTGCGCAAGGCCTGATCTGCGGCGCGCACTTCCGCCTGGCTGTCAGAATTTTCATGTGCTGCACTGGAAAATCGTGCGCGGCACTGGTGCAATCGCCGCACGGCGTGCCTAAGTGTTGCCGATCGCGCAGCGCACCGGATCCGGATCGGGACCGGCGCTGCCGGGGAGGCCAGGAACAAGCGCGATGAGTGACCAGAGTGACGCCAGCGGGACCGCCGCTCCCAGCCAGACTGAAACCGCCACCCTGGTGGTCGATGCCCCCGCCAGCCTGCCGGCCATCAAGGTCGACCGGGCCGAGCTCGACCGGATCCGGTCGCAGATCTCGCTCGACGACCGCGCCTCGATCGCCACCTTCGGCGACAACGCCCAGCGCAACGTGGTGGCCTATGCCGACCGCATCCTGGCCCAGACCCAGAACCGCGAGCTGGGTGACACCGGGCGGCTGCTGTCCGACATCATCGCCCGCGCCAAGGGCCTCGACCCGGCCGCGATGCAGAACAAGGGCTTCCTTGGCAAGCTGTTCGGCAATGCCCGCGCCGAGATCCAGAAGTTCAAGTCGCGCTACGAGGATGTGGCCAGCCAGATCGATGCGATCGCCATCGAACTGGAGAAGCGCAAGGACGGGCTGCGCCGCGACATCATGATGCTGGACGACCTGCACGAGCAGACCGCCGGCTCTATCGCCCAGCTCACCACCTATATCGAGGCCGGCGAGGCCTATGCCGCCGAGATGAAGGCCACCCGCCTGCCCGAGCTGAAGGCCGCCGCCGATGCGGCCTCGCTGACCGGCGACGGGCTGGTGGAGGCCCAGGCCTACCGCGACGCCGAACAGGCGCTCGACCGGCTGGAAAAGCGCATCTTCTATCTGCGCCAGGCCCGCCAGATCGGTATCCAGCAGCTGCCGCAGATCCGGATCGTGCAGTCCGGCGACGAGACGCTGGTGGAGAGCCTGCAGGCCTCCACCCGCCTGACCATCCCGCTGTGGAAGCAGAAGATGGTGCTGCTGCTCGGCCTGCGCAAACAGGAAGAGGCGCTGGCGATGCAGAAGTCGGTGACCGATGCCACCAACGAGATGATGCGCCAGACCTCGCAGATGATGAAGGACCAGGCGATCGCCATCGAGGAACAGTCCCAGCGCGGCCTGATCGATCTGGAGACCCTGGAAGCCACCAACAAGGACCTGATCGACACCATCACCGGGGTGATCGCCACCCAGGAAGAAGGCCGCCGCAAGCGGGCCCTGGTGGAACAGCGCATGACCGAGATGACGGGCGAGCTGCGCCGGGCGCTCGCCGCGCCCACCACGCGCTGAGGCTGTCTCGATGGGGGGGCGCTCGCTCAGGAAGGGCAAGGACAAGCTGTGGGATTCGCTGCGGTCCGGCGGCATGGCCGGATCGCTGGTATTCTGGGCTGCCATCTGGGCCTTCACGGGCTTCAGTGGCGGCCTGTTCCCGATCTTCCTCGGCATCGCCCTGCTGACAGGCTGGCAGTGGGAAGAGCGCAAGCGCAAGGGCAAGAACCCCGCCGACGACCTGTGGGATGACGACGATGACCTGTGGGAAACCCGCAAGCGCCGTCGCCAGACTGCCAGCCAGCCGATGGGCCAGGGGGCGGGCCATCCCAGCGATCCGGTCCTCGACGAGCCCGGCGGCCGCCCCGCTGCCAGCCCGAACCAGGCGGTTCATCTGAAAGTCATTGCCGATGCCCAGCCCGCCCTGATCCGGATCAAGGCGGCTGCGGGCGTGGCACAAGGCGGTCTGGGCGATCAGCTGCGGCGGATCGCGTCCACCGCCGACCAGATCGCCCGGGCACTGGAAGCCGATCCGGCCCGGCTGGCCGAAGTCCAGCGGGCCTTCACCTATTACCTGCCTTCGGCTGCCGATCTGATCGGGGCGCGCGGCGGGCTGGTGGCATCGGGCGATACGGCGCGCGTGGCCGAGATCGACACCATGATCGGGCGTCTGGATGCGGCGTTTGCGGATTTCCTGGCGAAGATGCAGGGGCAGGACGCACGGGCGATCGACATCGACATCCGGCTGCTGGAACAGTCGCTGGACCAGGAATTCGCCGGGCGCCGCAAGCCGTGAGCTGCACGGCTCGACAGCGCGGCCCGTCCGCGCTTGATACGCTGGCACCATGAGCGAGCCGCCCGCCTCTCCGTCCACGGCCATCAGCGCCGACAGCGCCAGCCCGGCAGCGGCCCGGCGGCGCAAGCGGGCGTTTGCAGCCAAGGCCAGCCGGCGCAAGCGTGGCGGGATCGCCGGGCTGATCTTCATCGCCAACTTCGCCGCCGTGGTGATCCTGATCCTCGGCTCCTTGCTGTTCAACGAGCTGCGCACCGGCCTGACCCAGGCGCGGGTGGACACGCTGCGGGCGCAGGGCTCGACCATCGCCTCGATCATCGCCGAGACATCGGTGGATGCCGAACCCGAACCCAGGCTGGACGAGCGGCGCGCGCGCGCCGTGCTCAAGCGGCTGTTCCGCGAGCCGGGGGCCCGGCTGCGGCTGTTCGATGCCGAACGCCGCCCGCTGGCGGATTCGGCGGTGCTGTATGACGAGATCACCGTGCGCCCCCTGCCCCCGATCGGCCCGGCGCCGCCCGACATCGGCGCGGCAGCGGAAGATGCCCTCACCACCGCCCGGGTGCTGATCCAGGGCGCCTTCGGCGATCCCACCGAAGCGCTGGCCGAGGAAGTGGCCACGGCGCTGGAGGGGCGGGTAGCGGCGCGCGAGCGGTTTGACGAGAATGGCCTGCGGGTGGTCTCGGTCTCGGTGCCGATCCAGCGTGTCCGGGCTGTGGTGGGTGTGCTGACGCTGGAGAGCGCCGACGTCACCACCGTGATCGAGAACGAGCGCCGGGGCCTGTATCCGTTCATTGCGGTGGCGATCGTGGTGGCGGCGATCTCCTCGACCCTGCTGGCCTGGTCCATCGCCCGGCCGCTGCGTCAGCTGGCCCTGGCAGCCGACGAGGTCGGATCGGGTCGCAGCCAGACCCTGGCCGCCGCCGACCTCACCAGCCGCTCGGACGAGATCGGCGAGATGGCGGAGGCTCTCGAGGCGATGACCGTCAGTCTGCAGCAGCGGATCGATGCCAACGAGCGCTTCGCGGCCGATGTGGCCCACGAGATCAAGAACCCGCTGGCCGCGATCCGCAATTCCGCCGAGCTGCTGGCGCGGATCAGGGAAGGGCCGCAGCGCGAACGGCTGGAGGCCATCATCCTGGCCGATGCAGGCCGGGCTGACCGGCTGATCACCGACATCTCGAATGCCTCGCGGCTCGATGCCGAGCTGGCGCGCACCAATCTTGTCCCGCTGAGCATGGCAGACCTGGTGGACGAGATCGGGCGGTCCTACGGCTCGCTGGCGGATGGGCGCGACATCAAGGTGGATGTGCACCACTCCGATCCGGGTGCGCGCCTGATGGTGGCCGGGCGTGGGGAGGCGCTGGGGCGGGTGCTGACCAACCTGCTCGACAATGCGCTGTCCTTCGCGCCCGCCGGTTCCACCGTGACAGTGGCAACCGGCGCCCGGGCGGGCCGGGTGCGGGTGGTGGTGGAGGACGAGGGGCCGGGCATCCCCGCCGAGGCGCTCGAGAAGATCTTCTCGCGGTTCTATACCTACCGGCCCGATGGCCAGAAGGCGTTCGGCACCCATTCGGGCCTTGGCCTCGCCATCGCCCGCCAGATTGCCGAAGGCCATGGCGGACGGCTGTGGGCCGAAAACCTGCCGGCCCGCGACGGTCTGACAGGCGGCGCGCGCTTCGTGCTGGAGCTGCCCGCGCAGGGCTAGGCGACAGCCCCTGGTGAGGGCCAGTCACCTCTGCCATCCACCAGCGGCCGGGCCTCGCCGCCAGCGGCAAGCCCGGCGCGCACCCCTGCCAGCAGGTCACAGCCCGCCTCGCCCGTCACCGGATGGCGCCACCCGGGCGCGACCTCCAGCAAGGGCGCCAGCACGAAGTCGCGGTCCCGCGCACGGGGGTGGGGCAGGACCAGCCCCTGCGCCGCCGGACCGGTCCCCGCCAGCACCAGACCGTTCTGGTCGATCAGGTCCAGATCGAGGCTGCGCGACGCCCAGCGATCCGCCCGGTCCCGGACCCGCCCATGGTCCGCCTCGATCCGGTGCAGCCGTTCCAGCACCTCGGTGGCAGCGACCGTGTCGGGATCTGCCAGAACCACGGCATTGAGATAGTCAGCCGCCCCCCGACCAGGCGGCCAGGCCGGTGACTGCCATAGATTCGACACCCGCAACGGCTTCAGTCCGGCCTGCGGCAGCGCCAGCAATGCCCGATACAGGGTATCTGCAGGTTCCATGTTGCCGAACGAACGGTTTGCGCCCATTGCTATGAGTGCAAAGCAGCCAGAACCAGATTGTAGCCTGGGTTCATGCTGTTGTGCGGACTGAATGAAAGGATTTGTCGCCATGACTTTCTACCCGAACGAACGGCTGGCCCTGTTTATTGACGGAGCCAACTTTTATGCCGCAGCCAAAACGCTGGGTTTTGACGTAGACTACCGCAAGCTTCTGGAAGAGTTCAAGAAGCGTGGGCGCCTCGTGCGGGCCAGCTACTACACCGCGATCCTTGAGGATGTCGAATACAGCCCGGTCCGCCCGCTGGCAGACTGGCTGGACTACAATGGCTTCAACGTCGTCACCAAGCCTGCCAAGGAATACACCGACGCCTCGGGACGCCGGCGGATCCGGGGCGACATGGATATCGAACTGGCGGTCGACATGCTGGAACTGGCCCCGCATGTGGACCACATCATCCTGTTCTCGGGTGACGGCGATTTCCGCCGGCTGGTGGAGGCTGTGCAGCGCAAGGGTCCGCGGGTCTCGGTGGTGTCGTCCATCAAGACCAGCCCGCCCATGATCGCCGATGACCTGCGCCGCCAGGCCGACACCTTCATCGACCTCGCCGACCTGATCCCGCTGATCGGCCGCCCGCCGCGTCCGGACAATTACGAGAACCCCCGCGCCGCCCTGCGCCCGGGCCGCCGTGGCTGGGAAGACCAGCAGTCCGATGATCTCGAGGACGATGACGATCTCGAGGACGGTTATGACGGCGACGATGATGACATCGATGAAGCCGATGCACCGGGTGATGCGGACAAGGACGATTGATCAGCCCGATGTCGAAGGTCTCCGGCTGTCCGCCTGAACCGGATCATGGCTGCCCGCTGTGTCCACGGCTGGTGGCCTACCGGGCCCGGAACCGCGCGGCAGAGCCGGACTGGTTCAATGGCCCGGCTCCCTCGTTTGGCGACCCCGGCGCCTGGCTGCTGGTGGTGGGTCTGGCGCCGGGCCGCACCGGTGCCAACCGCACCGGGCGGCCCTTTACCGGCGACTGGGCGGGTGACCTGCTCTATGCCACGCTCGACAAAGTCGGGCTGTCGCGCGGCACCTATCAGGCACGGCCGGATGACGGCCTTGAGCTGTCAGGCGTGATGATCACCAATGCGGTGCGCTGCGCCCCGCCGGAAAACAAGCCCGAGACCGGCGAGATCGCCGCCTGCAATCCGTTCCTGGCGGCGCGGATCCAGTCGCTGCCGCGTCTGACCACCCTGATCTGCCTCGGCAAGATCGCCCACGACGCCACACTCAGGGCCCTGGGCGAGCGCCCGTCCCGCCACAGCTTCGGCCATGGCGCCCGTCACACGGTGGCGGGCCTGACGCTGTTCGACAGCTATCACTGCAGCCGGTACAACACCAACACCGGCCGCCTGACGGCACCGATGTTCGAGGCGGTGTTCCACGCCGCGCTGGCGTCCCGGAGCTAGCGGCCCGCTGGCGGCTATTGCGCAGTCCAGCCACCGTCCACCGGCAGCAGCGCGCCATTGATCGAGGCGCCGGCTTCTGACGACAGGAACACGGCGAGGGCGCCGAGCTGCTCTGTGGTCACGAACCGCTTGGTGGGCTGGGCCGCCAGCAGGACGTCGCGCACAACCGCTTCTTCGGTGATGCCACGGGCACGGGCCTGGTCCGGGATCTGGGCCTGGACCAGCGGGGTCAGCCCATAGCCGGGGCAGATGGCGTTGCAGGTCACACCGTCCATCGCATGCTCGAGGGCAACGGTCTTGGTCAGGCCTGCGATCCCGTGCTTGGCAGCGACATAGGCACTCTTGAACGGCGAGGCGACCAGGGCGTGGGCCGAAGCGATATTGATGATCCGGCCCCAGCCGCGCGCGGCCATGCCGCCGATCGCACCGCGGATGGTGTGGAAGGCGGAGGACAGATTGATCGCAATGATCTTGTCCCACATCACCGGATCGAACTCCTCGATCCGCGCCACATGCTGGATGCCGGCATTGTTCACCAGAATGTCGACCCCGCCAAACGACCCGGCCGCCATGGCCATCATGTCCGCGATCTGATCGGGTGCCGTCATGTCGGCGCCGTGGAACACCACGTCGGGCGCACCGGCAGCGCGTACAGCCTCGACCGCATCCGCGATCTGGTCGGCGCTGCCCAGTCCGTTGAGGATGATCCGGCAGCCGTCGGCCGCCAGGGCACAGGCAATGCCCAGGCCGATGCCGGAGGTGGAGCCGGTAATCAGGGCCGTGCGGACGGCAGGGGCAGTGGATTGGGACATCAGGACCTCGCATGACGGACAGGCCCAGTGGATAGCCCGTCCCCGGCACCAGGGGCACCCCCCTCCCCCTGCAGAACTGTGCTCTCGCGCTGCACCACCGGCAGCGGCACGCCGCTGCCATTGGCGGGCAGCCAGCCATGGGCGGCGTGCGATGGCGGCACCGCAAGCCCCGCCAGCAGGGCGCGCACCCCGGCCTGGATCCGGTTGCAGGCATCGAGCTTGCGCGCCGCATTGGCAAGGTGGAACTGCACGGTGCGCGCCGACACGCCAGTCAGGACCCCGATCTCCCAATTGGTCTTGCCCTCCAGCACCCAGGCCAGACATTCGATCTCTCGGCTGGTCAGCACCACCGGCATGGTCCCGGCAGCCGCCCTGCGCAGGCGTGACAGAGCCAGAAATGCCGCCTTGGACACCAGCATCAGCGCATCGCAGGCCTCCGGTCCCAGCGTGACAGAGCGGTTGTACAGCACCAGAAGCACCGCCCTGCAGCCCCCTGCCCCATGTACGGGACAGGCGATTCCGTCGCGGATGCCATCCGCGGCATAGGCCGCCAGCTCGCCCGAGACCGGGCCCTGGGCCCCGAGCTGGCGCAGGGCAGACCAGCGCAGCGGCTCGTCGCCTCCGCTGCCGAACAGGTCACACAGCCCCGCCTGCACCCCCGGCTCCTGCAGCCGGCACACCGCTGCCTCCAGCCGCCGGGCGAGGCGCTCGAGTTCCTGGTGGACATCGTCGGGGACACGCGCCTGGATCAGCGCTGGCAGAACGGCAAACGCACTGCGCACCAGCGCGGGCTGCATCCGCATGTCGCCCGCGTGGCGCATATCTCCCCCGATCCGTAGCTGCCCGGAAACAAGACCAGAACGCACTACGATACAGGGGTGCCTTGTGGATGACTACCTGCGACTGCTGTCAGATCGCAGGACCTTACCTTTGATATAGTCGCCCTTCGGCCAGCTTTACCTGGCTGCGCTTACCAGCGCAGGAACCAGCGCCCCAGCAGCGCGCCAATGCCCGCTGTCAGGCCGATGCCAACCCCATACCAGGCAGCCACGAACGGCACCGAATCGATGGGGCAATGCATCGCATAGACCAGGGCGCCCACCGCCCCGGCCAGGGCTCCGATCGCCGCTCCCGCCATGGTCAGGCCCGTGGGTGCCGCCTCGCGCCAGGCCCACACCAGGCCTGTTGCCACGGGCAGCGCGAAAGCCGGGATCAGCACCACGCACCACGGGATGCCGCCGCCGGTCCAGGCGCCCCACCGCAGGCCCGGTTCCATCGAGGCCAGCGTGACCGCCGCCACGAGGAACCCGCAGGCCACCAGCGCCAGCCACGGGGCCAGCGCCCGTCCGCTCCTGCCAGGTCGCCCCAGCTTGAGGGCTGCCACCCCGCCGGCCACAGCCAGCACGGCGCAAAACCCGGCCTTGGCCGCCACAGTCCACATGGCCACACCGATGTCGGGCCGGACCCCCAAGGTGAGATGCATCAGCAGCAGCGACACGGCCCCGCCCCCAAGCAGCGCCATCACGGTGCGCATCATCAGCGGCGTGCGGCTGGCGGGTTCGACCTCGCGGGAGAGGGCGGCGATCAGATCATCGGTCTTCATGACTGGCTCCCACGTCCGGGAGGGCCAGCAACAAGCCGGGCCAGTGCCTTGATGCCGCGATGGACAGAGACCTTGATGTCGCTTTCACTCCAGCCGGTCGCATCGGCAGCCTCGCGCACCGACTGACCGGCAAGCTTCACCAGCTCGATCGCCCGGCGCTGCTTGGCAGGCAGGGACGACAGCAGCGTGGCGACGTCGCGCACCGGATCGCCCGCCTCGTGTTCCTCGGCGGCCAGCTGGTTCTCGTAGGTATCGATGGGGATCTGCACGCCGCGCCGGCCCTCACGGCGCCAGCGGTCGATCAGGCGGTAGCGGGCGATGGCATAGACCCAGGCGGTCAGGGGCTGACCGGGGTCATACAGCGCCCGCTTGGTGTGCACCGCGATCAGGGTTTCCTGCACCAGGTCCTCCGCATCCTCCGGACGGGTCCCGCGGCTGCGGAAAAACGCGCGCAGACGCGGTGCGAGCGCCGACAGCAGCTGCGCCTGCGCAGCTCCATCTCCCGCGATCGCCGCCTGCATCCAGGCCCGCAGCTGTGGTTCGTCTGGTCGTCCGGTCATCATGTGTCCTGACCCCCATACGTACAGCAGCCGGTGCGGTTACACCGGCTGCTGCCTTGACCACCCGCACTGTGCGGCGCGGGACAGGACTGTCGCGGAGCGACCTATTCCTTCTTGCCGCCGAACAGGCCGCCCAGCATCGACTTGGCCGCATCGGTCACATCGTTCAGCGGGTTGCCGTCGCCGTCCTTGTCGAGACCCTTGAGCATGTCGCCCACCGGGGTGTCCTGCAGCTTGCCCATCAGGCCCGTCAGCATGGTCTGGGCACCCTCGCCCAGCTGGCCGGCCTTCTCCTGCAGGGTACCGGCAAGGCTGCCGGCGATCTCTTCCACCTTCTCGGTGGGCAGGCCGGTCTTCTCGGCAATCGCCTTGGCGCTGTCGAGCAGGTTGGAGCCGGTTTCCTTGGCGTGGGTCAGGAGATCCTGCGCCACGGTGCTGGCCTGTTCGGCACCGACGCCGACCTTGTCGCCGATGGACTTGGCCAGCTCGCTGCCGCCGATCTTGTTCAGGACGTCCTGCACATTGAAGCTCATGATATGCTCTCCTGCGACCTGCCACCTGCAGGTCCACGGGCGCAGTATAGCAGACCTGCATGACAGACGCATCGCGGGCAGCGATGCATGTCTGCAATCCGCCTGCCCGCCCCCGTCCCGTTCTTCCCTGGCGCGGCGTCTGCCTCAGGGCGTGACGATGCCGAATGGCGCCGCCGGAGTGGCCGTATCCAGGCTCTGCAGCAGGCCCTGCAGGGCTGCCCGGTCGCCCTCGACACGCAGGACCCCGCGCGCTGCCAGCTCCAGCGGGCTTGCTCCCTGGAACAGCATGGCGAGGAACGCCGGCCGTGGCAGGGTGAGCGTGGCCTCGACCGGGGCGCCCGCACTGGCGGGCCTTGCCACCAGCACCCGGTTCCGCAGCCGCACCTCATAGCGCTCGCGCCGGTCGGGGAATACGAAGGCCACCGCAATGTCGCGCCCGGCGGCCTTGTCGGGATCCACCCGCACCGCCAGCAGCTCGAACAGCTCGCCGGTGTCCGTGGCGGCGATCAGATCCGCCGAGACCGTGCCGGTCTGGGGATTGGAGGGGGGATTGCGGGCCTCGAGGGCACCGGTGAGATACATGTTGCGCCACAGCATGCTCTCGGCCTGCATCCCCATCTGCTCGAAGCTGCGGGCCAGCAGCTCGCGGGCGGCGCGGTTGCCGGCATCGGCAAACACCACATGGCTCGCCACCCGCGCGCTCCAGCGATAGTCGCCAGCCTCGAAGGCCTCCGCGGCCGTCTCCAGCGCCTTCGCCGGCCCGCCCATCGCGGCCACATAGCGCCGGGCTTCTTCCTCCGGCGGGTGCGGGTCCAGATTGACCGGATTGGCATCGTACCAGCCCAGATAGCGCTGATACACCGCGCGGGAATTGTGCTTCATGGTGCCGTAATAGCCGCGGTTGAACCAGCGGCCCGCCAGTTCCGGCGGCAGGGCAATCGCCTCCGCGATCTCGCCCGGGGTATAGCCCTTGTTCATCAGCCGCACCGACTGGTCATGGAGATACTTGTAGGCATCCCGGTGGCTCGACAGGTACTCGGTGATCTCGGGCCCACCCCAGCGCGGCCAGCCATGCTGGATGAACATCACCTCGGCCCGTCCGGCATACAGATGCACCGCTTCGCTCAGATAATGCGCCCAGGCCTGGGAATCGCGCACCTGCGCGCCCCGGGGCGGCAGGATGTTGTGCATGGTCACATTGGCGTTCTCGGCCATGCCGAGGGCGTTCATCGACGGGATGAACAGGTTCATCTCCACCGGCGCTTCAGTGCCGGGCGTCAGCTGGAACTCGATCTCGACCCCGTCGAGGGTGATGGTTTCCAGCGGCTGGGTGATCAGCCGTGTGGGCGGGATGAGGGTGAGGGTGCCGCCTGGAATGCCAGGGCCGATGCCGGCCCCCACCTGGCCGCCGGGGCCCCGCGGCAGGGCAGTCCCGAACTGATAGACCGCACGGCGGCTCATCGCCGGTCCTGCCAGCAGGTTCTCGGAAACCGCATGTTCCATGAAGCCGTCCGGTGCCACGATCGGCACCTTGCCCGAAGCCACATCCGCCGGGTCCACCACGCCCTTGATACCGCCGAAGTGGTCGGCGTGGGGGTGGGTATAGATCACCGCCGTCACCGGCTTGTCGCCCAGATGCGCGCGCACC
>JAIXTH010000297.1 GCA_027484265.1 Alphaproteobacteria bacterium
GGATGGCGCGCGGCACCACCCGCAGCATTCCCAGCCACCGCCACGGTGCCCGCAGATAGCGGGTAACGGCCAGGGCTGCATCCGACCGGGTCAGGCCCACCCCCTGCTCCACCATCAGGAAGGTCACATCCAGCTCCGCCGGCGTCAGCCCATGCCGCGCCGCCAGCGCGGTGCCCTCAGCGCTATTGGCCGCCACAAACCGGATCGCCGGCCCAGCCTCATGCGCCAGCACAAACCGGGTCATGCCGCTGCACAGCAGGCAATGGCTGTCGAAGATGATGGCGGGTGGAGAAGTCCTGTCCATGACCCTGAGATGGGGACGCGCGCCGTCCTTTCCATGCGCTGACCTGCGGTGCAGTGCCGCACCTGGTGAGCGCGCGACAGAGGCCGCGCGCTCCAGCCCCTCGCCCTACTCCCGCACCCAGATCCGCAGGGCCTTGGCCGGAGCAGCCACGCTGAGTGTGGTGCCGCCAGCGAGCAGCTGGTCGGGGCCGCGGAGGCCTCGGGTGTGGTCGATGCGCTGGCCGTCGGCGATCAGTTTCCAGCGGCCGGGGGGGAGGGTTACGTCGGGCAGGGTGGTGTCGGCGGCGCCGGCGTTGGCGATCACCAGTACCCGGTCGCCGACTGTGTAGCCCAGCAGCGCCTCGTCGGGCGGGGCGAAGAACTTCACATGGCCGGGCGTGACGGCGGGGACGCGGAACACCGACCCGGCTTCGCTCATCCGGAACTGGATCAGGCCGCGCCACCAGGCGTGCATGGCGCGGAAGTCGTCGGGGCCGTCGCGGCCGGTGGCGCCCACGGTGGACCAGATGAACTCGTTGGGGGTGCGGACATTGTAGGTGTCGTGGCGGCCCTTCATGTAGATCGGGCCGGTGGCGGTCTGCAGCACTTCCTCGAAGATCGGATAGAGCCCCTTGGAGCGCATGATCTCCGAGCCGCCATGCAGCACGATGGGGCCGAGCGACGTCAGCAGCAGGCCCGCCGACAGCCGGTATTCCGGCTCGTCCACCCCCAGAAGGCCGTTCCAGTCGCGGGTGGCGAACCGGTCGGCCAGGGTCCAGTTGTCGTGGATGTCGGTATAGTTCAGGCCCCGGCGGGTATCGCCCCACTCCTCGCGCCAGCTGTTCTCGATCGCCTTCATCACATTGGCGCGCTCGGACAGCTGTCCGCCCGACCAGCCCCGGTCGGTCGCCTTGTTCTCGAGCCGGAAGGGCGAGCCGATCAGGGCGTTGCGGGTGTCGTCCTGGAAGAAGGTGATGGGCGCGTCTTCCTTGTACCAGTCCCAGTCGGGATTGGCGCGCACGCGCGGATCGCTCACATCGATCCACGGCTCGCCATAGATGATGATGTCCGGGCCGACGGCCTCGCGCAGGGCCTTGAGAGTCTGCTCGTCGAGCTGGCCGGCGAGATCGATCCGGAAGCCATCGACGCCGAATTCGCGGATCAGATGCAGGCACTGGTCGATCAGCCAGCGCTGCACCATCGGCCGCTCCTCGGTCTTCACCTCATTGCCGAACGGGCCGATGTGGTTGCCATTGCCGTCGGTGCGGTAGTGATAGTCGCGGTCGAGGACGTTCCAGTTGAACAGCATGTTCCGGGCGTCCATGTTCTCGCCGGTGTGATTGGGCACGATGTCCACGATCACGGCGATGCCCCGGTCATGGAACGCCTGCACCAGATCGCGGAACTGGTCGCGCTCGGCCCCATGCTCGGTCCCGGCCCGGCGATAGGTGTTCTCGATGGCGAAGAAGTGGGTGGTGCGATAGCCCCATTCGTATGAACGTTCGTTCACACCCCAGGCAGTCATGCGCGGGTCGTTCTTGAAGGCGGCCTGCCACTCTTCCTCGGGATAATGCAGGAACTCCTGCATCGGCAGCAGGTGCACCACATTGATGCCGAGATCGGTGAGGTAATCGAAGCCGATCGGCTGGCCGCGCTGGTTCGTGAGGCCGGGCATGGTGAAGGCGGGCAGGGTGCCCTTCAGGTCGTCGGCCACCGGCAGCTGGCGGGTGAAGTCCTCGACATGGACCTCATAGGCCACCACGTCCTCCATCTTCGGAATGCCGCCGCGCACCGGGGTGGCGGGGCGGGTGGCGCGCCACACCCGGCTCTTGCCATGGGCTTCGGCCTGCACCCGGGCATAGGGGTCGGAGATGTGCACCGGGTGGGTGCCGTGGAAGAAGGTGCCGGGGCCGGGGAAGCCCTCCACCGTGAAGTCATACCAGGTGCCGTGCAGGTCGCCGGGCAGAGTGGCTTCCCACACCCCGTCCTCGTCCCGCACCATCTGGATCCGGCGGGTGGCCTCAGCAGCGGTGGCGGTGTGGCTGTCATAGGTGAACAGCGTCACCTGGGTGGCGCGCGGCGAGAACACCCGGAACGCGGTGGCGCTGCCGTCGGCCGCGATATTGGCCCCCAGTTCCTTGGGCGAATACAGCGTGCTGAACCAGGCATCGGGCCGTACCCGTGCCGTGAGGCTGGCGCCGGGCAGCTCCACCCGGTAGCTGCGGCGCAGGTCGAGGCGCTCGGCGGGGACCAGCTGGGTGCGGCTGGCGGTATCGGGCACCACCGTCGCCACCGGGATCACCCGTTCGGTGCCATATTCCACGATCCGCCAGCTGTCGGCGCGCAGCGGCCGGTCGGTGCCCGCCGTGGTGACCATCACCGCCAGCGGCCCGGCAATCGTGGCGGTCAGGGTGGCAGCCGGCACAGGCGCGGTCTGCGCCACCACCGATCCGGCCACCAGGGCGGCACCCGGCAGGGCAAGCCCGAGGGCAATGGCAAGGGCAGCAAGGCTGGCAGGACGGGCGCGCATGATTCCTCCGCAGAACGCTCTGGTCTGGTTGACGTAGCGATAGCCGACCGACAGTCGGACACAAACCGTCTCGTGCAGGCCCTGGGGTTTTGTGATCAGGGCGTGGCAGCGGGCGGGTCGCTGCCCTCGGGTTGTGGCAGGTAGCAGGCAAACGACGTACCCGCCCCGGACCGGGTCTCCACCAGCAGGCCGCCCCGGTGGCGGTTGACGATGTGCTTGACGATGGCAAGGCCAAGGCCCGTGCCTGGCACCCCCCGCGCGCTGGCCTCGACCCGGTAGAAGCGCTCGGTCAGGCGCGGCAGCTCCTCGCGGGCGATGCCGGGGCCTGCATCCTCCACCCGCAGCACCGCATAGCGCCGCCCCGGATCATGGGCGGGCGATGTGAGGGGCAGGCGCAGGGCCGCCTCCCACTGCCGCCCGGCCGCCTGCAGCGCCTGCTCGCGCTCGAGCCCGGAGCCCAGCCGCAGGCGTACCGGCCCGCCGCCGCCATATTTTACCGCATTGTCCACGAGGTTGGTCAGCACCTGCACCAGCTGGTCGCGGTCGCCCATCACCGGCACCGGACCTTCGGCGCCGCTCACCTGGATCAGGTCGCGGGCGGGCAGGGCCTCCACGGTCTCGAGCACGATGGTGGCAAGGTCCTGCTCGCCGGTGGGCGCCACCCGCTCGAACAGCTCGATCCGCGACAGGCTGGAGAGGTCCGACAGAAGCCGGCTCATCCGGCCGGCCTGGTCGTCCATGATCTTGAGGAAGCGGTCACGAGCTTCGGCATCATCGCGGGCCGGGCCGCGCAGGGTCTCGATGAAGCCGGCGATGCTGGCGAGCGGGGTGCGCAGCTCGTGGCTGGCATTGGCGAGGAAGTCGGCGCGCATCCGCTCGGACACCCGCTGCTCGGTCTCGTCGGCGAAGGTGATCAGCACATAGCGCACACCCCCGTCCTCGAACGGCGCGATGGTGGCGCGCTCGAACCGCTCGATCGGCACCAGGGTCGATACGGACACCTGCCGCATCCGCCCGTCCACATAGCTGTCCTCGATAGCGGCGATCAGGTCGGGCTGGCGGAACAGCGCTTCCAGACGGGCGCCGACGCCGATCTGCGTGAACCGGTCACGGGCCGCCGCATTGCGCGCAGCCAGCCGCTTGTCGGCCGCCAGGATCATGACCGGAACCGGGGCGGCATCCAGCGCAGCCTCCAGCATCGGTGGCAGGGCTGCGGCCGCCGCCGTGGCGGTTCCCGGCAATGGCTCCGGCACCGCGACCGCCCGGCGCTGCCGGTCGGAAAGAACCACGACACCGGGGACCGCTGCCAGGCTGGCCGCCAGCGCCGCCAGACCTGCAACCATCACAGGCTGGCCCGGACTGGCCGCCGCAGCCAATCCTCCGCATGCGGCACCAGCCACCACGCCGGCCAGACCGGCCAGTGGCAGCGCCACGCGCGGAATCGGAAGGGAAGTCGGCTCCATCCACACACTTCACAGTCTGACGGCGCCGGTTGCAAGGGTGCAAAGCTCCGCGAACGGAACAACTGCCTGTTTCGCGTATCAGGCGTATGACAGGAGCGGCTCCCGCGACAGCTTTCGAGCGAGGGTCCGCTCCGCAGGGGCTCACACGGCCACGTCGAGCAGGGCCTGTTCCACGGCCCAGAGCCGGTCCTGACCCCAGACGGCAGGCCCGGGGACGCCCTGGGTGACCACCCGGAAGCTTGGCACACCCCAGACGCCTGCCTCCAGCATGTCGGCACGGTTGGCTTCGGTGACGGCCCGCCAGCTGTCGTCGGCCAGGGCAGCCTGCTGGCTGGCCGGGCTGACGCCGGCCCGGGCGCACAGATGCTCAAGGCCCCGGTCGGTGCCGGCGTCCACACCTTCGGCGAACACCCCTTGCAGGAAGCTCAGCAGGAAGTCCGGCCCGCGGCCCTCCCGCATCGCGGTGCACAGCACAGCCAGCCCCCGTTCCGCCGGGCGGCCCACCGGATCGGCGATCGCCCCGAACCGCAGGCCCAACCGCTCGGCCTCGCGTGCGGTGTCACGGATGATGTAGATCCGCTTGGCGAGGGGCACCGGCAGGCCGCGCATCACCATCGGCAGGACCGGGCGCAGCACCAGCTCCGCCCCGGTCGCCTCCGCCAGAGCCGTCAGGCGCGGCACCGCAATATAGGTGTAGGGGCTGCGCAGGGAGACGAAAGCTTCGATGGTAGTCCCGGGGGGCACCGTGCAGCGCGCGCCCTTGACCTCCAGTCTGGGCACGAACGGGCGGGCGGTCGGGTTGAGGGCGGCCAGGCGCTGTTCCAGACAGGGCAGGCGGTCGAGGCCCCAGGTCCACTCGCCTTCAAAGTGGAACGTGCCGCCCAGATAATGACCGAGCTTCGCCCGCAGGGCGTCGCCCTGTGCACGGGCGGCTGCCGCATCGCCGGTGGGGGATGGCAGGGCGGCGCCCGGATCGCCGCGCCAGCTGGCTTCGATGGCCGCCATGGTCTGCTGGAAGGCCGCGGCCGAGGTGCAGCCCGACAGGGCTGCCTCTGCAGCTGCAAGCTGGTCCGGAGCGGGGAGGCAGGTGAAGGTGGGAGCCAGGCCCAGGCCCCGTGCCAGCAAGGCGGCATCCTCCAGACCCCAGCTGCGCAAGCGGATGCGGTCCGGGGCGGCGGCATCGGCGGGCGGGGAGGCGA
>JAIXTH010000005.1 GCA_027484265.1 Alphaproteobacteria bacterium
ATGGAGCGGGCGGGGGGAATCGAACCCCCGACATTCAGCTTGGGAAGCTGACGTTCTACCTCTGAACTACGCCCGCCTGGCGCCGACCGGAGCCGGTTTGCACCGCGCCGGTGGTATCGCCTTCGGGCCGGTCATTCAACTGCCTGCCTGCACCGGACCTGCAGCTCCTGGCCAGGCTCCGGGCACCGGGCTCTGAGTTCCGGGCGCCCGCACAAGCTGTGCTGGTTGACGAGCGGCTGCTGGATGGCGGGCGGCAGACGCGGCCGAGCCAGGATGGCGCGGATGGCTGTCCGGATTGCCCAGACTTGTCCCTGCCGGTCCGGGCAGGTCTCTGTCGGCCCCGGAGGCTCGATCGGTCTGAAAATCGCGGTCACAGACCACCTGCCGGGCAGGGGCTGCGTCCGGACAATTGGCGCAGCGGCGCGCGCCATGCTAGGCGCGAGGCGTGCGTCGGATGGATCGGCGCCCGGAGCCGTCGATGCAGCGCCAGTCCAGCTATTCCTATGACGAACTGATTGCCTGTGGTGAGGGGCGGGTCTTCGGACCCGGCAATGCACGCCTGCCACTGCCGAACATGTTGATGATGGATCGCATCACGCTGATCGCCAATGATGGCGGGTCCTATGGCAAGGGCTGCGTGGTGGCCGAGCTCGATGTGAACCCGGACCTGTGGTTCTTCGCCTGTCACTTCCGCGACGATCCGGTGATGCCGGGCTGCCTGGGTCTGGATGCCATGTGGCAGATGGTGGGCTTCTTCCTCGGCTGGAACAATCTGCCCGGCCATGGCCGCGCCCTGGGCGTGGGGGAAGTGAAGTTCACCGGACAGGTCACCAATGATGTGAAGCTGGTCCGTTATGAGATCGACATCAAGCGGGTGTTCAAATCCAAGCTGGTGCTGGGGGGGGCCGATGGCCGCCTGACTGCCGACGGCAAGGAAATCTACACCGCCAAGGACCTCCGGGTCGGCCTGTTCAAGCCAGAGGACCTCTGAGGTCAGCCAGCAGGCCGCAGGCGGCCTGCCGCTGCCGTATCCGGTGCGGGCTGCCAGCGGGCAGCCGGAATCGGGTGCATCGGGAGCATGCAGTTCCAGGCGGCCATGCCGCCACAGGTCAGGGCGCCGCCAGAGCGCACAGCCAGTTCAGCGAGGAGGGCGCCGATGCGCAGGGTAGTTGTCACGGGTCTGGGGATCGTCTCGTCGATCGGTTCGGATGCAGCCGAAGTCACCGACAGCCTGAAGCATGCGCGCTCGGGCGTCGTGTTCGCCGAGGATCACGCAGCCCATGGCTTCCGCAGCCAGGTCAAGGCGCCGCCGGGGTTCACCGACTGGGAAGCCCGGGTCGACCGGCGCGCGGCGCGCTTCCTCTCTGAAGGCATGGCCTGGGGTCACATCGCCATGGAGCAGGCGATCGCCGATGCCGGACTCGACGCGGCCGACATCACCAACGAGCGCACCGGCATCATCGCTGGCTCCGGCGGTCCGTCGGCCCGCCTGATCGTAGCCGCTGCCCAGACCACGCTGGAGAAGGGTTCACCCCGCCGTGTGGGTCCGTTCGCGGTGCCGAAGGCCATGAGCAGCGGGATATCGGCGGTGCTGGCCACCTGGTTCAAGATCCTGGGCGTGAACTATTCGATCTCGTCCGCCTGCGCCACCAGCGCCCATTGCATCGGCAATGCCGCCGAGATGATCGCCTGGGGCAAGCAGGACGTGATGTTCGCGGGTGGTTGCGAGGAGCTGGACTGGACCCTTTCGCACCTGTTCGACGCCATGGGCGCCATGAGCAGCCGCAACGACACCCCGGCCACCGCCAGCCGCGCCTATGACGCCGGTCGCGACGGCTTCGTGATCGCCGGCGGTGCCGGCATGCTGGTGCTGGAGGAGTATGAGCGGGCCAAGGCGCGCGGGGCGAAGATCTATGCCGAGCTGACCGGCTACGGCGCCACATCTGACGGACACGACATGGTGGCCCCCTCGGGCGAAGGCGCGATCCGTTGCATGAAGCAGGCGATGGCCATGAGCGGCGGTCGCACGGTCGAGTATCTCAACACCCACGGTACCTCGACCCCGGTGGGCGACGAGAAGGAGATGGGCGCCGTGCGCGGCGTGTGGGGCGATGCGGCCCCGGCGATCTCGTCCACCAAGTCGCTGACCGGCCACTCCCTCGGCGCCGCCGGCGTGCAGGAGGCAATCTATTCGCTGCTCATGCTGGAACACGGCTTCCTGTGCGAGAGCGCCCACATCGAGGAGCTCGACCCGGCTTTCGCCGACCTCCCGATCCTGCGGGCGCGCCAGGACCGTGCCGTGGAAACCGTGATGAGCAATAGCTTCGGGTTTGGCGGCACCAACGCCACCTTGATGTTCTCCAAGGTCTGAGGACTGCTTCCACAGCCAGCCAGGCTGATGGCGGGCCTGGCTGTTGCCGGGCCTTGGACACCGGGTGTCTGGGCAGGGGCCGGGGCCTGTCGATAACCCACCACGACAAACGCCCTCCGGCGCGGGGCCGAAGGGCGTCTGGAAGCGGGTGCCAGGATCGGTTGGACCGAACCCGGCACCACGTGGTCCGCAGCTGTGGCCCCGCAAGGGACCACCGCGACTTATTCGTCGTGATCGTGCAGGCTGATGTAGGCGATCACGTTCGCCCGGTCTTCCGGCTTGCGCAGGCCCGCGAAGGCCATGATGGTGCCTGGGATCGCAGCGCGCGGGTTCTCCAGATAGTCGAACATCGCCTGCTGGGTCCACACCTTGCCGGAAGCCTTGTTGGCGTCGGAGTAGTTGAAGCCCGGGACCTGGCCGGCGGTGCGGCCGATGATGGCATGCAGGCTCGGGCCGGTCTTGTTCTCGCCGGCCTTCAGCGAATGGCACGACATGCACTGGCGGAACACGCGCTCGCCAGCGGCGGGGTCGCCGGTCAGCTTGACGCCGTCGGCGCCGGTGATGTCCAGCTCGACCGGAGCGGCGGCAGGCGCAGCTTCGGCCGGCGGGGTCGCGGCGGCATCGGCAGCGGGGGGCGTGGCAGCGTCGGCTGCCGGGGCAGCTGCATCAGCCGGGGCCTCGGCGGTTGCGGTTTCCTTGGGGGCCTCGGCGCCACCGCCGCCGCAGGCGGCAAGCGCACCGGTGGCCAGAAGCGCCGCAATCGAGGCGGCGAGGGTCTTGGCGCGGTTCGACATGGTTCTGATCGTCTCCTCCCCGCACATTACCAAACCCCGGTCATGCCGGGCACCATGGAGCGGGTCGAGTAGATATAGCCGTGTAGCCCGGTCCGGCAACGGAAATCACAGCAATCCCTCAGGGCAGACTCACGTGCAAATCCCCTGTCACGGGGCATCGCTGCTACGGCCCGCCGTGATATCTGTCGGCCTTCGGAAACAAAGGAGCCGGGCATGCTGGACGGACGGGTGATTCTGGTAACGGGCGCGGCTGGTGCCCTGGGCGATGCGGTGGTGCGCCAGCTGGCAGCGCTCGGCGCCGTGCCGGTCGGTCTGGACCGCAGTGTGCGGGAAGGCTCGTCCGCCAGCTTTCTGGCGCCGGTGGATCTCACCGATGCCGCTGCCGTGGCTGGCGCCGTGGCCGAACTGATCGAGCGGTTCGGGCGGCTTGACGGCGTCTGTACCATCGCCGGCGGCTTTGCCTGGACCACACTGGCAGACGGTGGCGCCGCCGCCTTCGAACAGATGTTCAGGATCAATGTGCTGACCGCGGCGACAGTCTGCCATGTGGCGGCCCCGCATCTGGGCCAGGGTGGCTCGATCGTGACAGTCGGGGCCGCTGCCACCGAGCGGGCAGCTGCGGGCATGGGCGCCTACACGGCTGCCAAGTCCGGTGTGGCCCGTCTGACCGAGGCACTGGCGGCCGAGCTCAAGGACCGGGATATCCGGGTGAATGCAATCCTGCCCACCATTCTCGACACCCCGGCCAACCGGGCCGACATGCCGGATGCCGACCCCTCGGTGTGGGTTGCGCCCGATGCCCTGGCGGATGTGATCGCCTTCCTGCTGTCAGATGCCGCCCGGGCTGTGACCGGCGCCCTGCTGCCGGTACGGGGACGGGTCCTCTAGGGGAAGTGGAGGGGGAGGCTGCCGCTCAGAAGGCCAGGTTGATTTTGCCGAAATGGCCCTGTCCCTGTATGGCCTCCAGTGCGGCGCGGGCTTCGGTCCAGGGGAAGACCTGGTCCACAACAGGCTCGATCCGATGCAGGGCGATGGCCCGGCACATGTCCTCATAGGCCTCGCGCGAGCCGACCGAGAGCCCCTGCACCCGCGCATTGGTCCAGATCAGGGTGGGAATCAGCAGCGGCATCGGCTCGCCTGGCCCGGACAGCACCCCGATGATCGAGACGTGCCCGCCCTGACGCACGCACTTCAGGCTTTCCATCAAGGTGCGTGCCCCGCCCACTTCCACAATCAGGTCCGCGCCCCGCCCGCCGGTGATGCGGCGGACTTCCTTCGACCACTCCGGATGGGTGCGGTAGTTGATGGTATGGTGCGCGCCCATCGCCCTGGCCCGGGCCAGCTTGTCGTCGGACGAGGAGGTGATGATCACCTCGCAGCCGAGGGCGAGACCGAACTGCAGCGCGAAGATCGAAACGCCGCCGGTACCCTGCAGCACGATGGTGTCCCCGGCCTTCACCTGGGCGTCCACCACCAGCGCCCGCCAGGCGGTCAGGGCGGCGCAGGGCAGGGTCGCGGCCTGCTGGTCCGACAGATGGTCCGGAATCTTCGAGACGCCTTCGGCCGAAACCAGCAGCAGCTCCTGGCCGCAGCCATCCAGTGGCCCGCCCAGGGCGCCGGCCAGCTTGTGCGGCGCCGGCGGGCCGCCGATCCAGGTGTCGGAAAAGAACAGGCTGGTGACCCGGTCGCCCACCGCTACCCGTGTGACACCCGGCCCGACCGCCTCCACCACGCCGCAACCATCACTGAACGGCACCAGCGGGAGTGTGTAGTTGCCGCCGTACAGGCCGATCACCGTCAGCAGGTCGCGGAAATTCAGCGAAACCGCCTTCATCCGGACAGTCACCTGTCCGGGGCCCGGTACCGGCTCCGGCCGCTCGGTGATCCGGAGATTGTCGAGGCCGTAGGAATCTTGAATTTGAAGGACTTTCATGGCGTGGCTCCCTGGTTTTGTTCTGGGTTGGCCACACTGTAGCGCAGGTGGGACCGCGGTCCAGACCGGGGCTCCGTCAGCCCCAGTCCATCACATAGCTGGCCGCCAGGCCTGCCCGGCGTTCGACCCGCTGGCGCAACTCGTCCTCGCGCTTGATCACGATCTCGCCGCGGCGATGCAGCAGCACCCCTTCCTTGCCCAGCTGGCGCAGCTCGCGGGTGACGGCCTCGCGCTGGGCGCCGATGCTCTGGGCGATCTGCTCGTGGGTTGGGGCCGGGGCAATGATGATGCCCAGCGGGGTGACGCGGTGACCCCGGGCCAGCCGGAGGAGCTCGAGATAGAGCCGGAACCGGGTTTCCAGCGCCGCCAGCTCATAGACCCGGTCGCCCAGAACCGTCACCTGTCGCGCCATTGCCTCCAGCAGCGCCATGGCCAGACGTGGCATGGTCTCCAGGAAGCTGCGCCAGGTCACGCCTGGCAGCTCCAGCAGCTCCCCCGCACTATCCGCCACCACGGTGGCTGCACGGGGGGCCCCTGACAGGGCCGCAAGCTCGCCAAAATGCTGGCCCCTGCCAAGGGTGCGCAGCGCAACCATTCGCCCGTTATTGGCAAAAATCTGCACGCGGAATTGTCCGGAAACAACGAAATACACGCTCTGAGACTGGTCCAGATGATCGATCACCACCTCACCAGCCTGCACGGTGCGTGGCGTGCAGGCGCCCGCGATGGCCCGCAGCTCGGTCTCATCAAGCCGGGACAGCACCTGTATCGTGGCGAGATCGGACTGGGGTTCCCCCACAACAATGCTCCTCCTGCCATCAGGCATCCGGTCGGAAATACCATAGGAGTGTGCTTTTCTACACAGAACAACATTCTGCAACCAAAAGAAGTGGCCGGTCACTGGAAACGGCGCTTGTTCGGGCGCATGGCAGGGGTCTGGACAGCGCGGACCGTTTGGCTGACCATGGCTTTGGTTGATCGTCCGCACATTCAGATGTCGGTGCAACATGGAACGAGGCGACGAGCAGAGACGGCAGGCGGTGCTGGAAGCTGCATGGCATGTGTTTGCCGAGCACGGCTTTGCGCGCGGCCAGCTGACGGCGATTTCCGAACGCTGCCATGTGTCCACAGCTACGATCTACAAGCTCTTCCCCGGCAAGGAGCAGTTGTTTCTGGCTGCATTCGAGTTTGCCCTTCGGCAGTTCGACGGGGTGGCTACCGCGGCCGAGGCTACAGCAGATCCGGTCGAGGCGCTGTACCTGGCTGCCCGTTCCTACGCCGATCTCCTGAACCGCCGGTCCACCCGCCAGCTGATGCGTCAGCAGATCGCGCAGAACACACCGGCTGCGGGGCCTGGACGGGCTGCCGGCAATGCCGTCCGGGCGAAGGTCGAGGGCTTCTTCATCCCGCTGCTCGAGCGCTGCGCCCGAGCGGGCCTGATCGAGGCCGCCCATGTCTACCGGGCACATGCGCTGATTGCCGGGTTCATCGAGCACCAGACCCTGACGTTCGGTCTGGTGATCGACGAAACCAAGAGCGCCCAGTTCAGTGGTGATGATCTGGCGCGCGATGCAGTACGGGCCGCGCTGCTGGCCTATGGGCAGCAGACCGACGCCGTGCTGGCACCGTTGCGGCAGTTGGCCTGATCGTCGGGCGGGTCTGTTAAGGAATCCGCAATCGGAACGGTGGATCGCTGGACCGTTGACGCCGCGCGGCTTACGCTCCGTCAGCGGGAAACTGATTCGCCAGACAAGCCGTGAGAGACTGGGGGCCCCGATGAGCGCCGCGGATGCAGCAGCCGAACCGACGATGGAGGAAATCCTCGCATCGATCCGTCGGATCATCTCGGAAGACGAAGCACCTGCGTCCGCAGCTGCCGAAGAAGACGTGCTCGACCTCGCCGAGGCCGAACCGGTGATGGCGGAAGAGACGCACGTCTCGCCGGACTTCGATTTCGACAGCCTGCCGATGGACGAGGAACCGGCCCCAGCGCCCGTGTTCGACGAAGTCGACGACCTGATGGTGATGGAGCGGGAGCCCGAACCTGCGCCGGTCGCTCCGGCCCCTGTCTACCAGCCGCCGCCTGTCCAGCCTGCACCTGTCATGCAGGCACCGCCGATCCCGCACGAGGGCCTGCTGAGCGATCACGCTGCCACGCAGGCCGCCAGCGCATTTGCCCGCGTCAACAGCGGACTGCCCGGCGTGTTTCTCTCGGGCAACACGGTCGAGGGTCTGGTCGCCCAGCTTCTGCAGCCGATGTTGAAGGAATGGCTCGATACCCACCTGCCGCGGATCGTGGAGGAGAAGGTGGAAGCCGAACTGGCCCGGGTGTCCCGCCGCTTCTGACCGGTGCCGATCTACAGCAGTGACAGCTGACCTCCTGAGGGGACCAGGGGCCTGAAAAGGTCGGTCC
>JAIXTH010000247.1 GCA_027484265.1 Alphaproteobacteria bacterium
CAGTTCTTCAAGGAGCTGCACCAGTTCACCCAGCGGGTGGCGGGTGTGCGGCGGTTCGGGTCGGCATCGCTCGATCTGGCCTACGTGGCGGCCGGGCGGTTCGACGGGTTCTGGGAGCGGAATCTCGGCCTGTGGGACATTGCCGCCGGTGTGGTGCTGGTGCGCGAGGCCGGCGGCTTCTGCGAGGAGATCGACGGGGCCGACTTCACGCAGACCGGCAATATCGTGGCCGGCAACGAGCTGATCCTGAAACTGATGAAGGAACGGCTCGCCGCCGCCAGGGACTGACTCCATCCACGCCCGTGATCTCGGGCGGACAGTCACCCTCCTGCATCCCCCGCCTCGCCAGTCCGGCGCGGCACTGCTAGGCCCCCTCGCCTCATGGATCCTGCCCTCGTCTCCACCCTTGCCAGCGCGCCTGGACGCATCCGTGTGACGGGGGCGCCGGAGGGGCATGATGCACGGCTGGTGACGGCGGCGCTGCTGGCCCGGGGCGGGGTCGGGGTGCATGTGGCGCGGGACGATGCGCAGGCCTCGACCTTTGCCGCCGCTGCTGCCTTCTTTGCGCCCGGCCTCGAGATGGCACGGCTGCCAGCCTGGGACTGTCTGCCGTATGACCGGGTGGGGCCAGCGCCGGAAGTGGCTGCCACCCGCCTTGCCACCCTCTCGCGCCTCGCGGCCCGCGCCGGGACAGACCCGCCGCTGCTGGTGCTCACCACCGGCGCTGCCCTCGTCCAGCTGACCGCGCCGCGCAGCGCCATCAAGGCTGCCAGCTTTGCCACCCGGCCGGGCCGCGATCTCGATGTGGACGCCCTGCAGGCCTATTTCGCCGCCAATGGCTATGTGCGGGCCGCCACCGTGCGCGAGCGGGGCGAATTTGCCATCCGGGGCGGGGTGATCGACCTGTTCGCCCCCGGCGAGCCCGAACCGGTGCGGCTCGACCTGTTTGGCGACACGCTGGAGAGTATCCGCGCCTTCGATCCCGAGACCCAGCGCTCGACCCGCCAGCTCAAGGCACTGGAGCTTGGCCCTGTCAGCGAGGCCATGCTGGACGAGGAGGCGGCCCAGCGGTTCCGGCGCGGCTATCTCGACACGTTCGGTGCCGGTCAGGGCGACCCCCTGTACGAGGCCGTCACCAAGCGCATCCGCCGGGCCGGGATGGAGCACTGGCTGCCGCTGTTCCATGACCGGCTGGAAAGCGTGCTGGATCATGCCGGACCCGGCGCCGTGATCACGCTCGACCCGCAGGCGATGGATGCAGCCCGCGAACGGCTGGCGCTGGTGCAGGATTACTATGAGGCCCGCCAGGTGCCGGTGCCCAAGGGCACGCCCGCCTACCGGGCCCTGCCACCGGCCCGTCTGTACCGTCCGCTGGAGGCGATCGAGGCCGAGCTGGATGCCCGCGATGTGCGGCTGTTCAGTCCTTTCATCGAGGATGCGAGTCTGGCGCCGGTACTGGATGCCGGTGGACGGGCGGGGCGGACCTTTGCGGTCGAGCGCGCTGCCGACAGTGCCAGCGTGTGGGACGCCGCCCGGACCCATGTGCTGGAGCTGGCCGCCCGGGGCGTGAAGCCGGTCTTGGCGGCTTGGTCGGACGGCTCGGCCGAGCGGCTCGGGCATGTGCTGCAGGAGCATGGGCTCGCGAACCTCTATCCGCTGCCGAATGCCGCTGCGCTGGAGCTGATGCCGGCGGGGACCGTGGGCCTTGCGGTGCTGCCGCTGGACCGTGGGTTCGAGACCGCAGACCTGGCCGTGCTGTCGGAGGCCGACATTCTGGGCGAGCGGCTGGGCCGGGCCCGCAAGCGGCGGCGCCAGGCGCAAGTGGTACTGGAGCTGGGCGGGCTGTCGACCGGCGATCTGATCGTGCACATCGACCATGGCATCGGCCGCTACGAGGGCCTCAAGACCCTCACCGTGCAGGAGGCCCCGCACGACTGCCTCGAGCTCACCTACCAGGGCGGCGACAAGCTGTTCCTGCCGGTGGAGAACATCGAGCTGGTCACCCGCTATGGCTCGGAAGATGCCGATGCCCAGCTCGACCGGCTGGGCGGGGCTGCCTGGCAGAACCGCAAGGCACGGGCGAAGAAGCGCCTGCGCGACATGGCCGAGGGCCTGATCAAGATCGCGGCAGCCCGCGCCGCCCGCACCACCGACGCCATTACCCGCCCCGATGCGCTGTATGACGAGTTCTGCGCCCGCTTCCCCTATGAGGAGACCGAGGACCAGCTGGCGGCGCTGGACGATATCTTCACAGACCGGGCGTCCGGCCATCCGATGGACCGGCTGATCTGCGGTGATGTGGGTTTCGGCAAGACCGAAGTGGCGCTGCGGGCCGCGTTCGTGATGGCGATGAGCGGGCGGCAGGTGGCAGTGATCTGCCCCACCACCCTGCTGGCCCGCCAGCATTTCAAGACCTTCTCCGAGCGGTTCCGGGGCTGGCCGATCCGGGTGCGCCAGCTGTCGCGGATGGTGGGCGCCAAGGATGCCGAGCTGACCCGCAAGGGCCTGGCTGACGGCACGGTGGAGATCGTGGTGGGCACCCATGCGCTGCTGGCCAAGGATGTCACCATCCGCGATCCGGGCCTGCTGATCGTCGATGAGGAGCAGCACTTCGGGGTCAAGCACAAGGAGCGTCTCAAGGAGATGCGGGCCGATACCCATG
>JAIXTH010000222.1 GCA_027484265.1 Alphaproteobacteria bacterium
ATCTCCTTCGCCTAAGTGGAGGGTGCGGACGCCTTCATCCCTGTACGAGAGGAAACTCATCACGACACAATGCCCTCCCACAGCAATGATCCCGACCTGTGCGTACGGCTGACACCGACCGTCACAGTGCTGCAATACGGCAATACTCCTTCTTAAGGATTGAAGATTTCTCGGGTTGTGTCGATTGAAGCGGCACACAGTCCTCCACGCGCCCCTCCACCCGCCCACCTGCAGTGACCGGTTGCGATTGGCGCGGCGGGGCGTCATCCAGCACAGCACCATGACTGCCGCCTCAATCCAGCCCTCCAGCCCCCCTGCCCTGTCCCTGCGCCGCAGTTTCCTGTGGCTCGCGGGGCTGGTGCTTGCCGTGACGCTGGCGCGGCTTCTGGTGCTGCAGGCGAGCCCGCTGCAGCTGGGGCCGGATGAGGCGCAGTATTGGGGGTGGGGGCAGACGCTGGCGTGGGGGTATTTCTCCAAGCCGCCGGCGGTGGGCTGGGTGGGGGGGCTTGCGCCCCTTTTGGCCGGAGACAGCGCGTTCGGGGCCCGCTGGCCCAGCGCGGTGTTCCACGCCATCGGCACCGCCGGGATCTTTGCCTTCACCGCGCGGCTGGCGGCGGGGCAGAGCTGGCAGGCGCAGGCGGCGCTGCTGGCGGGGGTGCTGTATCTCCTGGCGCCCGGCATTTCGCTGTCGTCGCTGCTGCTCAGCACCGATGCGATCATGATCCCGCTGGCGGTCTGGGCGCTCTATTGTGTGCAGCGGCTGCGGGAGGCGCCTGCGGCCATCGGCTGGGGCGTGGCAGCGGGGGCGCTGTTCGGCCTGTCGGCGCTGGGGAAATATGCCGGGCTCTATGTGCCGGCGGGCCTTCTGGTGGGCGCGCTGCTGGATGCGCCTTTGCGGCGGGCGCTGCTGGGCTGGGGCGGCCTGGCCCTGGTGGCGGCGCTGCTGGTGGTGATGGCGCCGAACCTGGCCTGGAATGCCGCCAGTGACGGGGCCACCATCCGCCATACGGTGGGCAATGCCAGTCTGGACAACACCCGCTGGAGCCTGGAAGAGCCGCTGTCGTGGCTCGGCGAGCAGTTCGGGGTGTTCGGCCTCGTGGCCTGGCCGGTGGGGCTGGTGGCGTGCCTGGTCTCGCTGGTGAAGCCAGGCCACCCGATCCGGGCCTATGCGGCGACCGGTCTGATCCCGGTGCTGGTGGTGCTGGCGGTAGCCTTCGCCTCGCGCGCCAATGCCAATTGGGCAGCGGCTGCCTTCGTGGTGCTGTGCCCGGCGGCGGCGCTGGCGCTCGCCGGGCCGCTGACGGCGACGACGAACGGTGTGCAGCGCTGGACCAGCCTGCTCGCAAAGCTGGCGGTGGCGTTCGCGCTGGCGGTCCAGGTGGCGCTGGGGGCGCTGGTGGCGGGCGTGTTCATCAACCCTGCCCTCGCCGACCGGGTCGGGCTTACCGCCGCCATCGCCGATGTGCGCGGCTGGCCGCAGACCGTGGAAGCCCTCGAGGTCGAGGCCCGGGCGCGGGGCGCCGTGGGCATCGTGGTGGACAGCCGCAACCTCTATCACGGCCTGCAGTTCTCCGGCCGCGACCGGCTGCGCACCCCGGACGATGTGCGCCGCCTCGACCCGGACAGCCGCCTGCTGCTGCGCACCTGGCGCGGCTGGGACGGGGCGCTGAACCATGCCGAGAGCGTGGGCGGGCTGCAGCCCGGCACACCGGGCGTGTGGCTGATGGCCTCCGAGCGCAGCGGGTGGGAGGCGTTCTTCCGCCAGGACTTCGACCGGATCGAGCCGGCGGGCGAGGTGGTGATCGACCTGGGGCCCAAGCGCCAGCGCCGCCTGAAACTCTGGCTGGTGGAGGGCGTGCGGCCCGTCACCCGCACCCGCGAGGAACTGGCGCGCGGCCCCTGAGCCTGCCATTGCCACATCAGACCCGCTCAAGCGGGCGCACATCAGGGAGGAGACCACCATGGCCATCGAAACCGCCATCACCCGCATGCTGGGTGTCGAGAAACCGATCATCCAGGCGCCAATGGGCTGGATCGCCCGGGCACAGCTGGCCAGCGCCGTCTCCAATGCCGGGGGCATGGGCATCATCGAGACATCGTCCGGCGAACTGGATGCGATCCGCGGCGAGATCGTGAAGATGCGCAGCCTCACCGACCGCCCGTTCGGTGTGAACATCGCCCAGGCCTTCGTGCGCGACCCGGACATCGTCTCGTTCGTGGTGGATCAGGGGGTGCGGTTCGTGACGACCTCGGCGGGCGATCCGACCCGCTACTGCGCCCAGCTGAAAGAGGCCGGCCTCACCGTGTTCCACGTGGTGCCGCACCTGGAAGGCGCGCTGAAGGCCGTGGCGGCCGGTGTGGACGGGCTGATCGTGGAGGGCTCGGAAGGCGGCGGCTTCAAGAACAGCCGCGATGTGGCCACCATGGTGCTGCTGCCGCTGGTGTGCGCGCAGGTGCAGGTGCCGGTGGTGGCAGCTGGCGGCATCACCGATGGCCGCTCGATGGCAGCGGCCTTCGCGCTGGGCGCCGAAGGGGTGCAGATGGGCACGCGGATGGTGAGCGCTGCCGAGAGCCCGGTGCACGGCAACTGGAAACAGGCGATCATCGACGCCCGCGAGACCGACACCGTGTTCCTCAACCGCCATGGCCCCGGCCCTGCGCTGCGGGCGCTGCGCACCGAGAAGACCAGCCGCCTGGAACTCGCACCCGACGGCGACATCCGCCGCGAGTTCGCCCACGCCCTCGACCTGTACTTTGGCGGCGACATGGAAGCCTCCATCGCCCTGTCCGGGCAGGTTGCCGGCCGGATCGATGCGATCAAGCCGGTGGCGCAGATCCTGGACGAGACCATGGCCGAGTTCGAAGCCGTGATGGCCACCCTCGCCCACCGCTTTGCCCGCTGAGGAGCCCTGCCCCATGACCGCCAGCACCACAGCCCAGCTGCAGGCCGCCCTCGCCGCCTGTGGCGCGCCGCCCGCCAGCACCGGCGCGCTTGTCTCCCACAGCCCGATCGACGGGGGGGTGCTGGGCTCGGTGCCCGTGGCGGATGCGGATGCGGTGGCCGGCGCCATCGCCCGGTCGCAGACGGCATTTGAACGCTGGCGGCTGGTGCCGGCGCCGGTGCGGGGCGAGCTGGTGCGGCGCTGGGGCGAGGCTTTGCGGGCGCGCAAGGCCGAGCTGGCTGCGATCGTCACGCTGGAGGCGGGCAAGACCGTGTCCGAGGCCCTGGGCGAAGTGCAGGAGATGATCGACATCTGCGACTTCGCCTGCGGCCTGTCGCGCCAGCTCAACGGCCTGATCATCCCGTCCGAGCGGCCCGGCCACACCATGCGCGAGAGCTGGAATCCGCTGGGGCCGGTGGCGGTGATCAGTGCGTTCAATTTCCCGGTGGCGGTGTTTGCCTGGAACGCGGCGCTGGCGCTCGTATGCGGCGACAGCGTGATCTGGAAGCCGTCGGAGAAGACCCCCCTGTGCGCCGCCGCCACCCTCGCCCTGTTCGAGGCCGCAGCCAGCGGGTTCGAGGCAGCGGTGCCGGACCTCGTGCAGGTGCTGCAGGGCGGTGCCGAGGTGGGCGCGGCGCTGGCCGCCAGCCCCGGCGTGCCGCTGGTCAGCGCCACCGGCTCCACCGCCATGGGCCGCAAGGTTTCTGTCGCGGTGGCCGGACGCTTCGGCCGCTCGCTGCTGGAGCTGGGGGGCAATGCGGCGATGATCGTGGCGCCGAGCGCCGATCTCGATCTGGCGGTGCGCGCCATCACCTTCGGCGCGGTGGGCACGGCCGGGCAGCGCTGCACCAGTCTGCGGCGCCTGTTCGTGCATGAGAGCCTGGCAGAGGCGCTGATTGAACGGCTGGCGGCGGCCTATGGCTCGCTGCGGATCGGCGATCCGCGCGGCGATGGCGTGCTGGTGGGGCCTGTGATCGATGATGCCGCCGGGGCGCAGTACCGCGCCGCCATCCAGGCTGCCCAGGCCGAAGGCGGCCGCCTTCTCACCCCGGACAGCGCACCGGACAGCGTGCCCGCAGGCGGCACCTATCTGCGCCCGGTGATCCTCGAGATGCCCGGCCAGACCGCCATCATGCAGCACGAGACCTTCGCCCCGGTGCTGTATCTGGCCCGCTATGCCAGCTTCGAGCAGGCCCTCGCCTGGCAGAACGGCGTGCCGCAGGGCCTGTCGTCGTGCATCCTCACCCGCGATATGGGCGAGAGCGAGCGGTTCCTGTCGGCGGCGGGTTCGGACTGCGGCATCGCCAACGTCAATATCGGCCCGAGCGGCGCCGAGATCGGCGGCGCGTTCGGCGGCGAGAAGGAAACCGGCGGCGGCCGCGAGAGCGGCTCCGACAGCTGGAAAGCCTATATGCGCCGCCAGACCCAGACCCTCAACTGGTCCGGCACCTTGCCCCTCGCGCAGGGTGTGCGGTTCGAACTTTAGCCCGCAAGGCTCTGATTACACATCCACATCCGCTTCCAGGGCGAACTCCTGGATGAACTCGCGGCGCGGCTCCACCACATCGCCCATCAGGCGGGTGAACATCTCGTCGGCGGTGTCGGCGTGCTCGACGAACACCTGCAGCAGCGAGCGGGCGTTCTTGTCGAGCGTGGTCTCCCACAGCTGTTCGGCATTCATCTCGCCGAGGCCCTTGTAGCGCTGGATCGTCACGCCCTTGCGACCGGCGGCACGGATCGCCTCCAGCAGCGACAGCGGCCCGTTGAGTTCGGTCTCCACGTCGCGGCGCCGCATCCTGGCCGGGCCCGACCAGATGTCGGCCATCGACCGCGCCCGCTCGGCCAGACGCCGGGCATCGACGCTGGCCAGGAGATTGTTGTCCAACAGCACCGCCTCGCGCACCCCGCGCACCTCGCGCGCCAGCACGATCCCGGCGTCCTCGCGCACACCGGTCCAGCCGCTCTCGCCCTCTTCCGCCATGGCGTTCAGACGGATGGCAGCTGCCTGCAGCGTGCCGTCATCGGCCTCGCTGTTGAGCGCACCGGCGATCGCCACCTGTTCCAGCGCAAAGGCCGGAGCCCGCTGCGACAGCCGCTTGAGCGCGCTCTCGAACTGCTCGCAGGCCGAAATCGTGGCCAGCAGGTCGGCGCCCATGCGCACCTCACCCGAGGCCAGCTCGATCGAGGCGCCTTCCGAGCCCTCCTCGATCAGATAGGCCTCCAGCGCCGCCTCGTCCTTGAGATAGCGCTCCGACCGGCCCTTGGCGGCCTTGTAGAGCGGCGGCTGGGCGATGAAGAGGTGGCCGCGCTCGATCAGGGCGGGCATCTGCCGGTAGAAGAACGTCATCAGCAGGGTGCGGATGTGCGCCCCGTCGACATCGGCGTCGGTCATGATGATGATCTTGTGGTAGCGCAGCTTGTCGAGATTGAAGTCATCGCGCCCGATCCCGGTGCCGAGCGCGGTGATCAGCGTGCCGATCTCCTGGCTCGACAGCATCTTGTCGAACCGCGCCCGCTCCACATTGAGGATCTTGCCCCGCAGCGGCAGCACCGCCTGG
>JAIXTH010000324.1 GCA_027484265.1 Alphaproteobacteria bacterium
GGACGCAGCCAGCGGCACGATCTACGTGCTCCGCAGCAAGTCCGATCATCCGGTCGTCGCTGCCAACCGCGATGTCCTCCACAAGATTGGCGTTACCGGTGGCGATGTGCAGCGCCGGATCGCGAACGCAAAACTCGATGCTACCTTCCTCCTGGCCGACGTCGAGGTCGTGGCAACCTACACCCTGTACAACATCAACCGCACGAAGCTCGAAAACCTGATCCACCGGATATTCGAGCCTGCACGGCTCGACATCGAGATCAAAGACCGGTTCGGTAATCCCGTTACCCCGCGCGAATGGTTTCTTGTGCCACGCTTTGTCATCGATGAGGCTGTTGAAAGAATACAGGACAATACCATAACAGAATTTACCTATGACAGGGATCAGGCGACGCTCACTCGGAGGAACTATAATTGAGCAATAGGGCCATTATAATGGAACGTAGGGATAGCCAGGCCGAATGATACAGATATTTACTATCTGATTGTGACGGATGAGATTGAGACTGTCTTCATGGTCGCGACCCAGGCGAATGACGCTACTTGCGCGAGCTGGAAGCGCGATGCGATCCATCGGCTGAGCAGCAAGCGAGCTGAAGACTGGACGGTGCTGGAGCATCCTTGCTACACCAGTGGGGCCGAGCGGTGCGACCGGCGACAAAGTCGGCTCAAAGTACGGAGGGGGGGCATGCAATCCCAACTGCAAAAAGATGGGACGCGCTGCAAATTGTTGGTGCTTTTGTTGGTATCGACGAAGTTCAACTGAATTTATCATAATAAATACAGTTGAATAAGGTGTAGATGCGAGTCCTCTTCTGGCACCACTCTCTCGTTTGACGCAGGTCCGGGAGAGTCGGGTTATCCTCCCCCTGGCACTTCAAGCTAAAGTCCCGCCCCGGGCGTGGACCGGTGACGGTGCGCGGGACTGTGAGCGAGGTGGGACGTGCAGGACTTTCCAGCTGATCTGCCGGCGGACGGTATCGGAGCTGAGGCAGCGCTGGCGCTGTTCAGTGATGCGATCCGCACCCGTTCGGCCCGGCTCGGCGATGCGCTGGCGTTTGCGCATATGGATCCGCCGCCGCTGGACATAGCCGCGCAGCTGGTGGGGCTGAACGCCACCGTCAATCAGAACCTGCTGCATCCGGAGGCAAGCCCGTTTGCCACCGAGGTCGAGCGGCGGGTGATCGACTGGCTGGCGCCGGTGTTCGGCATGAGCTGCGGGCATCTGTGTGCCGGTTCGACCCTGGCAAACCTCACCGCTTTGTGGCGGGCGCGGGAGGCCGGAGCGCGGCGGGTTGTGACGTCTACCGACGCGCATGTTTCGGTGGCGAAGGCCGCGCATATCCTGGGCCTGCCGTTCCAGGCCGTGCCGGTGGATGCGCACGGGCGGCTGGATCGCAGCCAGCTGGAGCCGACCGGTGATGCGGCCGTGGTCCTGACCGCCGGCACCACAGGGCGCGGCGTGATCGACGCCCTGGCACCGGTGCCCTGCCGGTGGCTGCATGTGGACGCCGCCTGGGCCGGTCCACTGCGCCTGACCCGCTATGGCGCCCGTCTCGACGGGATCGAGCAGGCCGACAGCGTGGCGATCTCGGCCCACAAATGGCTCTATCAGCCCAAGGACAGCGCCATGATCCTGTTCCGGGCCGCCGATGCGCAGGAGGCGATCAGCTTTGGCGGCAGCTATCTGGCCACGCCCAATGTCGGGGTGCAGGGCTCGCGCGGGGCAGCCGCCATCCCGCTGATGGCCAGCCTGATGGCCCTGGGCCGCACCGGCCTTGCCGCGCTGATCGAGAAGAACATGGCCGACACCGACGAGCTGGCGGCCAGGATCGGGGCCGACCCGCGCCTCGAGCTGAAGCAGGCACCGGAAGCAGGCGTGCTGAACTGGCGACCCGTTGACGGCTCGACAGTCGATGTCCTCGCCCGGCTTGCGGGCACATCGTCGCGCACGATGATCGACGGCGCCCTGTGGGCCCGGCAGGTGGCAGCCAATCCGCATGCCGATGTCGCCAGCATCTGGGGCCGGATCAGGACTGCGCTGTAAGTCCGGCCCTGGCCACCGGCCGTGGCCACCGGCGCTGACACGCCGGCGCTGACACGCCGGCGCGTCGGTGCGGGCGCAGGATGGCAGAATGACCGAGGGGCGCGGTCTGCCGGGAACCAAAGCCGCATAGTGGACGTTCACATGCTTGAGAACCCGGAACCGGGCTCCCACAACCGAGAAGAGCCAGAGGTTCCTTGACCGTGTGCGGCACCCATGGCGTCTGGTGCCCGGGCAGGGCGGGAGATGGCACCATGGCGGGACTGTCAGATGAAGTGGAGCACTTGCTGAGGCGGGCAGGCTTCGGCGTGGGACCCCAAGAGCGGCTGGATTTTCGCGGCCTGTCGTATGAGCAGGCTGTAGACCGTCTGGTAGACTATGAGGCCATCCCTGACGACGTCGATTCCCGGATGCAGGACCCAGCCTGCCTCAAGATCGTTCCCGGCGGTACCTTCAATGAAGCTGGCGTGCTGGTGGACGGGCCGTTCGATCCAAATCGCAACCTCGTCGATGCCATGGAGCGGTGGGTGTTCCGCATGGTGCACTCGCGGCGCCCGCTCCAGGAGAAGATGACGCTGTTCTGGCACAATCATTTTGCCACCGGACGCTCGAAGATCATCGAGACCTTCTCGTTTCCTGGCGCCTTGCGCGCCTTTGCCGCCAAGCAAAGCGAGGATCCGGACGGTGCCCGCGGTCAGATCGAGATGTTCCGCGACATGGCGCTCACAGACTTCAGCGCACTGCTACTGGAGGTCGCCCGCGATCCGGCGATGGTGGCCTGGCTGGACGGCAACACCAACATTGTCGGCAAGCCGCAGGAGAACTTCATCCGTGAACTGATGGAGCTGTTTACAATCGGTCCGGAGAGCTTCCAGGAGAGCGATGTCTATGCCGGGGCACGGGTTTTCACGGGTTGGAACCTGATGCCGATCATCCCGGGCTCATTCGATGTCCACTATCGCGGCTTCAAATACTATCCCGAGTACCATGACACTGGCTTCAAGACATTCAGTTTCCCGATCTATCCGGACGGCACCGCAACCATCCCGGCCCGCGAGCCGGTCTCGGGCGAGCAGGACGGCGTGGAACTGCTGCGTGCCCTGGCCGACCATCCGGCCACGGGGGCGTTTCTGGCGCGCAAAATCTATGCCTGCTTTGTCGATGAAGGAAGCCCGCCGGACCCGGCGCTGATAGCCTATCTGGCCAGCGTCTACCGGTCGACCAACCGCTCGATGCGCGAGGTGATGCGCGCACTCTTCAGATCGCAGGTCTTCCGCAGTCCGCGGACCCACTGGACCCGCTACTCGTGGCCGGCCGAGTATGTGGTCCGTGCGATCAAGGAAGTCGGCTGGGTGGGCATGGGGGCCAACGAGGTGGTCTTCTCGATGGCGGGGATGGGCCAGTCGCTGTTCGATCCACCCAGTGTCGGAGGCTGGCGGACCGGGCGGGCCTGGTTCTCGACCACTACGACTCTGGCGCGGATGAACTTCGCGATGGCGCTGTGCTGGAGCCAGTCGGAGGCCCTGGCACAGGCGCTGGTGGACCACGCAGGCACACCCGAGGGGTTCGTCACCCATGCCCTTGAGCGGCTCACTTTCAAGCCTCTGGATGCAGCCCAGCGCGCACTCCTGGTAGCGTATGTCGAGGCAGACGGGCCCTGGTCAGGCAGCGGTGACCAGATCCGGGCCAAAGCCGCCGGCCTGATCCGGCTAACCCTCGGGCTTGGCGAGTATCAGATGATCTAGTTGGCCCGGCATGCCAGGCCCACGGCCGTACGATCCGGAAAGGAAGTGGCACTCATGTTGCAGAATCGCAGGACTTTCCTGACCGGGATCGCAGCGCTTGGCGCCAGTGCTGTCCCGCTCGGACCGGCACCCGCCTGGGCTGCCGGCAGCAATCTGCCCGGCGCCCGGCGTCTGGTCATGGTGTTCCTGGCCGGCGGGAATGACGGTCTCAGCATGGTGGCGCCCTATCAAGATCCAGCCTATGCCCAGCGGCGCCCCACCATCGCCCTGTCGGGCAGCCAGGTTCTGCAGGTGGGAACGGATTCGCAGGGCACGGCGCTTGGCCTGCATCCGGCCCTGCAGGGCCTCAAGCGAATCTTCGATCAGGGGCACCTCGCGATCCTGCCGCGTGTCGGCTATCCATCGGCGAGCCGCTCCCACTTTGTCGGAACCGACATCATCTCGACGGCGTTGCCACAGTCGCCATCCACAGTAGGCTGGCTTGGCCGCTACCTCGACTCGATCCGGTCGCCGCTGGACCCGCTGTATGGCTGGAACACCGAGTTTCAGCAGCCACGTTCGTTCCTGGCAGAAGAGACCTTCGTGGCCTCGATTACCAATCCATCGGCCTATACCTACCTGAATCCATGGTCGGGACGGGACGTTGCGGTGCGGCTGGCCCGCACACGCCCTGTTGGCGAGAGTTCGACCGACCTTCTCAACAGCATTGCAGCAACAGCCATCGAGACCATTCCCCGGGTCGAGCAGGTGCTCCCATATCAGCCAACCGTGACCTATCCACAGACCAAGCTGGGCCGCTCCCTCCAGCTGGTCTCGTCGGCTATCGCGCGCGGAGTCGGGTCCAAGGTGTTCTGGGTCCAGGCCGAAGGCTACGACACCCATTCGCGGCAGGGCACCGTCGGCGGCACATTCGAGCGGCTGATGGGGACAGTGGATGCAGGACTGGCGGCATTGCACGGTGACTTGCTCAATCAGCGGCTCCTTGACGATACGCTGGTGCTGGTGCTGTCAGAGTTCGGTCGCCGGATCGACGAGAATGGCAGCGCAGGGACCGACCATGGCGCTGCCGGGGTCATGCTGGCCATCGGAGGCCGGGTGCGCGGCGGGATTCACGGCACCGCCAGCCGCTCGCTGGCCAACCGCCCTGATAATCCAGATCTGGAGAATGAGGGTCGTGACCTGACATTCAGCACCGACTTTCGCAGCGTCTATGCATCGGTGCTTCGCAACTGGCTGGATGTCGCGCCTGACCCGATCCTGCGCGGCGCCTTCCTGGATGCTCGCCTGGCATTTCTATCGCGTTGAACAGGGGGCCTGAATGACCTGCTATCTGCCTTGGACGCAGGCTTTCGTGAACGCCAACGGGGTGACATCACCCTGCTGCGCCCCACTTGAGCTGGGCAATCTGAACGATCAGGGCTTTGGCCCGATCTTCCACGGCCAGGGGTTCTCGCGGTTGCGTCAGGATCTGGCGGCGGGCGCCTCGACCGAGGCGACCCGGTTCTGCGAGGGCTGCTACACCCGCCGCAAGCTGGAGGAGAGTGGGGCCACCTTCGATTCCGCGCACCGGCTGGGCCAGTCCAAGGATGCCAGCCTGGAGGCGCTGCACGTCACGCACCCGGCGTTTGCGCGCAACTACGAGGCGATCCGGACCGCCTATCTGGAGCGGCGCCAGCCCCCGCCCGATGCCCACCCCCTGCGTCTCGAAGTCCAGCTGGGCGAGCACTGCAATATCCGCTGCATCATGTGCTGGCAGGATCACTCCAAGCCGCGGGCGCTGAATGGCTGGTCATTCGACGAAATCGAGGCAGCCCTGCCCTATGTGACGTCGTTCCTGGTGACGGGGGGAGAGCCAACCATCTTCAAGGAGTTCTGGCGCCTGGTGGAGGTCTTCAAGGAGGTGGCGATGCCGGCGGCGGAACTGCATGTGCTGACCCATGGGCAGCAGCTGCGGACCGAGCTCCACCGCTTCCGCGGGATCAAGCACCTGGCACTGGCTGTGAACGTCGATGGACCCACCCGCGAGAGCTACGAACACATTCGCTCGGGCGCCAAGTGGGACGTGCTGAATGAGAGCCTGGCGATGGTCCAGGCGGAACGGCGCAACCAGCCGCACTGGCAGCTGAACACTACTTTCCTACTGATGCGATCAAACCTCGACTTGATCGAGGAAAGCATCGAGTTCGCGGAACGCTATGGCGCCGACTGGGGCTGCGGCATGGTTGCCGGCGAGCACAGTCCGGTTAGCCAGTGCCGGACATACCTGATGGAGAACGTGTTTCGCTTTCCGCACGAAGGTTACAGCCGTGAGGAAATCGTGGCCCGGCTGGAGGCGGCACTCCCGCGGGCCCGCCAGCATCCGTCCGACATGGCGGCGGCGAACCTGATGGCGACCATCGAACAGACCCGGCACATGGACCGTCTGGACATAACCCCCGAGGTCATGACCGAGCTGATGGGGTTGAACAGTCTCAAGGAGCTATCGAACCGGATTCGCGACATTGCTGTCGAGTCGGGCGCAGCTGCGGTCGCCAGGGCGTCGGCAGCAGGTCTGAAGGCCAGTCCCGGACCAGGCGAGCCGCCCCCAGGCGCTGTGGCTGGGCTGACAACCGCCCATTCGCTTGCCCGCGAGCTGCTGTCACAGGGCAGGACGGCACTGGCGACCGGCGACACCGACATAGCCGTGGAGCCGCTGAAGCAGGCAGTGCGCACGCTTGGCCGGGTCCGCGACGCTTCCGCTGAGGACCTGGCACTGGCACGCCTCGACCTTGCACGTGCGATGGCGAACGGCAGCGACGCACGCAAGGCGGTGCCCGTCTATCGCCGCGCCTGGAACGAGCTGAAGGCCTGCTTTGGTCCCAGCCACTCGGTGACAGCCATGGCAGCCCTCGAGCTGGGCCAGCTGCTCAACAGGTTCGGCCGGCAACCGTATGCGCTCGCCCCGCTGCATGCAGCCGAGAGCGCATTCCGCAGGCTCTATGGGCGCCAGGACGACCTGTCCTTCGGTGCGGTGGCTGCGGCGGAACTTGGCAAGGCCATGCTGGCCGTCGGGGATCCGACGGCGGAGGCGCAATTGCGGCGGGCCCGGGAAGCGATGACAGACTACTGCGGCGAGCTTTCCAGCAACACGGCCTATGTGGTCTATGATCTTGCACAGGCCCTGAAGGCCGCGGGCCGGCGGCGCGAGGTTCGCAAACTGCTGGAAACCTATCTCGAGCGCCAGCTGGAAACGTTCCAAGAAACCGACCTGCTTCCCGGCATGACGCGGTTCTGGCTGTGGAAGCTCGAAGCGGAGGCAGCCTGAAGAGCGTGGTCGGCGCTCATCGGGCCAGCGGCAGCGACATCAGCTTCCCGCAGGTGAACCTGTCGGCGACAGCTGTTGGGCCGACAAGGACATAACGGCCTGCATATAGGACTCTGCGGCGATGCGGGCATTGGCCCGGGCTGTTGCGGGAGCGGTGTCGTCGCCGACCTCATAGGTGACACCGCTGAGGCCAAAGCGGATGCGGGACCAGGTCTTGGAGTTCATCTGGTCGTCGTCGAACCGGCGCTGGATCGGCGGGGCGGCGGGGCCAGCCACGGCCTGCCAGCGGGCAAACCAGTCCTCGGCCAGACCCTGCGGATAGAGCGGATCCGCGGCGGGCATGGCATAGATCACGTCGCGACGGGTGGAGTGGAAGTCGATCAGGCCGATCAGGGGGCGGGTCTGGTGCGTGGCCTCGATCAGCTGGCCGACTGCCCGGGTCTCGGGCTGCGCCCAGATGCCCCAGTCGCGGTTGAGGTCGATGCCATTGGCATTGGTGCGCCAGTGCCCGGCCGACAGCCCGTCCGGGTTCAGCACCGGCACCAGCAGCAGGGCGACCCGGCCCCGGAACGCCACCGCCAGCGGATCATGCTCGAGCAGCCGCATCACAAACGCATCGAAGGCCTCCGCCCCGGTGGTTTCGGCCGGATGCTGGCGCCCCACCAGCACCAGAGTATGGGCCGCCCCCTCGCCCGGTGTGGCCAGCGCCACCAGCGGAACGCCGCGCACACTCGCGCCGAATGTCTGGCGGGTCAGGCGCCCATCGGCGACGAAGGGGTCCCAGCGGGCCAGCGACTGGGCCGCCGTTTCGAACGGCTGGGCGGCGATGGTGGTGACACCGGCTTCCAGCGACAGGGTCATCCGCGCCTGGCTCTCGTCGGAGGCCACCGAGACGAGGGCGGGGTCCACCGCTGTCCAGGTCTGGCCGTCGCGGCTGGTCTTGGGGGCATAGCGATGGGTGCCGCCTTGATAGCGCAGCACGACCGTTACCGGGCCGGCCGCTTCCGCGGTGACCTTGAAGGCGTACCACGGGCTGTCATTGATCGGCCGCGTCTCGGGCAGGATCAGGACCTCGATCACGCCATCTGCACCGATGCTGCAACGGCTGGCGCGGGCCCGGTCAAAGCTGGCCTGCACGGCAATCTGCCGGCCCGCCACAACCCCGGCGCACAAGGCGCCGCCCGACAGCGCGACCGGTGTGCCCGGCGGGGGCGGCTCGCGGGAGCCTGCTGCCGGGCCCGTTGGGCCGGTTGTCATGCAGGCGGCTGCCAGGGCGGGCAGCACAAAGGCGGCTGCCAGACGGTTCGATCTGCGTCCATGCATCATCCCCTGCCCTCCCGGGTCGACCCCTGCTCGCCAGCGTCCTGCCTCCATGACGTCCCGTGGCCGCTTCGGCAAGCCACAGGTCGTGACGGAATGGCATCCGGCACCAGTTTGCGTGCGCCGGGGGGTTGCGTGGAGGATCATGCCGGTTCACGTAGCGCCATGACAGATCAGCCTGATACCACGCCCGCCCGCGGTGCCGGACCAGCCGGACCGTTGCGCTCGATGGTGCGGCAGTTCGAGGGAGGAGCCCGGGTGAGCGTACATTACCACAAGTTCGATCTGCCGGATGGGGTGGATCTGGGACCGGTTGTGGCGGTGGATACCGAGACCCTGGGGCTTTCGCTGGTGCGGGATGCCTTGTGTGTGGTGCAGCTTTCGGCCGGCGACGGCCATGCCCATGTGGTGCAGCTGGATCGCAGCACCTATGACTGTCCCAACCTGAAGGCACTGCTTCAGGATCCATTGGTCGAGAAGCTGTTCCACTTCGCCCGCTTCGATGTGGCGATGTGCAAGCTGCACCTCGATGTGGATGTGGCCCCGATCTTCTGCACCAAGATCGCGTCCAAACTGGCCCGCACCTATACGGACCGCCACGGCCTCAAGGACCTGGTGAAGGAACTCACGGGTGTCGAACTCTCCAAGCAGCAGCAGAGCTCCGACTGGGGTGCCGCCGAACTGACCGACGCACAGCTGCATTACGCCGCGTCCGATGTGCTGCACCTGCATGCCTGCCGCGACCGACTGTCAGTGATGCTCGAGCGCGAGGGCCGGATGGAGCTTGCACGGGCCTGCTTCGACTTCCTGCCCGTGCGGGCCGTGCTGGATCTGGCCGGCTGGCCTGATCAGGACATTTTCGCGCACACATGAATCGGCCCCTCCCCTCCGAGGCGGGCACCCGGCCAAGGGCAGCCCCGGTCAGACGGCTCAGCTCGGGCCAGGTGGCACGCCGGACCATTCGTGTCGGCGCGGTCCGGCGGTTGCTGATCGTTGGCGCTGTCGTCGTGACCATCGGGCTGGTTGGTTCGGTCGCGATCACGGCGATGCAACCGACGCCGGCCATCCCGAATGCCGAGGTGTCGGATGGCAGCCTGGTGATCAAGGACCCCCGTTTCGTCGGTCGCGCCGAAAGTGGCGAGCAAGTGATCGTCACCGCCGAGAGCGCCGTGCGCCAGGTAGGGGATGCCAACGGGCCGGTCACACTCAAGTCACCCCGCTTGCAGGCAGACACGGCCACCACCGCAACGGCCCTCGAAGGCGTGTGGAACCCGCTCACCCAGCGGCTGGACATGACCGGCGATGTGGAGTTCCGCCTGGCTGATGGCCAGGTGGCGACCTCTGGAACCGCTGTGTGGAAGCCCGAGGCGGGCGGCAGCTCGTCAATCTCCATGGGTGACGGTGTGCGGATCGTGCGCACCGATGGCGACATCATTGAAGGTGGCAGCGCAATCTGGTCAAATGACCGCGCCACGCTGGTCCTCGACGGCGGCGTGACCCTCCAACGCACCAGTGGCGACACCGCCAGCGCAACCAGTGCCCGCTGGGATGCGCGCCGCCGGGTGATGACCCTGTCGGGTAGTGCCCAGCTTGTCACTGGCGATGTACAGGCCCAGTCCAGCGCCGCAGTTCTGGACTATCCCCGGCAGTCGATCACCGGCACCGGCAGCATCCAGCTTTCCGGTGGCATTGGCACAGTCACCGCAGAGCGGTATGAGTATTCGCTGTCGACCCGACGCCTGCGCCTGACCGGGCGCGTGCGCGGCACCCTCGACCCGTGACGAACCGAACATCTTCCCGAACGACCTTTCCAGGCAGCCTCTCCAGGACCTTGACCATGACCGAAGCCACTCGCCGCCCCCGCCTTGTAAGCCGCACGCTGGCGGTTGCCTGTGCGTCGGCCGTTGCTGTGCTGGGCGCGGGCGCTGTGCTGCTGGAGGCCCGCCCTGCTGGAGCCCAGACCGCCACCACTGGCGGCCCGATCCAGATCGAGGCCGACAGCGTCGATATCCGTCCGCAGGAGCGGGTGGTGTTCCTGTCGGGCAATGCGGTCGTGATCCAGAACGGCAATGCCCTGCGCTCCAACACGCTGCGGGTCACCTACCGGGGCGAGCCGGGCGCCGATGGCAGCCAGATCGACAAGGTGTTTGCCGATACCGAAGTGTTCTACATCACCCCCAACGAGCAGGTGCGCGGCGATAATGGCGTGTTCGATGCCGCCAACAACACCATCACCATCCGTGGCCGGGTGGTGGTGACCCAGGGACGGAGCGTCGTTCAGGGCTCCGAACTGGTGGTGAACACTGTGACCCGGCAGTCGCGGATGCGCAGTGGAGACGGGCGCGTGCGGGCGGTTTTCTTCCAGGATCCGCAGGCTCGCACCGGCAATTGAGGCACCGCCTGATGGTTGCCTGAAGCCCGCCCGGACGGGTTACTGCCGGGCTTCATGAAATCTCTGTCAGGTTGGCCTCCCGGCCCTTGCAGTCGGTCCCTGGCTGGGGTTGGAGGCGGGGGCCATGATCCTGTTTGCCATGATCGCCTCGAACTGCCGCGCATCCGGGAAACCGGATGGTTTGGCGCTGTCCGCGTCGGCCCAGGCGGCGACAGCGGCGGTTTCGGTCACCACCACTGCGCCACGCTCATTCCGGCAGGCACAGCCGACTGTTATCCTGATGCGACAGGGCGATTGGGGGCCGGTAGGACCGGTCTGACCCGGTCAATCGCACACAAACCGATGGGGGCCTGATCCAGGTCTCTGCACCAGACTGCTCTTGGGGGAGCCACACCATGATCCGACGCATCAGCCTCGCTTTCGCCTCCATTGCCGCCCTGGCGCTGGCCGTCCCGGCAGCCACGGCACACCCGGGCGGGCACCATGATGATGATGCCGCCGCCGTCCTGGAGGCCGGTCGCGCCCAGGCACCGACGTCCTACGAAGCGCTGTTCGAGACCGTCACGGATCGCGCCACCGCCTCCGGCGGCAGCCTCGAGGCTCGGCGCTATGGCAGCTGGGGCGTGGACCTGACCCAGCGCGACACCGCCGTGAAGCCGGGCGACGACTTCTTCGCCTATGTGAATGGCGGCTGGTACCGCGGGTTCGAGATTCCAGCGGACCGCGGCGACTATGGCTCGTTCAATGCCTTGGCCGAGCTGTCGGACCGCCGCGTGGCGGCGATCATCCGCGAGGCCGGTCAGGTCCGCAGCCCCTCCCGGTCGCAGCAGCAGATCGCGGCGCTCTATGCTTCGTTCATGGACACCCAGCGGCTGGACCGTCTGGGCCTTGCACCGCTGCAGCCCTGGCTGTCGCGGATCGACGGTGCCACCACCCCGCAAGTGCTGGCGCTGGTGCTGGCCAGCCAGCCGGGGATGCCGTTCCCGGTCAACATCTTCGTCGCCACCGACCGCCGCGACACCACCCGCCATCAGCTGAACGTGTCGCAGGGCGGGCTCGGCATGCCCGAGCGCGACTTCTATCTGTCGGACGGGTCGAACTTCCCGGCGGTGCGGGCGGCCTACAAGGCCTATATCACCCGCCTGCTGGTGCTGTCGGGCCGCAGCGAGGCCGATGCGACGGCGGCTGCAGAGGCCGTGTTCGCCTTCGAGAAGTCGCTGGCCGAGGTGCATTTCACCCGCGCCGACAACCGCGATCCGAGCAAGACCCTCAACACCCGCACCCTGCGCCAGCTGGCCGGTGATGCGCGTGGTCTGCCGTGGCAGGACGCCATGCGCCTGTCGGGCATCGACCTGTCGAAGGTCGGTGATCTCAATGTCAGCCAGCCCTCCGCCGTGGCAGGGATCGCGGCCATCTGGGCCCGCACCGATGTGGCGGTTCTCAGGGACTGGGCGCGTCTGGCGCTGATGCGGTCGCAGGCCGACAATCTGTCCCGCGCGTTCCGCGACGCCGCCTTCGCGTATCAGCAGGCCCAGACCGGCCAGCCGCAGCAGCGCGCGCGCGACAAGCGCGGCGGCGACCTTCTGGGCTCGGCCTTCGGCGATGCCATCGGCCAGATCTATGTGCAGCGCTACTTCCCGGCGGAAGCCCGGGTGGCGATGGACGAGCTGGTTGCCAATGTGAAGGTGGCTGTCGGCCGCCGGATCGATGGCCTCGAGTGGATGAGCGACGCCACCAAGGCCGAGGCCCGCCGCAAGCTGGCGGCCTTCACCGTGAAGGTCGGCGTGCCGGAGGTCTGGGACGACAAGACCAGCGTTGACATCCGTCGCAATGACCTCGTGGGCAACATGATGCGGCTGGCGGCCTGGAGCGAGGCCGACAATTACAGCCGCCTCGGCAAGCCGGTGGACAAGCGCGAGTGGGGCATGACCCCGCAGACCGTGAACGCCTATTACAGCCCCACCAACAACGAGATCGTGTTCCCGGCCGCGATCCTTCAGCCGCCGTTCTTCGACTACCGGGCCGACCCGGCGGTGAACTATGGCGGCATCGGTGCCGTGATCGGCCACGAGATCCTGCACGGCTTTGATGATCAGGGCCGCCGCTTCGCCGCCGATGGCGCCCAGCGCGACTGGTGGACCGCCGAGGACGATGCCCAGTTCCGGGCCCGGGCCGACAGGCTGGTGGAGCAGTACAACCGCTTTGAGCCGCTGCCGGGCCTGTTCGTGAACGGACGGGTGTCGCTGGGCGAGAACATCGCCGATCTCGGCGGCACCACCGTGGCGCTGGATGCCTGGCGGGCCTCGCTGGGCGGTCGCGAGGCGCCGGTGCTGGACGGCACCACAGGCCTGCAGCGGTTCTTCTATGGCTGGGCGCAGGTGTGGCAGTTCAAGTCGCGCGACGAGAACATGCGCCGCCGGGTCGCCACCGCCCCGCACTCGCCGCCCAAGTTCCGGGTCAATGGCGTGGTCCGCAACCACGACGCCTGGTACGAGGCCTTCAACGTCCAGCCCGGCGATGCGCTGTATGTGCCGCCGGAGGAGCGCGTGCGGCTCTGGTAGGCCGGAGGCCCTGGAGCGCAGCTGCTCGCAGCTGCGCAAGCGCCGCAAAGGCGGCGCCCGGGGGTGCGTGTCACTCTGAATTCAGGAACGTGCGAAGCGGGCGCAGCTGCAAGCAGCTGCGCTCCAGCGGTGATGCTGTTGGCTGATCTGGGCGGACAGCAGCCCGCCCGGCCCCTTACATCCCCGGCAGCTTGAACCCGCGGGGGCGGTTCTGCTGGATCGTGGGGGCGTTGCCGCCAGTGGCGTTGTTCACGGCGCGCTGCTCATTGCGCAGCCGCTCGGCTTCCTGCTCGGCTGTCAGTGGGGCCGGGGTGTTCTCGGCCGTGGCAGCCGGGGCGTTGCCCAGGAGCCGGTCGGCAAAGGACTGCGGCTTGCGTGCCAGATCGCCGCTCTCGTCATCCACCACGTCGCGGATGCGCGGGTCGGCATTGGTGGCGCCCATCTGCGAGATCAGGGCCCGCTCGCCTTCAGAGGCGGTGGCGCCCCGCTGCACGCCGAACACGGCATTGCGGGCCTGCAGGTCGGGCTGCAGCTCGATCGGACGGGCCTCGCCCGGACGCGGCGGACGCAGGTTGAACTCCGGCGGCACCACCAGCGGCGCCTTGGCCACAACCCGGAACTCGTCCGGAACCACCTTGGTCCCGCCGGCAGCTTCGGAAAGCGCCTGACAGGCGCCAAGGCCGGATACGGCAACAGCCACGACAGCCAGCTTCAGCATCATCGCCCGGTTCATGCGCAACTCCGTGGCCCCCCGGCCAATTGCCATCGGCTTACCCCATCGAGCGGCAAGACGTCCAGCCTGTGGCTCAGAACGGCACCAATCCGGCTCGCATGGCTCGCGACTTGCGGGAGAGCCCCCCAGCCCCTACGATGGATCACCGCTTTCTGAAGCCATCTCTCCAATGCACAATCAGGCCACGATCCACCAAGTGATCTAGCGCTGACACGTCGCTGACCTGCGTGCCCTCAAGGTCAAGGCTTGATAGCCCGGTCAGGCCGCTCAGAGGCGACACGTCACTGACCTGCGTGCACGTAAGGAC